>NZ_VFNX01000001.1:600000-900000 GCF_006715785.1 Streptomyces puniciscabiei
TGTTCCCATGGTCTGCAGGAAGCTGTACAGGCCGGCCTCGTTGGTACGGAACTGCACGTAGAGGCGGCTGGTCTTCCAGTTGTTCGTCTCGTAGGAGGCGACGTAGGCGGCCGGGTACGGGACCGCCACCTGGTAGAGGCGGCGCTGCACCTTCGACGGCCAGCCCGGGGTCAGGCCGGTCGCGGAGTACTTGGCCTCCTTGTCCTTGCCGCTGTCGCGGCTCTGGTTCGCGGAGATCACCAGGTAGCCGGCCGGGACGCCGATCAGCAGCCCGATGATCAGCAGGGTGAGCGCGCGGCGCCTGGCCTTGTGCCGCGGGTCCTCGGCGGGGCGGCGGCGCGGCTCGTCCGGCGGGGCGGCCTGGCGGGGCAGGGAGGCGGTCATGCGGTGTCCCGGTCGCGGCGGGCCTGGGCGTACCGCTCGTAGCGCTCGTACCGCTCCACCCGGCGGCGCTTGGCCCGGCGGAACCGGCGCGCGACCAGCCGGGCGAGGTCGGCGGCGCCCACCATGCCGGCCTCGGGGCCGAGCTGGGCGCGGGTGATGCGGGCCTCGGGGCGGTAGCCGCGGCCGGTGAGGTGGCGCTTGAAGGCGTCCCGGGCCGGGCCGATGAGCAGGTCGTCGGCGGCCGAGACGCCGCCGCCGATGACGAAGCAGGAGGGGTCGAGGGCGGCGGCGAGGTTGGCGATGCCGACGCCGAGCCACTGGCCGATGTCCTGGAGCAGCTCGATGCACATCGCGTCGCCCTCGCGGGCCAGCTCGGTGATCATCGGGCCGGTGATGTCCCCGATCTGGCCCTTGACGTGCTCGATGATGCCGTAGGCCACCGGGGAGTCGGCGGCGGCCAGCTCCTTGGCCTCGCGGACCAGCGCGTTGCCGGAGCTGTACTGCTCCCAGCAGCCGCGGTTGCCGCACGGGCAGCGGTGGCCGCCGGGTACGACCTGCATGTGGCCGAACTCGCCGGCGACGCCGTACTTGCCGCGCTTGACCTGACCGTCCTCCAGGATGGCGCCGCCGATGCCCGTGCCGAGCGTGATCATGACCAGGTGGTCCTCGCCGCGCCCCGCGCCGAAGCGCCACTCCGCCCAGGCGGCGGTGTTGGCGTCGTTGTCCACCAGGACGGGAACCGCGAGGCGACCGGCGATGCGGTCGCGCAGCGGTTCGTTGCGCCAGGACAGGTGGGGGGCGAACAGGACGCGGTTGCGGTCGGCGTCGACCCAGCCGGCCGCGCCGATGCCGACGGCGTGCACGTCGTGCCGGTCGGACAGGTCCAGGACCAGTTCGACGATGGTGTCCTCGACGACCTTGGGACTCTTGGACTTGTCCGGGGTCTCCGTGCGGAGCTTCTCCAGGATGTTGCCGTCGGCGTCCACGACGCCCGCCATGACCTTGGTGCCGCCGATGTCGATCCCCACCGTCGGCACACGGGGTGCGGTCAGGTGGGAGCGGCGTTCCCTGGTGCCGACCGTACGGAGCACGGGGGCCCGGCGGGAGCCGATGGGGGCGGTGAGGTCGCGGTAGGTGCTCATCGGGCTCGATTGTGCCGCACGCTCACGCTGAGTGCTGCGCGGGGCGAGGAGAGGGAATGCGCGGTCGTTGCCGGGTGCGGGCCCGTCGTGGTGGGTCGCGCGGTTCCCCGCGCCCCTCAACCACGCTGCAGTTCATGGCGCAGAGCCTCGAGGTCGCCTCCCCCGGCCATCTGCTGCGTCAGCTCGTCCAGCGTGATCTCGTCCCGTGTGTAATTGCCCACCATCGTGCCCCTGCGCAGCAGCACGAACCTGTCCCCCACCAGGTGGGCGTGATGCGGGTTGTGGGTGATCAAGACAACGCCCAGGCCCTCGTCGCGTGCCGCGGCCACATATTTGAGGACCACACCGGACTGCTTGACCCCCAGTGCCGCGGTGGGCTCGTCCAGGATCAGGGCCTTCGCGCCGAAGTGGACCGCGCGGGCGATCGCCACGCACTGGCGTTCGCCGCCGGAGAGGGTGCCGATGGGCTGGTCGACGTCCCTCAGGTCGATGCCCATGCGCAGCAGTGCCTCGCGGGTGGTGCGGCGCATGAGGCCGGTGTCCAGGCGCTTGAAGGGGCCCCTGCCCCTGCGGGGCTCGGAGCCGAGGAAGAAGTTGCGCCACACCGGCATGAGGGGGACCACCGCCAGGTCCTGGTAGACCGTGGCGATGCCGCGGTCCAGGGCCTCGCGCGGGGAGGAGAGGGTCGTCTCCTCGCCCTCGATGCTCAGGGTGCCGCCGTCGTGCCGGTGCAGTCCCGCGACGATCTTGATCAGGGTGGACTTGCCGGCTCCGTTGTCGCCGAGGACGCAGGTGATCTCGCCGGGGTGGACCTCCAGCGAGACGCCTTCGAGGGCGCGGACGGTGCCGTAGTGCTTGCTGACGTCGGACAGCTCGACCAGAGTCATTCGTTGGCCTCCGCGCGCTTCTTGACCCAGGCGTTGAGCAGGGTCGCGAGGAGCAGCATCGCTCCGAGGAAGAACTTGAACCAGTCGGGGTTCCACTCGGCGAAGACGATGCCCTTGCTGGTCATGCCGAAGAGGAGGGCGCCCACGGCGGAGCCGATCGCGCTGCCGTGGCCGCCGGTGATCAGGCAGCCGCCGATCACGGCCGCGATGATGTAGATCAGCTCGTTGCCGACGCCCTCGCCGGACTGGACGGCGTCGAAGGAGAACAGCAGGTGCTGGCCGCAGATCCAGGCGCCGAAGGCCACGCCCATGTAGAGGCCGATCTTGGTCCTGGCGACCGGTACGCCGACCGCGCGGGCCGCGTCCTGGTTGCCGCCGACGGCGAAGATCCAGTTGCCGGCCCGGGTGCGCAGCAGGATCCAGGAGGCCACGGCCACCAGTACGAACCACCAGAGGATCGTGACCTTGAAGTCGACCCCGCCGATCGTGAGGGTCGAGGCGAAGATCGCGTGGGCGGAGGGGAAGCCCTCCATGTCCCCGATGGTCTTCGTCGACACCGTGCCGTCGATCAGCTTGGTGAAGCCGAGGTTCATGCCGGTCAGCATCAGGAAGGTGCCCAGCGTGACGATGAAGCTGGGCAGTTTCGTGCGGGTGAGCACGAAGCCGTTGAAGGCGCCGATGGCGAGGGTGGCCAGGAGCGAGACGCCGACGCCGACCCAGGTGTTCGCCGTCATCTGGTAGCTGAACATCGAGGAGATCAGCGCCGAGGACGTCACCAGGACACCGGCCGACAGGTCGAACTCGCCGCCGATCATCAGCAGCGCCACGGGTACGGCCATGATGCCGATGGTCGAGGAGGCGTACAGGACCGTGCTGAGGCTGGTGGGGCGCAGGAAACCGTCGGCGGCGCAGGCGAAGAAGACGAAGACGGCAAGCGCGCCGACGACCGAGCCCAGCTCGGGCCGGGAGAGCAGCTTCCGCAGCGGGGAGCTCTGCAGAATCCTTTCGTCAGCGGTTTCGCCCGCCGCGTTCTCCATGGTCGCGCTCATCGGGTGCCCCGCTCGGTGTACGCGGCCAGCGCGGAGGCCTGGTCCTTGGTGATGATCTGCGGGCCGGTCAGCACGGGCTTGCCGCCGCCGAGGACGTCGGCGTTGTACTTGTAGGCCCACAGCAGGTCGACCGCCTCGTACCCCTGGAGGTACGGCTGCTGGTCGACGGCGAAGCCGAGGGTGCCGTTCTTCAGCTCGGCAGCGACCTGGGCGTTGAGGTCGAAGGTGTCGATCTCGGCCTTGCTGCCCGCGTCACCCCTGGCCTTCACGGCGGTGTCGGCGTACGGGGCGCCGAGCGTGACGACGGAGTCGATGGACCTGTCGGCCTGGAGCTTGGCCTCGATCGCGGACTGGACGTCGGGCATGTCGGTGCCGTTGACGTACAGCTTCTGCAGCGTGCCGTGGAAGGTCCTGGCGACGCCGTCGCAGCGCTGCTCGTGGCCGACGTTGCCCTGCTCGTGCAGCACGCACAGGGCCTTCTTCTTCCCGCGCTTGTTCAGCTCGTCGCCGACGGCCTCGCCGGCGACGGTCTCGTCCTGGCCGATGTGGGTGAGGGCGCCGAAGGCCTTGGACTCCTCGGAGCCGGAGTTCACCGTGATGACCGGGATGCCGGCCTTCTCGGCGCGGGTCACGGCGGCCTTCATGGCGTCGGGCTTGGCGAGGGTGACGATGATGCCGTCGACCTTCTTGTCGACCGCCGCGTCCACCAGCTGCGCCTGCTGCTGGGCCTGGTCGTCGTGCGAGTACAGGAAGTTGATGTTGTCCTTGACGGCGGCCTGCCTGGCACCGCTCTGCACGATGTCCCAGAAGGTGTCGCCGTCTCCCGAGTGGGTGATCATCGCGAAGGTCCAGCGCGGGGTGTTCACCGCCGCCCTCCCCTGGGCGGCGGCGGCCTTGCGGGCGTCCTCCGCCCGCTTGCCCCCGGTGCTGCTGCACGCTCCCAGGGACAGCGAAAGTGCCCCTGTCAACGCTATGACCGCCCAGGTCCGAAACCGTGCCACGAGGCCGTGCCCTTCTTGCCGTGTTCGTACGTGCGCAAGGGGCCGGTGATCAGCTCAGCGGCCCCAAACACTCCAGTATCGAACACCATGAACACTCGTGACAGGACAGGGGGTGCCCCAGCGGTCTTATTGTCCGGACATTGTGACCGGTCCGGAGTCCGACGTCATGACCGGACGAGCAGCTGGAACTCGAAGGAGTAGCGGCTCGGACGGTAGGTGTGGTCGCCGAACTCGACCGCACGGCCGGTGTCGTCGAAGGTGGTGCGCTGCATGGTGAGCAGCGGCGCGCCCTCGGCCTCGGAGAGGCGTTCGGCCTCGGCCGCCGTGGCACCGCGAGCGCCGATGGACTGGCGGGCGCTGTGCAGGGTGATCCCGGCCGAGCGCATCAGCCGGTACAGACCCGTGGCCTCCAGCTGTCCGGTGTCCAGGTCGAGCAGGCCGGGCGGGAGGTGGTTGGTCAGGTACGCCATCGGTTCGCCGTGCGCGAGGCGCAGCCGCTCGATGCGGTGCACGTCGCTGCCCTCGGGCACGCCGAGCGCTGCGGCGACCTCGGCGGAGGCCGGTACGACGGTGTTGACCAGCACCCTGGTCGCGGGGCGCTGGCCGGCCGCCTCCAGGTCGTCGTACAGGCTGCTCAGCTCCAGCGGGCGCTTGACCTGGCTGTGCACCACCTGCGTGCCGACGCCGCGACGGCGCACGAGGAGCCCCTTGTCGACGAGGGACTGAATGGCCTGGCGGACCGTCGGCCGGGACAGGCCGAGCCGCGCGGCCAGCTCGATCTCGTTGCCCAGGAGGCTGCCCGGGGTGAGGCTGCCGTGCTCGATGGCGGCCTCCAGCTGCTGCGAGAGCTGGAAGTACAGCGGTACCGGGGAGCTCCGGTCCACATGGAGGTCGAGCGACACGGTCGGGTCCACATCTGGTTTCGGCACGGGGCCGAGCGTAGCCCCGTGGCCGGTTGACGGGAAGTTGTGTAGTCCGATTGTCCGGACATACACATTGACAGCGTACGGGCTCCGCCCTCACTTTGTTTCCATGCGCATCGGGGTCATCGGTACGGGCCGCATCGGCACCCTTCACGCGAGAACACTCAGCCGCCACCGCGATGTCGGATCGCTGATCCTGACGGACGCGGATCCGGCACGGGCACAGGGACTGGCACACCGGCTGGGCGAGACGGTGGCGCCCAGTGTGGACGAGATCTTCAAGTGGGGCGTGGACGCCGTGGTGATCACCACGGCGACGTCGGCCCACGCCGAACTGATCGGTCGGGCAGCCCGCTCGGGCCTGCCGGTCTTCTGCGAGAAGCCGATCGCGCTCGACCTGCCGGGCACGCTCCAGGCGCTCACCGAGGTGGCGGCGGCCGGCACGATCCTGCAGATGGGCTTCCAGCGGCGCTTCGACGCGGGCTATGCCGGCGCCCGCGAGGCCGTGCGCTCCGGGCGCCTCGGCCGGCTGCACACCGTGCGCGCGATGACCTGCGACCAGTCCCCTCCCCCGGCCGACTGGCTGCCGCTGTCCGGCGGGCTGTTCCGGGACACGCTGATCCACGACTTCGACGTGCTGCGGTGGGTGACGGGCCGCGAGGTGGCCGACGTCTACGCCACCGGGTCCGACGCCGGGCCCGCGATGTTCCGCGAGGCGGGTGATGTCGGCACGGGCGCGGCGCTGCTCACGCTGGACGACGGCACCCTCGCCACGGCCACGGCGACCCGGCTGAACGGCGCGGGCTACGACGTGCGCATGGAGCTGGCCGGGGAGGCGGACACGGTCGTGGTCGGTCTGGACGACCGTACGCCGCTCGCTTCCACCGAGCCGACCGGGCCGCCGCCCGCGGCCAAGCCGTGGCCCGGCTTCCTGGAGCGGTTCGGGCCCGCCTACGAGGCCGAGCTGAACGCCTTCGTGGAGGTGGTGCGCGGCGAGCGCGCCAACCCGTGCGACGGCCACGAGGCCCTGCAGGCCCTACGCGTGGCCGAGGCCTGCGAGGTCTCCCGACGGGAGCGGCGCCCGGTGCGGCTGGTGGAGATCCCGGACGGGGTACGGGCGTCGTAGGGCGGGTGCCGGGGCCGCGTGCACGCGATGCCGAGGGCCACGTACGACCGGTGCCGCGGGCGCCGCGCATCACCGGTGCCACAGGCACCGCGGGTCACCGTTGCCACAGGCACCGCGCATCATCGTTGCCACAGACGCCGCGGTCACCGTTGCCACAGACGCCACATGCCACCCTTGCCACAGACGCCACATGTCACCGTTGCCACAGACGCCGCGCGTCACCATTGCGACAGGTGCCTCGCGTTGCCCCGGGCGCCGCGTACGGCCGTGCCGCGCGTGCGCCGTACGACCGTGCCGCGAGTGCCACGCACGACCGGAGCCGCGCGCCACGCACCACCCCGCCCAAGGCGGTTGCCGCGGCGCCGCGCACCAGCGCAGACGCCGGTCTCGACCGACGACCGTGCCACGGGCACCCCGCGGCCGTGCCGCCGGCGCCGCCTGCGACCGTGGCCGCGGGCCCGCACACGGCTGGGGTCAGCCGCCGTTCACCAGCGGACCGGAAGGCTGCGCATCCCCCTCATCAGCAGGCCGGGCAGCCACTCGCCGGGCGTGCCGTCGAGCGCGAGGCCGGGGGCGCGGCGCAGCAGTGTGCCGATGGCCGTGCGGCCCTCCAGGCGGGCCAGGGGTGCGCCGAGGCAGTAGTGGATGCCGTGGCCGAAGGCGAGGTGGCCGCGGGTGTCGCGGCGGATGTCGAACCGGTGCGGATCGTCATGGCGCCCGCCGTCGCGCTGGGCGGCGGTGAGGCTGATCACCACATGGGCGCCCTGCTCGATGGCCGACCCGGCGATCTCCACGGGCTCGGCGGCGAACCGGTAGGTGGCGCTCTGCACCGGGCCCTCGTAGCGCAGCATCTCCTCGACGGCGCCGTCCAGGAGGGTCATGTCGGCGCACAGGGCGGCGAGTTGAGCCGGGTGGGTCAGGAGGGCGTGGACGCCGTTGCCGATGAGGTTGACGGTGGTCTCGTGGCCGGCGATCAGCAGCAGGAAGGCCATGCCACGCAGTTCCTGCGCGGAGAGGCGGTCGCCGTCCTCGGCGGTGGTGCGGATCAGATCGCTGAGCAGGTCGTCCGTGGGGCCGGAGCAGCGCTTGTCCTCGATCAGCTCGGTGAGGTACTCGCCGAGGCGGACGACCGCCTCGTAGCCCGTCTGGTCGTTGGTGGGCGCGACCACCTCCGTGGACGTCTTGCGGAACTCCTCGCGGTCCATGTCGGGGACCCCGAGGAGTTCGCAGATGACGGTGATGGGCAGCGGGTAGGCGAGGGAGGCGATGAGGTCGGCGCGGCCTGCCGGGAGCATCTCGTCCAGCAGTTCGTCGGTGATCTGCTGGATCCGCGGGCGCAGCTGCTCCACCCGGCGCATCGTGAACGCGCGCGTGACGAGGGCGCGCAGTCGGGTGTGCTGGGGCGGATCGGTGGCCAGCAGATGCTTGCCGACCATCTCCTGGTCCACGACGGTCACGCCGATCTTGCTGGTGTCCTTCGCCAGCCGGCTGTCCGCGAGGGCCGCCCGCGCCTCCTCGTACCCGACGACCAACCAGGCATCGTCCTGCCAGCCCGGCAGCCGGACGCGGTGCACGGGGCCCTGTTCGCGCAGCCGGGCGTACACCGGGTGAGGATCCGTGCGCAGCGCGTCCCCGAACTCCCCCAGATCGACCACGTGTTGCCTGACCATCGTTCCCCCTCCGGACTCCCCCGAGGCACGCCGGGCTCCTCCCGGTACTGCGACAACGCGCGGCGCGCGGGCTTAGTGCCCGTCCCCGTCGACGAGTCCCGCGTCGTAGGCGAGCAGGGCGATCTGGACGCGGTTGGCGAGGCCGAGTTTGGCGAGGATGCGGGAGACGTGGGTCTTGACGGTGGCCACGCTCATGAACAGCTCGGTGGCGATCGCCGCGTTGGCCAGGCCCCGGCCGACGGCGACGGCGACCTCGCGTTCGCGGTCGTTGAGCACGTCGAGCCGTTCACGCGCGCGTGCCCGGCGCGCGTCGGCGGCGCCACCGGCCGCGTGGCGCATCAACTGCCGGGTGACGGCGGGCGACAGGACGGGGTCGCCGGCCGCGACCCGGCGCACGGCGTCGACGATCTCGGCGGGCGGGGTGTCCTTCAGCACGAACCCGGCGGCGCCCGCGCGCAGGGCGTGCAGCACCTGTTCGTCGGCGTGGAAGGTGGTGAGCACCACGACCTGCGGAGCGTCGGCCCGCGCGCGCAGCCGCTCGGTCGCGGTGAGCCCGTCCACCGACGGCATCCGGATGTCCATGAGGACGACGTCCGGCCGGGTGCGCGAGACGGCTTCCTCGGCCTGGGCACCGTCCGCGGCCTCTCCGACGATCTCGATGTCCTCGGCCCCACCGATCATCAGGGCCAGTCCGGCCCGTACGAGCGGGTCGTCGTCGACGAGGAGGAGTCTGATCGGCGTCATGGGCTTACGTAATCACGGTTGGCCCCGGCGCCACGACTTCGCACCCGGGACCGAGTTGGGCCGTGCTCGCCCGCTCGGCGTTGTCAGGGTGTCGGTCCGGGCCGCCCCCAGGGCAGCCAGGCTCGCACCTCGAAGCCTCCGTCGGCCGTGGTGCCGTGGTCCAGGCGGCCGCCGGTGAGGTTCGCGCGTTCGGTGAGGCCGATCAGGCCCTGGCCGGAGCCGGGGACGGGTGTGGGCTCGGTGGTGGGCGCGGGGTTGGTCACCGTGACGGTGAGGCCCTCGCCCGGGGCGCCGGCGAGGATCAGGGTGACCTCGGCGCCGGGGGCGTGTTTGCGGGCGTTGGTCAGGGCCTCCTGGGCGATGCGGTAGGCGGTGCGGCCGACGGAGGCGGGGACGGCGGCCGGGTCGGCGACCCGGTGGTCCAGGGTCACCTTCATGCCCGCCTCGCGGCACTCGGCGACCAGGGCGTCCAGCGCGGCCAGCGTCGGTTGGCGCCGCTCGCCGACCGCGTCCTCGGCCTCGCCGGTCCGCAGCACGCCGATGATCTCCCGCAGGTCCTGGAGCGCCTCGTGCGCGCTCTCCCGGATCACTCCGGCGGCCCGGGCGATCTCCTCGCGCGGCGCGTCCGGCCGGAACTCCAGCGCGCCCGCGTGCACGCTGAGCAGGGTGAGCCGATGGGCGAGCACGTCGTGCATCTCGCGGGCGATGGCCTCACGGGCGAGCCGCTGCGCCTGCTCGGCGCGCAGCCGCGCCTCGGTCTCCGCCCGGTGGGCCCGCTCGCGCAGGCTGAGCAGCAGCAGGCGCTTGGAGCGCACGAACATGCCCCAGCCGATGACGGAGACGACGAGCAGCACGACGAAGACGACGGCGGCGGCGAAGGGCAGGTCGGGGTCGGGGCGCAGCCAGTAGTAGACGGGTACGAGGGCGAGGTCGACGCCGCCGACCCAGGCGACGTAGCGGAAGGGCCGGTGCACGGCGAGGGTGAACAGGGCGACCGCGCCCGCGCCGCCCGCCGTGGCGGACACCATGCCGACGGCGACCATCGCGACGGCGAGGCCCACCGGCCAGCGGCGGCGCAGCCAGACGGCGCAGCAGGACAGGGCGCCCAGCACGACGTCGGCGACGGCGAGACCCGCGGGCACGTGCGGTTGCTGCCGCAGACCGACGGCGGTCGCCAGGAACAGGAGCACGGCCAGCAGGAAGCAGCAGCTGTCGACGATCCAGTCCCGTGCGGTGCGCCGGGGCCGCCGGCCGTCGGGCCCCGAGTCCGGCTCCAGCCCGTGCAGCAGGGCGGAGGGCAGCATCCACGGGCGGGGCCCTGCCCCGCGCGCCATGGTGGGGCCAAGCCCGTTCTCCGTCACGGTCGACCAATCTACGCAGCCCGCGGGCCGTCGGCCGCGGCCTGCGCCTGATCGGCGACCAAAGTCGCGGACTCTTGGACTTTCGGCGGCTGCTGTCCGTCCCTTCAGCGGCCGCCGGACGACAGCGGGCCGCCGGGACGGTTCCCGGCGGCCCGCTGGTGGTGCCGTGCCGCTGCGCTGCGCGCGGCCCTGGGTGGGGGGACAGCCGCGGGCGAGCGTGCGGGCACGTGTGTCGCGCCGTTGCCTGGAGGCCTGTCGGCCGGCTCAGCAGCCGAAGTCGATCAGGTCGAACGTGGCGTAGTGGTCGGAGGTGTAGTAGTCCTCCTGGGACTGCTCACCGGTGACGATGCGCCGGGCGCCCCGCGTGGGGGAGCCGGGGGTGATCACCGTGTACTCGTGGTAGTAGCCGTAGGACTCGCTGGGCAGGACGCCTTCCTTGTTGGAGAAGACGGTGCCGTCCTGCGAGTACGGGTACGGGCCGCCCTGGGCGATCAGGCCCAGGGTGTCGTGGGCCTGTGACGGCAGGTTTCCGTAGCAGATGCTGCCGGCCGACGAGGCTGCGGCGTCCGCCGTGGTGGCGGAGACGGTGCCGCCCACGAGGAGGGCGGACAGGAGCGCGGCTGCGGCGCCGATGCGAGTAGCGCGTGGGGGGAATCTCATGCCCTCATGATGACGCGCGTAGACGTTGGCATGTCAACGACAAGATTGAAGATTTTCCCTTCAAGTCCGTTGAGTTTTCGTGAAGTTAACCTGCCGCCCCGCGCCCCCACGCCGTCCCCGCAAGCACCAGCGCACCGCCCGCGAGAGCGAGCGGGCCGAGCCGTTCCCCGCCCAGCGCGATTCCCGCCGCGGCGGCCCACAGCGGCTCGGTGCCGAGCAGCAGCCCGACCCGGGACGGGGACGTACGGCGGACCGCCCACATCTGCACGAAGAAGGCGAACACCGTGCAGAGCGCGGACAGGAACAGCAGCCCCGCCCAGTCCCGGGCGCCGAACCCGGCCGCGACCGCCCAGGGCGCCGGACCGCCCGAGACCGGGGACAGCGCGGCGAAGACGGCGACGGACGCGCCGAGTTGGACGGTGGTCAGCGGCAGCGCGTCGGCGCCCCGTACGGCCCGGAGCCGGGACATGGCGAGGACGTGCAGGGTGCGGGCGAGCGCGGCGAGCAGCATCAGCAGGTCGCCGGTGCCCGGCCGGGTGAAGCCGCCGCCCTGGGTGAGCAGGACGACGCCGAGCACCGACAGCAGGGCCGCGCCGAGGAAGGCCGGGGTGGGCCGGGTGCGGCTGACGGCGGCCTCGGCGAGCGGGGTGAAGACCATGGTGAGGCTGATGATCAGACCGGCGTTGGTCGCGGAGGTGTGCACCACCCCGTACGTCTCCAGCAGGAAGATCCCGCTCAGGATCACTCCCAGCAGGGCGGCGCCGCGCCACTGGGCGGCGGTCAGGGCGCGCAGGGCCCGCCGCCCGGCGACGGCCAGGACGGGCACGGCGAGCGCGAACCGCAGCACCAGCACGGCGAGGACCGTACGGGCTGTGGTGATGTCCTTGGCGGCGAGGTAGCTGGCACCCCAGCACACGGCGACGAGCAGCACGGGCAGGTCGGTGTACCAGGCGCGCCGGGGCAGGGCGGTGGGCCCCGGTACGGCGATCGACGACATGGGGCGGCTCTCCCGGTCTCCGAAGGGGTGCGGAGACGTCGGCGGCTCGCACGGGCGTGATCACCGTACCGGCGGGGCCGGTCTTCGGCCAGGGATTTGCGGTGCGCCTCAGGCGTCTTCGGGGAGTTCGTACGAGCCGTACTCGGGGTCGCCCGCCAGGTCGTACGACTGGATGGAGACGCCCGCGCCCGTGACGCGGCCGGCGGTGTGGCGGAAGGCGGTGGGGGCCGTGCCCTCGGGAAACAGGCGGCGGCCGGTGCCGAGGAGGACCGGGAAGGTCACCAGGTGCAGGGTGTCGAGGAGCCGGAGGTCGATGAGGGAGCGGACCAGGGCGCCGCTGCCGTGGACCTGGAGTTCACCGTCCGTGCGCTCCTTCAGGGCCTGGACCTCCTTGGTGAGGTCGCCGCCGAGCACGGTGGTGCCGGACCAGGCCGGGTCGGTGAGGGTCGCGGAGGGGACGTACTTCGGCAGGGCGTTGAGCTTGGCGGCGATGAGGTTGGCCGGGTCGGTCACCTTGGGCCAGTACGCGGCGAAGATGTCGTACGTACGGCGGCCGAGCAGGAAGGCGCCGGCCCGGTCGAAGACCTCGGTGACGAACCTGCCGAAGTCGTCGTCGCCGTACACGAAGCTCCAGCCGCCGTGGGTGAAGCCGCCGCTGGTGTCCTCCTGGGGGCCGCCCGGGGCCTGGTGGACGCCGTCGAGGGTGACGAAGACGGTGGAGACGAGCTTGCCCATGAGGGGTGCCTTCTTCCGGGTGCGGGGTCTGCTGCCATCACCTCAGACCCCGCCGCCGCCCGGAACTCATCGGCTCAGCCGGCGTGGGTGGAGAACAGTCCGCCGGTCGGGCCCTGCTTGTCGCCGCCCTGGGCTTTCTTCAGGGCGTTGGCGAGGCTCTCGATGGTGAGGGACTGCAGGATCACCCGGCCGTTGCCCTCCAGGGTGGCCAGGGACAGGCCCTCGCCGCCGAACACGGCGTTCATGATCCCCTGGCGGTTGAGGCCGCCGACGCGCTGGACGCCGTACTGGATGCCCTCCTCGAAGGCGACCACGCAGCCGGTGTCCACCTCGATGCGGCCGCCGAAGTCCGCCGGGTTGAGGTCGATGAAGTTGCCCGCGCCGGCGATGATCACCGTGCCGTACCCGGTGAACTTCTCCAGGATGAAGCCCTCGCCGCCGCTCATGCCGGTGCGGCCGCCGGCGAAGGCGATGCCGAAGTCGACGGTGGACTCGGCGGCCACGAAGGCGTCCTTCTCGGCGAACCACGCGCGCCTGCCGTCGAGTTCCAGGGCCCGCATCTCACCCGGGAGCACACCGGCGAAGCCGACCGTGCCCTCGCCGCCCTGGGAGGTGAAGTACTGGAACGCCAGCGACTCGCCCGCGAGCATGCGCTGGCCCACCTGCATGGCGGTGCCCATGGCCTGGCGCAGCAGGCCGCCCATGCCGCCGCCGGAGCCGCCCTGCTGCTGTCCTCCGTTGTTCGACGGGCCGGACAGCCGCGTCTCCATGGTCACGTTCGTCGTCTTGAACAGGAACTTTCCGGCCTCGCAGTACACGGTCTGGCCGGGCTGCAGGTTGACGACCGCCATCTGCATGGCGTTGCCGACGATCTCTTGCTGAAGGGTCACGCGGGGAGAACGCGGGAGCCGGACCCGTAAGTTCCGGCCACCCGGAAACGGGTCCTTGTGGGTGACACGCGGGGCGCCCGGTGCTGTCCAGGCCGGGGCGCCCCGCGCGGGTCAGGGGTGGGTCGGGGAGTGGGTCAGCCGCCCAGTTCCTGGTGCCGGGCGGCGAGACCGGCCGCGCCCTGCTCGGTCAGGGAGCCGAACAGACGCAGGCGGGAGATGCCGCCGTCGGGGAAGATGTCGATCCGCGCGTGCGTGCCGACCACGGGCTCGGGGAGCACGAACCGGTGGTTGGTGTCGGCCTGGAGGCGGGTGCGCGGGACGATCTCCGTCCAGTCGCCGTTCTCGCCGTCCTTCACCGACACCGACGCCCAGCCGGCGCTGTTGCCCTTCAGGTAGGCGGTGTCGATCTCGATCGCGCGGATCTGGGACTGGGCGACCAGCTGGTAGCGGATCCAGTCGTTGCCCTGGTCGCGGCGGCGGCGGGTCTCCCAGCCGTCGTCCATCTTGCGCGAGCGGCCCGGCTGGATGGTGTTGGTGGCCGGGGAGTAGAAGAGGTTCGAGGCGTCCTCGACCCGGCCGCCGTTCTCCAGGGCGACCACGTCGAAGGTGCCCAGAACGGACAGCCACTGCGGATCGGGCACCACCTCGCCGTATACGCGCAGGCGCGCGATGCCGCCGTCGGGGTGCTGGTTGACCCGCAGGTGGGTGAAGCGCTGCTCGACGGTGACCTCGAAGCCGTTGGCCGCGTGGCCGCCGACGGCGGTGCGCGGGACGATCGTCGTCCACTTCACGTCGTCGCCCAGCAGCTCCTCAGGGGACGGCGAGCCGGGTACGGACGTGCCCTCGATGGAGACCGCCTGCGGGTAGTTGCCCCGGAAGTGGGCGGTGTCGACGACGATCCCGCGGATCACCCCGGGCGCGCCGAGCCGGACCAGCGCCCAGTCGTGGTCCTCGGCGGTCGGCCACGGGTGCTCGGCGCAGGCGCCGCGCCGGCGGCGGGTCTCCCAGCCGTCCATGACCTTGCCCTTGTGCCCGAAGTGCTCGGGGTCGAACTCGGCCCGCTCGGGCACCAGCAGGTTCTCCCGCTGGGCGAAGAACTCGTCGTTGGCGGCGATGACACCGGCGCCGAGCTGCCGGTCGGCGAGGTTGGCGTACTGGGTGAAGGGGAAGTCGGCGGTGCGGTAGTCCGCGTACGGGTCGCCGCCTCCGTAGGGGTTCGCGTCGCCGGTGAAACTCGCCAAACTCGATTGATGCAGCGCCGTCACGGTGATCAGGGGGTCCTTTCTGGAGTCGGCCCGTCGCGGGTGCGGGGCCGGCTTACTGGGGGCGGGCGAGCAGGGCGCCCTTGGGGTCGGTGAACTCGCCGTCGGCGACGATGCGTTCGCCGCGCAGCCAGGTGGACTTCACGACGCCGTACAGGGTCTTGCCGGCGTACGCGGTGACCCGGTTGCGGTGCTGGAGGCCGGCCGGGTCGACGGTGAAGGTCTCGTCGGGGGCGAGGACCGCGAAGTCGGCGTCGCGGCCGGGTGCGATCGCGCCCTTGGAAGAGTCCAGACCGGCGAGGGCTGCCGTCCGCGTGGACATCCAGCGCACGACGTCCTCCAGACCGTGACCGCGCTTGCGGGCCTCGGTCCACACGGCGGACAGGCTGAGCTGGAGGCCGGAGATGCCGCCCCAGGCGGTGGCGAAGTCCTCGGTCTTCAGGTCGGCGGTGGAGGGCGAGTGGTCGGTGACGACGCAGTCGATGGTGCCGTCGGCCAGCGCCTCCCAGAGCAGGTCCTGGTTGGCGGCCTCGCGGATGGGCGGGCAGCACTTGAACTCGCTGGCGCCGTCCGGCACTTCCTCGGCGGTCAGGGTGAGGTAGTGCGGGCAGGTCTCCACGGTGATCCGCACGCCCTCGGCGCGGGCGGCGCGGATCAGCGGCAGCGCGTCGCTGGAGGACAGGTGCAGCACGTGCACGCGCGCGTGGAGGCGGCGGGCCTGCGCGATGAGGTTCGCGATGGCCGTGTCCTCGGCGTCGCGCGGGCGGGAGGCGAGGAAGTCGGCGTACCTGGGGCCGCCGTGCTGGGGAGCGGCGGCGAGGTGGTGCGGGTCCTCGGCGTGCACGATCAGCAGGCCGTCGAAGCCGGCGATCTCCGCCATGGACCGGGCGAGCCGGTCCTGGTCCAGGTGCGGGAACTCGTCCACGCCGGACGGGGACAGGAAGGCCTTGAAGCCGAAGACTCCGGCCTCGTGCAGCGGGCGCAGGTCCTTGACGTTGTCCGGCAGCGCGCCGCCCCAGAATCCGACGTCGATGTGCGCCTTGTCGGCGGCGACCTCCCGCTTCACCCGCAGGTTCTCGACGGTCGTGGTCGGCGGCAGGGAGTTGAGCGGCATGTCGATCAGCGTGGTGATGCCGCCCGCCGCCGCCGCGCGGGTGGCGGTCCAGAAGCCCTCCCACTCGGTGCGGCCCGGGTCGTTGACGTGCACGTGGGTGTCGACCAGGCCGGGCAGCAGGACGTGGTCGCCGAGGTCCTCCAGCCGCGCGCCGGCCGGGGCCTCGGTGTCGTACGGCAGGACTGCCGTGATCCTTCCGGCGGACACGGTGACCGTGGCGGCCCGCGTCCCCTCCGGAGTGATGACGCGCGTCGAGCGCAGGACCAGTTCAGCGTCGGACACCCGAACCCCTCTCTGTACCGCCGTTTTACGCCCAGGAAACGGGATTTACACCCACGTAACGGATTTCAACGTTCTGTTGAAGGAGTCTTCACTCCCACTCCCCCGCCGTCAAGGGGCACACTTCTGGACAGCACGCGACGCGCACCCACTCTGGACGTTTCCACAAAGCGGAATTAGAATTCCAGCAAGCAGAACGTAGCTATGTACAAGCAGGGAGTCAACCGGCCGCCGGGTAGGCTTCTCCCCTCTCGCCAGTCCCGAAAGGAACGCGCCGTGCCGACGTCCAGCGCCAGCACCACCGACTCCGCCAAATCCTCCGCCGGTGGCGGGGTCCAGTCCCTGGAGCGCGCCTTCGATCTGCTCGAGCGGATGGCGGACGCGGGCGGCGAGGTCGGTCTGAGCGAGCTGTCCGCGACCAGTGGGCTGCCGCTGCCGACCATCCACCGGCTGATGCGCACCCTGGTCGCCTGCGGGTACGTCCGCCAGCAGCCGAACCGGCGCTATGCGCTCGGCCCCCGGCTCATCCGGCTCGGCGAGTCGGCGTCCCGGCTGCTCGGCACCTGGGCGCGGCCGTATCTCGCGCGGCTGGTCGAGGAGACCGGCGAGACGGCGAACATGGCGCTGCTGGACGGCGACGAGATCGTGTACGTGGCGCAGGTGCCGTCGAAGCATTCGATGCGGATGTTCACGGAAGTGGGGCGACGGGTGCTGCCGCACTCGACCGGCGTGGGCAAGGCACTGCTGGCCGGGGTGCCGGACGAAGAGGTACGGGCGCTGCTGTCCCGTACGGGGATGCCCGCCGCGACGGAGAAGACGATCACCACGCCCGAGGGATTCCTGGCGGCGCTGGAGGACGTGCGGCAGCTGGGGTACGCCGTGGACGACAACGAGCAGGAGATAGGGGTCCGGTGCCTCGCGGTGTCCGTGCCGGAGTCTCCGACGGCTGCGGCGATCTCCATCTCCGGGCCGGCCGGGCGGGTCACGGAAGCGGCTACCGAGAAGATCGTGCCGGTGCTGCAGCAGATCGCCCTTGAGCTGTCCCAGGCTTTGGCGAGTTCGGGCGCCTGAGAGCGCATTCAGGATCGCGGCGACTCACCGAAGAGATCCACCGCCTCCCGGACGCCGCTCAACCCCCTGGCCAGGGCACTCACCGAGCCGATCGCACCCGCGATCAGTAACAGGGAGCTGCGCAGGCGCGGGATCTCGGGCGAACCGCCGGACGCCATCGCAGCCAGCGCGGCCAGCTCGTCCTCGGCTATGGCGCGGTCGGGGAACTCGGAGGGCAGCGCCGCGAGTTCGCGGCGCAGCCGGGACACCGCGGTCCGCAGTTCCGCCACTCGCGGGTCCTCGTCGCTGCCGGTCACTGGCCTCTGCCCCAAGCTCCGCAACACAGCCCTCCCCCTCACACGCCGTCGTGCGCGGGCCAGTAAACGCCACCGCGTCCGGGAGCGCCACCGCGCGGACCGAAATTCAGCCCAAGGAAACCCGCCGCCACACCCCCCGTCAGGTATGCAGGACGCATGACGGACAGGCATCACGCGGAGGTCGCCGGGCTGCTGCTCGCCGCCGGCGGGGGCAGACGGCTCGGCGGCCGGCCCAAGGCGCTGCTGGAGCACCGGGGGCGCCTCCTGGTCGAGCACGCGGTCCAGGTGCTGCGCGCGGCCGGGTGCGGCCGGATCCACGTCGTGCTGGGAGCGCGGGCGGACGACGTCCGCCGGCGCGCCGAGCTCAGCGGATGCGTGCTCGTGGACAACCCCGACTGGACCGAGGGCATGGGCTCCTCGCTGCGCGCCGGACTGGCCTCGCTGGCCGGTACGGGGGTCCGCGCGGCCCTGGTGAGCCTCGTCGACCAGCCCGGCATCGGGCCGGCGGCCGTGGCCCGGGTGCTCGGCGCCTACGAGGACGACACATCGCTGGTCTCGGCCGCCTACGACGGCACGCGCGGGCATCCGGTGCTCTTCGGCGCGGCCCACTGGCCGGGCATCGTGGCGACCGCCACCGGGGATCGCGGCGCCCGTGCGTATCTGCAGGAGCAGGCCGCCCACATCCGGCTCGTGGAGTGCGCGGACGTGGCCGAGCCGTACGACATCGACACCGAGGCCGACCTGCGCCACCTTGAGTGAGGGGGGTGGCACTGGGCGCCACCTTGCCTCGACTCAGAGAATCTCGACATCAACAAACCATTGAAGTTCCACAATGAGGAAACTACTATCCACTGTTCAGAAGCGCCTGCCCGCACAGTCGGCGCTGTTTGCCCTGTACGTGCCACTTGGCACCCGGTGCCACCGCTGAAGGAAGTGACAGCTCATGTCCGCACCAGCGCCGTCCCCGCTGGCCATCGTCGACGCCGAGCCCCTGCCCAGGCAGGAAGAGGTCCTCACGGACGCGGCGCTCGCCTTCGTGGCGGAGCTGCACCGGCGGTTCACCCCGCGCCGTGACGAACTCCTCGCCCGCCGGGCCGAGCGCCGCGCCGAGATCGCCCGCACCTCCACGCTCGACTTCCTCCCCGAGACCGCCGCGATCCGCGCGGACGACTCCTGGAAGGTCGCCCCGGCCCCGGCCGCGCTGAACGACCGGCGCGTCGAGATCACCGGCCCCACCGACCGCAAGATGACCATCAACGCGCTCAACTCGGGCGCGCGGGTCTGGCTCGCCGACTTCGAGGACGCCTCGGCGCCCACCTGGGAGAACGTGATCCTCGGCCAGGTCAACCTGATCGACGCCTATACCAGGAACATCGACTTCACCGACCCGAGGTCCGGCAAGACGTACGCCCTCCGGCCGAACGAGGAACTCGCCACCGTCGTCATGCGCCCGCGCGGCTGGCACCTGGACGAGCGGCACCTGGTCGACGCCGACGGCCGCGCCGTCCCGGGCGCCTTCGTCGACTTCGGCCTGTACTTCTTCCACAACGCCCAGCGGCTGCTGGACCTCGGCAAGGGCCCCTACTTCTACCTGCCGAAGACCGAGTCGCACCTCGAGGCGCGGCTGTGGAACGACGTGTTCGTGTTCGCGCAGGACTACGTCGGCATCCCGCAGGGCACCGTCCGCGCCACCGTTCTGATCGAGACGATCACGGCCGCGTACGAGATGGAGGAGATCCTCTACGAACTGCGCGACCATGCCTCGGGGTTGAACGCCGGCCGCTGGGACTACCTGTTCTCCATCGTGAAGAACTTCCGTGACGGCGGGCCGAAGTTCGTCCTCCCGGACCGCAACGCGGTCACGATGACGGCCCCGTTCATGCGGGCGTACACCGAACTCCTCGTCCGCACCTGCCACAAGCGCGGCGCGCACGCGATCGGCGGCATGGCCGCGTTCATCCCGTCCCGCCGGGACGCCGAGGTCAACAAGGTGGCCTTCGAGAAGGTCCGCGCCGACAAGGACCGTGAGGCGAACGACGGGTTCGACGGCTCCTGGGTCGCCCACCCCGACCTCGTTCCGATCGCCATGGAGTCCTTCGACAGGGTCCTCGGCGACAAGCCGAACCAGAAGGACCGGCTGCGCGAGGACGTCCACGTGGACGCGGCCGACCTGATCGCGATCGACTCGCTGGACGCGAAGCCGACGTACACGGGCCTGGTCAACGCCGTCCAGGTCGGCATCCGGTACATCGAGGCCTGGCTGCGCGGGCTCGGCGCGGTCGCCATCTTCAACCTGATGGAGGACGCGGCCACCGCCGAGATCTCCCGCTCCCAGATCTGGCAGTGGATCAACGCGGGCGTCGAGTTCGAGAACGGCGACAAGGCCACGCCCGAGCTGGCCCGCAAGGTCGCCGCCGAGGAACTCTCCGCGATCCGCCAGGAGATCGGCGAGCAGGCCTTCGCCGCCGGCCACTGGCAGGAGGCCCACGACCTGCTGCTGAGGGTCTCCCTGGACGAGGACTACGCCGACTTCCTCACCCTGCCGGCGTACGAGCAGCTCAAGGGCTGACGCCTACGCGGTCCTGTCCGAGTGGCCCAGGGACTTCCCCGGGGCCACTCGGTCGCGCACGAGCCGCTTGACCGCGGTGGGCTCCGGGAAGCCCTGCGCCGTGCGGTCCCACACCACCTCGCCGTCGACGCGGACCACGAAGACGCCCCCGGTGCCGGGCTTGAGCGCCAGCTCGGTCAGCTCCGCCTCGAAGGTGGTGAGCAGCTCCTGTGCCAGCCAGGCGGCGCGGGGCAGCCAGCGGCACTGTGTGCAGTACTCGATCTGTACGCGATGGTTCATCCGATGTGCCTCATCCCAGGTGGACCGTCCAGTCCTGTTCCGCCGCCGGCTTGCCGTGCAGGTCGGGGACGCGCTTGAGCCAGTCCGGGCGGCCCGCTTGTGTCCTCGCCGCGCGGGCGGCCTCCTCGGCCGCGAGCTGCTCGCGGCTCGGGAAGTCGGTGGGCAGCCACTCGGGCGACAGGCGCACGCGGGCCAGGAGGTAGTCGACGTAGGCGGCGCGGACGTCGTCCGGGCTCGCGAAGCCGGCGTCCTCGGCGAGCCAGGCGTCCGGCACCTCGGCGACGATCCCGCGCAGCAGGTCCCCGGTCACCTTCGGGGCGAGTTCGGCGTCGGCGGCCCGGACGTCGGGGGCGTAGTGGCCCAGGGCGTGATGGCGGAAGTCGTACCTCTTGCCCGGGGTCGTGGTGTCCCAGCGGTGGTGGAAGACCAGGGCGGCGCCGTGGTCGATGAGCCACAGGCGGGGCGGCGCGGTGCCGAGTGTGGGCCAGACCATGAGGTTGGAGCTGTGGACCGTACGGTCCACGTTGGCGGTCAGCGCGTCCAGCCACACGATCCGGCCCGCCTCCAGCGGGTCCACGGGGAAGCTCTTCGCGATCTCCGGGGTGAAGTCCCGGGCGCCGGGCAGGTAGTCCATGCCGAGGTTCACGCCCGCGCTCGCGCCGTGCAGCTCCCGCACCTCCTGGTGGGGCTCGGCGGCGGCGATCGCGGGGTCGAAGTGGACGAGGACCAGTTCGGGGAAGCGCAGCCCGAGCGCGCGGGCGAGCTCTCCGACGATCACCTCGGCGACCAGCGCCTTGTGCCCCTGCGCGGAACCGGTGAACTTGACGACGTATGTGCCGAGGTCGTCGGCCTCGACGACACCGGGCACGGAGCCGCCGGACCGCAGAGGGGTCACGTATCGGGTGGCAGTCACGTCGCGCAGCACATCGATCAGCCTAAGGCAGGTCGGTGGCGTGACATCCCTCACAGCGTTTCCGGCGACTAAGGGCCCCGGGTAGTAGACGTGGCTCCGATGACATATGGGATTTGTCCGGCTTGCCGCAGAGGGGAACCGCTCATCGGCCCACGACACGACGCCCGCCCGGCACCTTCCCGCATTCGCCGCTGCCGCCGCGCTCCTGACAGGGCGCCAGGCAGTTGCAAACATCGCGGAAGCGAACACGGCATCTCTTCGCCCGGCTGACAAGAGCCCCGAAGCTCTACTAGGCGCAGTAGTGGAAGCCGCCTTTGCGCCGCTTGTGAAGCCCTCCCGAAAATGAGCGCCCGGCGATCATCGAGCGAGGTTGACGAATGGCCAAGCACCGCAAGACGCAGCAGTACCGGCGCATAGTCGTCGCGGCCGTCGCCATCGGAGCCGTGGGCGTGCCGTCCGTCGCCCTGGCGTGCTCCGACTGGCCGTACGGCGGCAAGGACCAGGCCGCCGACGTCGCCGCCACGAGCACGCCCCGGGCGTCGGAGCACCACGGCCACCGGCATCACCGCCATCACCACCGCAACGGCCACCACACCACGGGCACGCCGAGCGCCACCGCGTCGCCCACGCAGCGGGCCACGACGCCCAAGCCCAGGAGCACGACCGCTCCCCGTACTCCCCGCCCCACCGCCACCGCCACCGCATCCAGCGCTCCGAAGCCCACGCCCACGCCCACCGCGTCCGGGGCCGTCGCGCGCGTCGTGCAGCTCGTCAACGCCGAGCGCGCCAAGGTCGGTTGCCACCCGCTGACCGTGAACCCGGCGCTGACCAAGGCGGCGCAGGCCCACAGCGCGGACATGGCGGCCCACCAGAACATGTCGCACACCGGATCCGACGGGTCCTCCCCGGGCGACCGCATCACGCGGGCCGGCTACAGCTGGAGCGCCTACGGCGAGAACGTCGCCTACGGCTACGCCACCCCGGAGCAGGTCATGAACGGCTGGATGAACAGCCCCGGGCACCGGGCCAACATCCTCAACTGCTCGTACAAGGAGATCGGCGTCGGTCTCGCCCAGCCGGGCAGCTACTGGACCCAGGACTTCGGCACCGCCCGCTGAGCCCGGGTCAGCCGCGCGCCAACGGGTTCGGCAGGGGCAGGTAGCGGGCGTCCGCGCCGTCCGCTCCGGTCCAGCGCAGCAGCAGGTTGGTCTTGCCGGGCAGCGTGGGCGAGGTGAGCAGGGCGGGGATCTCGGGCAGGTCGTGCCGGGCGAGTTCGCGGCGCGCGGCGGGCCAGGGGTCGAGTCCCGGATGGTGTTCGGCGAGGGCGGCGGCGATCTCGGTGAGATGGTTGACGACCAGGCAGTACACCAGCCGCTCCCAGCCCGCCGCGCGGGTCACCTCCGGCAGCAGCTTGGCGCCCTCGGCGTCCCGGAACAGCGCCTGGACGGGCGTGCCGGCCCGGTCCACGGCGACGAGGGTGTTCTGCAGATGGGCTTCGAGGACGACTCCGTGGTCGTCGAACGCCGTGAGGGCGGGCGGCACGACCTGGCGCAGATAGGCCTCCCACCAGGCCGACGGGTCGGCCGCGGCGGCCAGCGGGCTGCCGTCGAAGCCCTCGGCGAGGCCGGCGGCGAGCAGCGGAACGGCGCCCGGCAGCAGATGGCCGCGCAGGCCGTCGCGGACGAGGACGGCGAGCTCCTCGAAGGCGAAGGCGGCCGTGCGGTAGCCGCGGTCGCTCAGCCAGGCCGCGGGCGGCCCCAGCGCCGCGAAGGCGCGCTGGGCGGCCGTGTCGGTACGGCGCAGTTTCCGCAGGTCGTGGCGCCACAGGCGGCGGATGTCGTTGGTGATGCGGACGTCCAGGCTGAACTTCAGGAACAGGTCGCGCCGGGGCTCGTACACCGTGCGGATCGCCGCGGTCGGCCAGGTGTCGAAGGCGGTCGTGCCGAGGCGGAGCAGCCGGCCGTCGGCGAAGGCCTCCGCCAGCTCGCGGCCCACCAGGTCCAGCTGCCAGGGGTGGGCCGGCAGCAGGCGGTAGCCGGGCGGGGCCGAACCGAGCGCGTCCAGGGCGCGCGTGTCGCCCTCCTCGGCCACCTGGTCCTCGCGGACGCCGAGCAGCACCAGGGGGAAACGGGCGTGCGCCTCGGGGGCGTACGGCAGCCAGGAGGCGACCGGGCCGCCGCCGCGCGCCTTGGGCGCGGGGTGGTACGGGTGGCCGCCGATCAGGGACTGCTCGGACCGCAGATACGGGTCGGCGGGTGCCGTCGCCCGGGCGCGGGCGGTGAGCAGGGCCGCGACCGCGTCCCGGCTGTCGACCATCTCGGCGGGCAGGTCGCCGCCGGACAGCCCGGTGTGCCGGCGCAGCTCCTCGGCGACCAGTTTGACCAGCTCGGAGTGGCCGACGCGGTGCCAGGTCCCGGCCGCGCACACCTCGGGATCGGCGGGGCGCCGGCCGGGTCGCACGCGCAGCAGCCGCCCGCTGGGCAGCCGGTGGACCCGCAGGTCACCGGGGTGCCCGAGCGGCTCGGCCACCTCGCGCAGCAGGCAGTTCAGCAGAGGCGCGGCCGCGTAGGCGTCGGCGCGGCCGCCGACGGCTCCGGGGGTGGGTGCTCCGGAGGAGGGTGAGGAGTCCACGCGATCCATTCGTTTCGTCCGGGGTGGTCGCCATCAGTATGTCTGTCGTCGCCGACAATCGTCCTCCGTGCGCCGTGTACCCGAGGAGCCGACCGTGCACCGTCCCCCCGCCGCCGAGACCCGGGTCGCCGAGGAACTGGCCGCCGTCCGGCCCGGGCTGCTGCCCCGGTACACGGCAGAGCTGCCGGGCGCCCGTGCCGCGGTGCTGACCCGGCTGTGGCGGGCGCTGGCCCATGAGCCACTGCCGTGGATCACCGGAAGGGTGCAGGGCGCGCACAGCCTCGCGCTGCGGCTCGCCGACGGCCGGACGCTGTACGGGCCGCACGCGGACCCGTACGCCACCAGCGCGTACGTCACCGGCGTCCGTCTGGACCGGGAACACCAGGTGGATCCGGCCGCGCTGATGACTGCCCTCGGCGTGCCGCACGGCTCCGCGTTCGCGGCAGAACTGGCCGACAGTGTCGCCTCGTTGGCGCTGTCGCGGGCCGGCGCGGCTCACCCGAAGGAGTGGCCGGTGGGGGTCCCCCCGGCCGGAAGCCGAGAGCGGGACTGGGAGTGGGAGCAGCGGGTGACCGACGGGCATCCGTACCACCCGTGCTGCCGTTCCCGGCCCGGTTTCTCCGTGGCGGACCAGCTCGCGTACGGCCCGGAGCACCGGCCGGTCGTGGAGCTGCGGACGGTGCCGGTGCCGGCGGACGGGTGCCTGGTCACCGGCGACTGGCCGGAGGAACTGCGGGACGGCGAGCGGGTGCTGGTGCCGGTGCACCCCTGGCAGGCGGACCACGTCCTGAAGCAGCCGTACGCTCCCTGGCGCCCGGCCCGCCCCCTGCTCTCCCTGCGTACCCTGGCGCTCCCGGACGGACCGCATGTGAAGACCGCGCTCAGCGCCCGGCTGACGTCCTCGGTGCGGGACATCTCGCCGTACTCGGTCGCGGCCGCCGCGCCCCTGTCCGCGCTCGGTGAGGAGCTGGCGGCGCGCACCGGGGGCCTGCTGCACGTCACCCGCACGCTGGGCGCGGTCTCGGCCCACTCCCCGGACCTGGCCGCGCTGCTGCGGGAGTCGCCCGAGGTGTACGCCGGCCAGGGCGAGCGGGTCGTACCCGTGGCCGCGCTCGCCACGACGGCCCTGCCCGACTCGCCCGCCTGGCTGGCGGCGTTCACCCGGCTGGCGCTGACCGTGGGGCTGCGGCTGCTCGACCTCGGCGTGGCCCTGGAGGCGCACGGCCAGAACCTGCTGGTGATCCTGTCGGCCGACGGCACCCCGCTGCGGCTGGTCTACCGCGACCTGGCCGACATCAGGATCAGCCCGGCCCGCCTGGCCCGGCACGGCATCACCCCGCCGCCGCTGACCGGCCGACTGATCACCGACGACGAAACCGCCCTGCGCCGCAAGCTGTTCGGCTCCCTGGTGGCGGGCGCCGTGGCCGGTGCGGCGGGTTCGGGGCCGGCCCTGGGAGCGGCGCTGTCGGCCGCCGTACCGGACCTGCCCGACACCCCCGGCCTGCGCGCCTTGCGCGAAGGGCCGCTGCCGGCGAAGGCGTTGACCCTGATGCGACTGTCCCCGCAGGCCCCCGGCGACCAGTGGACGTCGCTGCCGAACCCGCTCGTTTTGGAGCACACACCGTCTGATCAATAAGATCCGCCGATGATCACAAGACAACGGCTGGCGGCGGGCGTCTGTGCTCTGCTCGCCGCCCTGGCGGCCGGGATCGCGTTCCCCGGCGGGGCCGTCGCCGACGAGACGGAACAGGCCGCTCCGAAGGTCGAACTGGTGCTGGACGTCAGCGGTTCCATGCGGACGCGGGACATCGACGGCGGCTCCCGGATGGCCGCGGCGAAGCAGGCGTTCGACGAGGTGCTGGACGCGACGCCGCAGGAGGTGCAGCTCGGCATCCGCACGCTGGGCGCCAACTACCGCGGCAACGACCGCAAGGAGGGCTGCAAGGACACCGCGCAGCTCTACCCGGTCGGCCCGCTGAACCGGACCGACGCGAAGACGGCGGTGGCCACGCTGCAGCCCACCGGCTGGACGCCGATCGGGCCCGCGCTGCTGAAGGCGGCGGACGACCTGAACGGCGGCAGTGGCACCCGCCGTATCGTCCTGATCAGCGACGGCGAGGACACCTGCCAGCCGCTCGACCCGTGCGAGGTGGCCCGCGAGATAGCGGCCAAGGGCATCGGCCTGACCATCGACACCCTCGGCCTGGTGCCGGACGCCAGGACGCGCGACCAGCTCAGCTGCATCGCCGACGCCACCGGCGGCACCTACACCGACGTCCGGCACAAGGAGGAACTGTCCGACCGCGTGGGCCAGTTGGTCGACCGGGCGGCGGATCCGGTGGTGACGCCGGTGGCCACCGAGGGCGCCGCGCAGTGCGAGAAGGCGCCGACGCTGAAGTCCGGGCTGTACACGGACCGGGAGGAGTTCGGGCAGCAGCGCTGGTACAAGGTCGACGTCGACCCCGGCAAGGAGCTGCGCGCCTCGGTGAGCGTCGCCGACGACCGCGCCGTGAACCCGGACTACGGGGTGCTGCTGCGGGCGGTGACCGTGCCCGGACGCGAGATCGTGCGCGGCGAGGCCGCGGGCACGGGCCGTACGGACGTGATCTCGACGGGTCTGCGCTATCCGAAGCCGGACAGCGACGACGACAACGCGCCCGCGGAGACGGTGTGCCTCGAGGTCACCAACTCCTTCTCGGCGGCGTCCGGGGTGAAGACCACGCCGGGTCTGCCGCTGGAGCTGACCGTGGACGTGGTGGACGGGCCGTCCGGGCATCACGACGTGGCCTCCTTCGGCCTCGGCCGTGGCTGGTGGCTGCTGGGGGTCCTGGTGCTGACCGGCTTCCTCGCCGGTCTGCTGTGGGGCTGGCTGTCGCGCTGGCGGATCGCGGTCTGGAGGACGAACTGATGCGGATCACACGAGTGCTGGGCGGGGCGCTGCTGGCGCTGGGCCTGGCCGCCGGGCCGGCCGCCGCCGACACCCCGAGCCCTTCGCCGAGCGCGTCCGCCGACGGCTCGGCGCCCACCAGGGCGGGCACCTCCTTCCGCACGGCGACGGAGCTGGAGCAGGGGCAGCGGGCCACCGCCTCCGGCTCCACCGGTGACTACATGTACTGGTCGTTCCCGGCGGACATCGGCCAGCGGCCCACCGTCAAGGCGAAGGTGAAGCTGCCGCGGACGCACGGCACGCAGAGCTGGCAGCTCGCCGTGTACGACGGGCTGCGGCGCCGGCAGGCCTGCCAGTACGGCGCCGACCCCCGTACCGCCGCGCAGGACGCCTCCTCGGTCGAGCTCGCCTGTGTGCTGCGAACGGTGCGCGGCTGGGCCGAGCCGTCGGCCAACGACCCGCTGCCGGGCACGTACTACGTCCGGCTGACCGTCGTGGACCTCGGCGCCACCGACCTCGGTCAGCCCGTGAGCGCCGAAGTACGCGTCGACTCCAAGGACATCGGCGGTTCGGCCGCGGCGGACGGCTCGCTGGGCAAGCCGCTGGTACCCGGCATCGCCGTCAAGTCCGGGGAGAAGACGGACGGTTCGAAGCCGGCGGTGCTCTCCAGCTTCGGTTCGAACGACGGCTGGTCCTCCGGTTGGTGGTCCGACCGGTGGGTGTGGACCGGGCTCGGGGCCGTGCTCGCGGCTCTCGCCGGGATCGGGGGGTACGCGCTGACGCGGGGGTCGGGACGGCCGTCGCGGGTGCCGCCGAACGCCTGAGCCGATGTGACCGAAGGCCCGCCTGCCGGCGGGCCTTCGCCTTTCTCCGCTACGCCTCCCGCAGCGCCTTCGCCGGTGTGCCGTCGCCGGTCACCGTCACCCGGCCGTCCCCTACCGCGTCCCTCAGGCCCACCTCACCCCGGGCGACCGCCTCACAGGTGCCCGCGTCCATCGTCAGGCGGGCGTCGGGCTCGTCGGGGGCGGGTCCGTCGCCGTACACCGGGCCCTCCTGCGCGCCGAGGCGCAGATGGAAGTCCCCCTCCTCCAGCCGGACTTCGACCAGGCCCTCGCCCTCCAGCGCGCGCAGCAGCGGCAGCGCGAACCAGTGGGCGCGTACCGCGTCCGTCGGGCGCCGCTCCCCCAGCTCGGCCTCGCCCCAGCTGCCCAGCGCCTGCAGCACCGGCAGCAACTCGCGTCCCCGGCCGGTGAGTTCGTAGACGTAGGCCGCGCCGGGCGGGGGCAGCCGCCGACGCGTCGTGAGGCCGTCGCGCTCCATGTCCTTCAGCCGTGAGGCGAGTACGTCCGTGCTCACGCCGGGGAGGTCCGCGTGCAGGTCCGTGTAGCGGCGGGGGCCGGCCAGCAGCTCCCGGACGATCAGCAGCGTCCAGCGGTCGCCGACGAGATCGAGGGCGCGGGCTGCGGAGCAGTACTGGTCGTAGCTTCGGCGTGGTGACATGCGACGCAGTCTAGACAAGATGTTGGACTTTCCAAGCGTCCACTTGGTAAAACCAAGCAACACCAGTTTCCGGAGGGGCGCATGGAGTTCCGGCAGTCGAACAAGCTCAGCGAGGTCTGTTACGAGATCCGCGGCCCGGTGATCGAGCACGCCAACGCGCTGGAGAAGGCGGGGCACAGCGTGCTGCGCCTGAACACCGGCAACCCCGCGGCCTTCGGCTTCGAGGCGCCGGAGGAGATCCTCCAGGACATGATCCGGATGCTGCCGCAGGCGCACGGCTACACCGACTCCCGCGGCATCCTCTCCGCCCGCCGGGCGGTCGCCCAGCGCTACCAGAACCTGGGCCTCGACGTCGGCGTGGACGACGTCTTCCTGGGCAACGGCGTGTCCGAGCTGGTCTCCATGGCCGTACAGGCGCTGATCGAGGACGGCGACGAAATCCTCGTCCCCGCCCCGGACTACCCGCTCTGGACGGCCGTGACGACGCTCGCCGGCGGCAAGGCGGTCCACTACCTGTGCGACGAACAGGCCGACTGGAACCCGGACCTGGCCGACATGGCGTCGAAGATCACGGACCGCACCAAGGCCGTGGTCATCATCAACCCGAACAACCCCACGGGCGCGGTGTACCCGAAGGAGGTCGTCGAGGGCATCCTGGATCTGGCGCGCCGGCACGGCCTGATGGTGTTCGCCGACGAGATCTACGACCAGATCCTCTACGACGACGCCGTTCACCACTCGGCCGCCGCCCTCGCCCCCGACCTGGTCGTCCTCACCTTCTGCGGGCTGTCGAAGACGTACCGGGTGGCGGGTTTCCGCTCCGGCTGGCTGGTGGTGACGGGCCCCAGGCAGCACGCGCGCGACTACCTGGAGGGCCTGACCATGCTGGCCTCCATGCGCCTGTGCGCCAACGGGCCCGCCCAGTACGCCATCCAGGCCGCGCTCGGCGGCCGCCAGTCCATCCGCGAACTCACCCTGCCCGGCGGCCGGTTGTACGAGCAGCGCAACGTGGCCTGGGAGAAGCTGAACGAGATCCCCGGCGTGTCCTGCGTGAAACCCAAAGGCGCGCTGTACGCCTTCCCGCGCCTCGACCCCAAGGTGCACAGGATCCTGGACGACGAGAAGTTCGTCCTCGACCTGCTGCTGCGCGAGAAGATCCAGGTGGTCCAGGGCACCGGCTTCAACTGGCCCTCGCCCGACCACTTCCGCATCCTCACCCTGCCGCACGCGGAGGACCTGGAGGCGGCGATCGGCCGGATCGGGCGGTTCCTCGGCGGGTACCGGCAGTAGCCCGTTTCGCTCGTTCGCGCGCTTGTGCGAAGATCGCTCGCATGACCGGGGGGGGGACTCCGCTCAGGCGGGTACCGCGCTCTCGGTGCGCGCCCGACCAGCGCCGTGCCGCGCTTCCCCCTGGTCCGGTTCCAGCAGACCAGGGGGAGCACCGTTGTTCTCGTACAGAAAGCCGTCCTCGTCCCGCATACGCCGGGTGACCGTCGCCGCGGTGTGCGGCGCCGCCCTCGGCGGGGCGATTCCGGCCGCGCAGGCCCAGGCCGCCGGGTCGCCGACGCCCTCCGCCGGACAGGAGGCCCGGCAGGCCGCGCGGTTCTGGACCGCGCAGCGCATGGCGGACGCCAAGCCGCTGGACGCGGCCCGCACGGCACCCGCCGGAACCGGCCCGGGGGTCGCGGCGGCGGGACGGCCCCAGGGCACCCTGTTCAAGGGGACGCCGCTGGTCGGGACGTTCTTCGGCTCCGACGGGCCGAGCGGTACCACCTGGCACTGCACCGGCAGCGTCATCGACACCTCCGTGCGCAGCGTCGTCCTCACCGCGGCCCACTGCGCGCTGAACATGAAGAGCGACTACGTCTTCGTGCCCCAGTTCGTGCAGGGCGCCGGCCCGGATCAGCAGCCGTACGGCATCTTCCACATCCAGCACGTCTACATCGACCCCCGGTACACGCCCGACAAGGGCTCGTCGACCACCAAGGGCCCCTCGTCCGACCTGGACACCGCGTTCGCCCGGGTCTCGGCCAACCAGAAGGGCCAGAGCCTTCAGGACGCGGTGGGCGGCGGACTGACCTTCACCCGCCCCAGCGGCTACGCGCAGAAGAACGTCACCGTCGTCGGTTACCCCTCCTACCAGCACAACAACGCGGGCCAGGCCGTCAAGTGCACCGTGCCGACGACCCAGCTCCCCGGCTACCGGCAGATGTCCATGACCTGCGGCGGCTACTACGGCGGCACGTCCGGCAGCCCCTGGATCACCGACTACCAGGACGGGGCCCTCACCGGCCACGTCATAGGCAACCTCGGCGGCTACAACGGCGGCGGCAACGACGCGAACGTCGACTACATCAGCTACGCCCCGGCGTTCGGCGCCGACGCCGCCAACCTCCTCGCCGACGCGGTGGCCGGCCAGGACCCGCCCTCCGGTCTGCCGCCGTACACGGGCCTGCAGTTGCCCGGCGGCGCGGCCCGCTGGAAGGGCGCCGCGCTGATGGCCTCCGCCGACTACACCGGTGACCAGCTCGGCGATCTGCTCGTCGTCTGGTCCGACGGCGGGGTCACGCTGTACCCCGGGGACGGCAAGGGCGGGTTCGGGGCCGAGAAGCGGCTGCTGAAGGCCAACTCCACCTGGACGCACGCCCGGAGCATCACCGGCGGGACCTTCGGCGGCACCCGGCCGGGCCTGCTGGTGCGCTGGTCCGACGGCGAGGTCACCCTCTACCCGGCCCTCGGTGCCTCCGGGGTGGGCCGCGAGGTGCAGATGGCCAAGCCCAAGTCCGACTGGCAGAACGCCGTGCAGCTCACCGCCGGGCAGTTCCACGGCGCCAAGGGCGCGACCGACCTGCTGGTGCGCCGGTCCGACGGCAGCCTGGTGCTGTACACCGGGATCCGCTCCGGCTCCTTCGGCACCGGCAAGCGGCTCGTCGGGCCGAACGGCACCTGGACCAAGGCCGCGCTGCTCACCGGCGGCGCCTTCAAGGGCACGAGCGGCGCGGACCTGCTCGTGCGCTGGTCCGACGGCTCGCTCGACAGCTGCACCGGCATCTCGGCCGCCGGGCTCGGCACCCGGTCCCGGCTGGTCGGCCCCAACGGCACCTGGACGCACGCCCAGGTCATGACCTCCGGTGACTTCACCGCCGACCACACCGGCAACGACCTCGTCGTGCGCTGGTCCGACGGCGAGACCTCGCTGTACGCCGAGACCGGCGCCAAGTCCCTCGGCACCGAGACCACGCTCGTCTCGCAGGGCAGCTGACGACGCGACGACAGCACGAGGGGGAACGAGGCGCGCGACCGGGCGCCCGACCGGCGGCAACAGGACCGCTGGACGCCTGCGGGCAGGCCATCGCCGTGGAACCGCCGCTGCGCGCCTCGACCCGATCCTGACGGAAACATCCGGCGGCCCGCTCCGGGAATGCCCGGACCGGGCCGGCGGTTGGTGCACTCCGTACCGGATCACCGACCAGGGGGACGACGTATGCGGATCGACGTGCACGGAACGGTGGCGGAGGGCTTCGAGGGCGTCCGCGAGGAGTTCGCGGCGGTGCTCGCCGGGGAGCGGGACGATCCTGGCGCACAGCTGGTGGTGTACCGGCACGGGCGGCGTGTGGTGGACCTGTGGGGCGGTGACGGCATCGACGGGAACTCGCTGACGACCCTGTACTCCATCGCCAAGGGAGCCGCCCACCTCGTCGTCGCCATGCTGGTGCAGGAAGGGGTGCTCGACCTGGGTCGTGAAGTCGCCGCCTACTGGCCGGAGTTCGGCGCGCACGGCAAGGACCGGCTGACACTGGGCGAGCTGCTGGAGCACCGGGCCGGACTCGTCGGCGATGCCGAACAGGCCTTCACCGTCGAGGAGTTGGCGGACGACCGGATCACCGCGGCCCGGCTGGCGCAGCGCAGGCCGCTGTGGGAGCCGGGCACCGCCTGGGGCTACCACGCCTTCGTCATCGGCGCCCTCACCGGCGAGGTGGTACGCCGGGTGACCGGGCGGTCCATCCAGGAGCTGTACGAGGAGCGGATCCGGGCGCCGTACGGGCTCGACTACTACCTGGGGCTGCCCGCGGAGGCCGAGAAGCGCTGGGTGGACGTGCAGCCGCTGCTGCCGACCCCGGAGGAGGCCGCGCTGCTGAAGGAGCGGGCGGCGGCTCCGGACAGCATCCGGGGCATCGCCTTCAGCGCGCACGGGCCGGAGCCGATCGACCTCGTGGCCTTCGGCAACCACCCCCGGGTGAAGGCGCTCGGGCCGACGTCCTCCGGCGGTGTGGGCAACGCGCGCGGGGTCGCCGGGATGTACGCGGCGGCCATCAGCACCGTGGACGGCAGGCCGCCGCTGCTCACACCCGCGACCGCGGCCCTGTTCGCCGAGCTGCGCACCCCGGGCGGTCCCGACCTGGTCGTCGGCAGCGAGAACCACTTCGCGCGCGGCTTCGAGCACACCCCCGCGCTCTACCCGTTCCTCGACGCCGGCACCTTCGGGCACAGCGGCGCGACCGGCTCGCTGGGCTTCGCCGACCCGGCACACGGCATCGCGTACGCCTACACCCGGCGCCGGTTCTCCTTCCCCTCCGGGGTGGGCGCCGCCCCGGAGAACGGCCGTCTGGCCGAGTCCGTCCTGCGGGCGGCCGCCTCCCTGTGACACCGTGCTGACAGGCGAGCGGGAAGGCGCTGACGTGGGTGACCTCTTTCTCGTCCGGCACGGTGAGACCGAGTGGTCGCGGTCCGGACGGCACACCGGCTGGACCGACGTGCCCCTCACCGAGCACGGGCGGGAGGAGGCACGCCGGCTGGGGCCACTGATCCGCTCGCACCGGATCGGGGCCGCGTTCGTCAGCCCCCTGCAGCGGGCCCGGGAGACGGCCGAGCTGATCGGGATCCCGGACGCCCGGGTCGACGCCGACCTGCGCGAATGGGACTACGGCGGGTACGAGGGCGTGACCACCGTCGAGATCCAGCGGAGCCGGCCGGGCTGGTTCCTGTTCACGGACGGGGTCGCGCCGGGGCCGCCGGAGCACCCGGGCGAGACCCCGGAGCAGGTCGGCGAGCGCGCCGACCGGATGCTGGCCAAGGTCGACGCCACCCTCGCCGGCTCCGAGGACGGTGTCGTGCTGATCGCCCACGGCCACTTCCTGCGCGTCCTCACCGCCCGCCGCCTCGGCCTCCCGCCCCGGCACGGGGCCCTGTTCCAGCTGGCGACGGGCACCCTGTGCCGGCTGGGGACGGAGCACGAGCGGCCGGTGGTGGCGGGGTGGAACATCCGGCCGCGGGAGTAGAGGGGTTCGGGAGCGGGGAGGCACGGGAGCGGGGGGTACGGGAGCGGGCGTGCGGCAGCGGGGGGTTGCGGGACCGGGGATGGGGGCGGCAGCGTACGGGCGGCAGCGGCATGGGGCCGACTGCATACCGTGTGCGGGACACGGCGTGCGGGCCACCGTGTACGGCTGCGTGTATACGGCTATACGGCTGCGTGTATACGGCTGTCCTCGGACGAGCCTGCGTCCGCAGCCGGCCTGTGGACGGCCGCCCGGAAACCAGGGCCGCGTTGTCAGACCCGGGCCGTACTCTGCGAAATGGGCCGTGTGACGGGCGGTCCGCGGGCAGGGGACGGGAGCGGAAGGGGTGCGCTGTGAGCCGACCGCCGACCGCCGCGCAGCGGCGGGTGATCGAGGCCGCCGATCCGGTGACCGGGCGGTTGCGGGGTACGGAGGCGCAGCTGACGGCGCTGGTGCGGCGGGGGCTGGCCTTCCGGCACCCGCGGCCGCCGCATGAGCACTTCCTGACCCCGGCGGGGCACCGGATACGGGAGGCGAAGCCACGGGAGGCGGTGCCCGAGGCGGAGGGGGCGGAGCCCGCGGCGGACGCCGGGGTGTTCGCGGCACGGGTCGGCGGCGAGACGGCACCGCCCGCGGACGGTCCGGCGCGGCTGCGCGAGGTGCACGGCGCCTGGCAGGGGCTGCTGGAGCTGCGCCGGATGACCAACCCCGACGGCGCGGTGGACCGGCCGTGCGGCTGGGAGCGCACCCATCTGGTGCGGGCGGCAGCGCTGGCCCTGGAGGCGGCCGGACACCGTCCGGCGGCCGGGGAGGCGGAGGGTTACCGGGTGCGTGCGACCCCGCAGCCGGAGGCGGTCGCGGTGTACGCGCCGGGGGCGGAGAGCCTGGCGGCCTGCGCGGCCACGCTGGAGCGCGCGGGCTGGCAGACCGGCGAGTACACCGAACCGCGCACGAGAGTGCGCTATCTGCTGGCGTCGCCGCGCCGGGTGTGAGCGCGTGCGAGGATCAGTGGCCAGTGTGTCGTACACGAGAAGGGGAACCCGTGAGCGAACCGTTTTCCGTGCGCGTGACCGTCCGCGGCTACGAGACCGACACCCAGGGACACCTCAACCAGTCCGTGTACCTCAACTACGCGGAGCACGCCCGCTGGTCGCTGCTGCAGGCGGCCGGCATCAGCCAGGCCCGGCTGGTGGGCCGGGGTGTCGGTCCGGTGGCGCTGGAGACGACGATCCGTTTCCGGCGCGAACTGCTCGCCGGCGACGAGGTCGAGGTGACCTGTGAGTTCGAGTGGGGCGGCGGCAGGACCTTCCGGGTCGTGCAGGAGATACGCAAGACCGACGGCACCCTGGCGGCCGAGGTCAGCGGGGTGGGCGGCCTGCTGGATCTCAAGGAGCGCAAGCTGGTCGCCGACCCGCGGGAGGTCTTCAAGGAACTGACGACGGACCTCGCCCTGTTCGGCCTGTAGGCCCCGCGGGCCCGCGCCCGCTGCCGGTCCCTGGAGGTTCAGTCCGCGCCGAAGGCCTCCTTGTGGTCCTCGGCCCACTCCCGGAAGGTCCGGGCCGGGCGGCCCAGTACCTCGGGCACGTCCTCGGTGACCACCGCGTTGCCGCCGTCGCGGACGAACGCGACGCCGGTCAGGATGCCGTCCGCACGCTCCTCGTCGAAACCCCAGGCGGTGCGCAGGAATTCACGGGTCTGGTCCAGCGACAGGTTCCGGACCGGGACCGGGCGGCCCAGGACGTCGGCGAGCACGGCGGTCTGGCCGGGGACAGTGATGGCCTCGGGCCCGGTCAGGGTGTAAGTCCGCCCCGCGTGCCCGGCGTCGACGAGCGCGCGGACGGCGACCGCTGCCACATCGCGCGGATCGATCACGCCCGACTCCCCGTCCCCGGTCATGTTGGGCACCGGCTCGCCCGCCCGGAGCGGCTCCGCCCAGCTCAGCGTGTTGGAGGCGAACGACGACGGCCGCAGCACGGTCCACTCGGCTCCGCTGTCGCGCACGGCACGCTCGCCGTCCAGGTGCCAGAGCCCGGAGGGGCCGACCGCCGGGTCGCCGGTGCCGATGGCGGAGAGCTTGACCAGCCGTCGTACGCCCGCCGCGTCGGCCGCCGCGACCAGCGCCGCGTCCCGGCCCTCGTCCGGGCCGGGCGGACGCAGCAGGAAGGCGGCCGTCACACCTTCCAGCGCGGCTCCGAGGGACGCCGGCTCGTGGAAGTCCCCGCGCACCACCTCCACCCCGGCGGGGACCCGCGCCTTCGCCGGGTCGCGGGTCAGGGCGCGCACCTTCTCACCGCGCGCGGCCAGCTGTCGTACGACATCACTCCCGATGGTGCCCGTGGCACCCGTCACCAGAATCATGGGGTCCACGGTGGTACGCGGGCGGCGCCGGTCTCTTGGAAATTCCGGCACGGCCGACCGGCCCGGACGGCGGTCCCGGGCGCTTACCGTGGAGGGGTGCCGAACTCCACCGCCGCGCCCGACACCGCCGCCTGGCAGGTCCGCAGCACGCCCGAGGTGCTGCGCCCCTGGCTCGCCGGGGTGCGGACCGTGTCCTTCGCCGAGCCGCCCGAGGAGGCGTTCGTCCATCTGCCCGACGCGGTGACCAAGGTGGTGCTGCGGGTGACGGCGGACGGGCGGCGTGACGTGCTGGCCGTCGGGCCGCGGGTGCGGGCCTCCTACCACGAGGGGAAGAGCCGCATCTCCTGTGTGGAGCTGCGCCTCGCACCGGGTACGGCCCGGCCCCTGCTGGGTGTTCCGGCCACCGGACTGGTCGGCCGGGTCGCGAGGCTGGAGGAACTGCCGGGCGGGGCGGGGGGCCGGCTGGCGCGCGAGATGCACCGGCTGGAGCCCCGGGATGCGCTGCCGCACCTCACCGAGGTGCTGCCCGGGCTGCTGTCCGACGCCGTGGATCCGGACCGTACGGCACTGCTGCGGGCGGGCGTGGCGGCGTTGTCCGTACGGCTGGACCGGGCGCCCGCGCAGGTCCGGGAGGTCGCCCGGGAACTGGCCGTCAGCGAGCGTCAGTTGCGGAACCTGTTCGCCGAGGGCGTCGGGGTCTCGCCCAAGCACTACGCCCGTATCGACCGCGTCCGTACGGTCGTCACCTGGGCCGGGAGCGCCCGCTGGTCCGAACTCGCCGCCGCCACCGGCTACTTCGACCAGTCGCACATGACGTCCGACTTCCGTGCCCTGATGGGGGTGCCGCCCAGGTCGTACGTCACCGGCCGGCTGCCCGCGGTGACGCCCTGCCAGGTGGGACCGCGGGCCTGACTCCGCGCAGCCGCCCGCAGGCCGTCGCGCGCCGGAAACGGGGTGCGCGGCGGCGGCCGTGGCTGCCATGCTGCGGGACCATGTCCGCACGACGCGTCAAGCCCAGCCGCTGCATCTCCGTCGACATCGAGGCCGACGGGCCCATCCCGGGGCCGTACTCCATGCTGAGCATCGGGGCGGCCGTGGCCGGCACCCAGGACGCCGACGGCTTCACCCCGGCGGACCCGGAAGAGCGGACCTTCTACCGTGAACTGCGGCCGATCTCCGGCGAATTCGTCCCCGAGGCGCTGGCGGTGAGCGGCCTGGACCGGGACCGGTTGACCGCTCAGGGCGCCGAACCGGCCGTCGCGCTCGCCGAGTTCAGTGCCTGGGTCGGGGAGGTGAGCGCGGGTGCGCAGCCGGTGATGTGCGGGTATCCGGCGTCGTACGACTGGACGTTCCTGTACTGGTACCTGATCCGTTTCACCGGCGAGAGTCCCTTCGGGCACTCCGGCTGCCTGGACATGAAGACGCTGTACGCCACGAAGGCCGGGCTGCCGCTGCGGGCGGTGGCCAAGGGCACGATGCCGCGGGAACTGCTCTCCCGGCGCCGGCACACCCACCACGCCCTGGACGACGCGATCGAGCAGGCGGAGCTGCTGGCGAACCTCATGGCGTGGCCGGGTCCGGGTCCGGGCGCGTCGGTACCGCGATCTGGTTGAAGCCGTAGTAGAGGGCGAGCAGGCCGTGCGCGGCCAGCGTGAGCGGGGCCGAGACGAAGGCCAGGCCCACCGTGAGCGGGTAGCCGAGGGAGCCGAGGGCGAACCGGGCCCGGGTCGACCGGGCCGCCGTGGTGTCCACGCGCGCGTCGAAGAGGTGGCCGGTGCGGGTGAGGTGCCACCACAGGGCCTGGAAGGCGAGGGCCATGGCGACCATGACCAGGCTGTACACGGCGGCCGCCGCGTGTGAGGCGGCGTCCTCGCGCAGATACTCCGCGAGCATGGCCGTCGGCCACGGCACCGCGGCCACCATCATCAGCAGCAGAAGGTTGAGGAACATCAGCGTGCGGTCGACCCGGGCGACGTAGCTGAACAGCTGATGGTGGTTGACCCACATGATGCCGATGACCAGAAAGCTGACCACATAGGCGGCGTACGAGGGCCACTGCGCGCCCAGCGCGTGCCACAGGCCGCCGTGTTCCCCCGCCTTGGGGACCTTGATCTCCAGGATGAGCAGGGTGATGGCGATGGCGAACACGCCGTCGCTGAAGGCCTCGACCCGGCCGGACTCGTTCATGGCCCAAGACTGCCGCACACACCCGTGCGGGGCACGGCCATCGCCGTGCCCCGCAGGGGGAGTTCAGTGGGCGGGTGTGAGTTCCTCCCCCGCCTCCATCGGGTGCGTGACGTCCTCGGCCTCCTGGCCCTTGCCGATGTGGTTGAAGAGGAGGTTGAGGACGACGGCCGTCACACAGCCGGTGGAGATGCCGGAGTCCAGGACGATCCTCGCGGTCTCGGGGAAGGCGTGGTAGAAGTCCGGCGCGGTGATCGGGACGATGCCGACCGCGAGGGCGACGGCGACGATCAGGACGTTGTTGTCCTTCTCCAGGCCAGCCCGGACCAGGGTCTGGATGCCGCTCGCGGCGACCGAGCCGAACAGGACGATGCCGGCGCCGCCGAGGACCGGGCGGGGCACGACGGCGATGAGGGAGGCGGCCATCGGGCACAGGCCCATCAGCACGAGGAAGCCGCCGCCGACGGCGACCACGAAGCGGCTGCGGATCCTCGTCATGGCGACCAGGCCGATGTTCTGGGCGAAGGCGCTGCACATGAACCCGTTGAACAGCGGGCTGAGGGCGGAGCCGAGGGTGTCGGCACGCAGGCCGGCCGCGATGGTCCGCTCGTCGGCGGGGCGTTCGACGATCTCGCCGAGCGCCAGCATGTCGGCGGTGGACTCCGTCATGGAGACGACCATCACCACGCACATCGACAGGATCGCCGCGATGTGGAACGTGGGTGCGCCGAAGTGGAACGGGGTCGGGAAGCCCACGACGGCGGAGTGTGCGACGGGGCTGAAGTCGGTGACGCCGAAGGGTATCGCGATGAGCGTGCCGATGATCAGGCCGAGCAGGACCGCGATCTGCTTGACGAAGCCGCGGGTGAAGCGGCGCAGCAGCAGGACGATGAGGAGGGTGATGCCGGCCAGGGTGAGGTTGGCCGTCGATCCGTAGTCGTGCGCCGCGGGGTTCGGCCCCTGGGCCCAGTTGAACGCGACCGGGAGCAGGGAGACGCCGATCAGGGTGATGACCGAGCCGGTGACGACGGGCGGGAAGAAGCGGACGGCCTTGCTGAAGAAGGGCGCGGCGACGAAGCCGAGCAGACCGGCGACGATGACCGCGCCGAAGATCATCGGCAGGGCGTCGGACTTGTCCTTCGCGGACGCGACGATCGCCGTCATGGGGGCGACGCCGGCGAAGGTCACGCCGTTGACGAAGGGCAGGCGGGCGCCGACCTTCCAGAAGCCGAGGGTCTGCAGGAAGGTGGCGAGCCCGGCGGTGAACAGACAGGCTCCGGTGAGGAAGGTGAGGTCTTTGCCGGACAGGCCTACGGCCGCGCCGACGATCAGGGGTGGGGCGACGACTCCCGCGTACATGGCGGCCACGTGCTGCAGGCCGCTGGTCGCCATTTTGAGGGCGGGGAGTTTCTCGTCAACAGGATGGGCGGCCACGGCGGCTCCTCCGAGCGGCTAACACGTCTTTGTCGACGTGGGTTTCATGGAGGTGGTGCGTGTGGTCGTGCGGGACCGGGACGGGGGTGGCGCTTGAGCGGTGCGAGCGGTGACCGTTCCGGGGCGCGTGCTTCCGCACGCGCCCCGGACGGCTGCCGTGGACCCCGCTCGGGTCCACGGACCCCGGTCGGGAGCCGTCCCTCCCGACCGGAGCGTTCCGGCGAGCCGCCCACAGGGGGCGACCGCCGCGTCCTGCGACAGGCCGCCCGCACGGGGCGACCCGCCAAGTACTCCGGCAACCCGGCCACACGGCCCGGCCTGCCAGTCCTCCGGCAGACCGACCGCACGGCCCGGCCTGCCGACTCCTCCGGCAGACCGGCCGCATGCTCCGGCCCACCGAGGCCTCCGGCGAATCACCCCGAGAGGTGACCGCCAAGTCTTTCCGGCAGGCCACCCGCGAGAGGTGGCCGCCGAGTTGTCCGGCAGACCGGCCGCGTGATCCGGTCTGCCTGGTCCTCCGTTCTCCGTCCTCCGGCGGTCATCCGCACGGCCACCGCCAAGGATCCTGGCGAGCCGGCCGCGGGGCCGCCTGCCGGTGTCCGGCGGGCCGCCTCGCGGGGCGACCGCCAGGTTTGCCGGTGGCCGCCGGCGGCGGTCGCCGAGGGGACCGGCGTACCCCGCCTCACGGCGGCTTCGCCGAAGTGTCCGGTGGGCCGGGCGTAGGCGGGGCCGGCCCACCGGCGCGTGGGTGACCGGTCAGGCCTGGGCCGTGATCCGGGCGAGGCGCTGGGCCTCCGCGCGGGTGGTGCGGGCGATGGCGTCCTCGTCGACGGTGAGCAGGCGGCCGTTCTCCACGATCTGCTCGCCGTTGACGAAGGACGCGGTGACCGGGGCCGCCGCGCCGAAGACCAGCGCGGTCACCGGGTCGGCGATGGAGGCGTGGGCGAGGGTGTCCAGCCTCCACAGCACCACGTCGGCCAGCTTGCCCGGCTCCAGCGAGCCGATCTGGTCGCCGCGGCCGAGGACCTGGGCGCCGCCGTGGGTGCCGAGCCGGAGCGCCTGACGGGCGTTCAGCGCGGCCTCGCGGTGCGCGCCGAGGCGGTTGATCAGCAGGGCGTTGCGCAGCTCGGTGTGGAGTTCGCCGGACTCGTTGGACGCCGTACCGTCGACGCCGAGGCCGACCGGGACGCCCGCCCTCAGCATGTCGGGGACCCTCGCGATGCCGGCGGCGAGGCGGGCGTTGGACGACGGGCAGTGGGCCACGCCGGTCTTCGTGCGGGCGAACGCGGCGATGTCGGAGTCGTTCATGTGGACGCAGTGCGCCATCCACACGTCCTCGCCGAGCCAGCCGGTGGACTCGAAGTAGTCGGTGGGGCCCATGCCGAACAGCTCGTGGCAGAACTTCTCCTCCTCCACGGTCTCCGAGCCGTGGGTGTGCAGCCGTACGCCCAGCCGGCGGGCCAGCTCCGCGCCCTGCTTGAGGAGTTCGGTCGACACCGAGAACGGGGAGCAGGGGGCCACGGCCACCTGGGTCATGGCGTCGAAGGAGGCGTCATGGTGCGTGCGCACGGTCTCCTCGGTCGCCGCGAGCGCACCCTCCAGCGTCTCGACGGCGAAGTCCGGCGGCAGCCCGCCGTCCTTGACACTGCGGTCCATCGAGCCGCGGGCCAGCGTGAAGCGGACGCCCATCTCGGCGGCGGCCCGGATGATCGAGCCGGACAGGTCCCCGGTGCCGTGCGGGAAGACGTAGTGGTGGTCCATGGCGGTGGTGACACCCCCGCGGGCCATCATGGCGAGGGAACCCTGCGCGGCCACGTAGGTCATCTGCTCGTCGATGCGCGCCCAGGTGGGGTAGAGCGCGACGAGCCAGTTGAACAGGTTGTGGTCGGTGGCCAGGCCCCGGGTGATCCACTGGTAGAAGTGGTGGTGGGTGTTGACCAGACCGGGGGTGGCCAGGTGGCCGCTCGCGTCGATCCGGCGCACCACGTTCTCGAGGCCGTCGGGGGCCTGGCCCGCGCCGACGGACTCGATGCGGTTGCCGGCGAGGACGAGGTGTCCCGAGGCGTACTCGGTGTCGCCCGCGTCCACGGTGGCGATCGCGCAGTTCTCGATGACGATGCGCTGGGCTGCCGATGGTGCCATCGTGCTTCCTTGTCTTTGAGTGGCGGCCCGTGGAGGGGGAGTGTCCACGGGAGGGCACGGCAGGACCCTAGGAGGATTTGAGTGCCGGGGCCGGTTGACGGCTCCGGGTGCCGAGGTGATGGAAGAACAGGTTGAGCAGGACCGCGACGAGCGCCCCGGCGCTGCTGCCGGAGGCGGCGTCGACGAGGGGCAGCCGGTTGCCGACGAGGTCCTTCACGCCGATGGTCTGCGGGATGGTGGCGACGCCCGCGACGATCAGGCTCGCGGCGATCAGCCGGGTGCGGGCCGCGAGGTCGAGTCCGCAGGCCTGGCCGATGATGAGCGGAGGAGTGACGACGCCTGCGTACATGGCGGCGATGTGCCGGAGCGCGGCGGGGACGAGCCGTACCGGGTGGAGCTTTTCGTCCACCGGGTGCACGGACGTGACGGCGTCGGACGTGACGGCGTTCCCGGTGTGCGCCGGCGGGGTGGAACAAGGGGCGTGGGCCGGCCCCTTCGCAGGCTGTGCCATGGTGTTCCCTCCGGTGTGGCGTGCCCCCGGCCCGGTGGGCGGGTCGGGGACACGCGTCCCGCGTCAGAGGTTGGTCATGTCGACCGGGATCCGCGGCTCACAGCCGTCCCGGAGGATGGTCGCCTCGATCAGGCCGTAGGGCCGGTCGGCGGCGAAGTAGACCTCGTTGTCGTTCTTGAGCCCGAAGGGCTCCAGGTCGACCAGGAAGTGGTGCTTGTTCGGCAGCGAGAAGCGGACCTCGTCGATCTCACTGCGGTTGTTGATGATGCGCGCACCCATCTGGTACAGCGTCTGCTGCAGCGAGAGGGAGTAGGTCTCGGCGAAGGCCTGGAGCATGTGCTTCCTGACCTGCTCGTAGGACTTCTCCCAGTTGGGCATCTTCTGCTCGTCGTCGGTCCAGTTGAACCGCCAGCGGCCGGAGACCTGGGTGGCCAGGATGCGGTCGTACGCCTCCTGCAGGGTCGTGTACTTGTCCTTGACGTAGCCCCAGAATTCGGAGTTCGTCGAGTTCATCACGACCAGGTCCTTCAGGCCGGAGACGACCTCCCACTTCTCACCGTCGTAGGTGACCTGGGTGACGCGGATCTCCTGGCCCTTGCGGACGAAGGAGTGCTTGACCTCGTCCGCGCCGATGAACTTGGAGTTGGCGTCGGAGGTCTCGATCCGCTCCCAGGCGTACTCCTCGATCCGGATCCGGGCGCGGTGGATCGGCTCCTGCGAGGTGACGAAGTGCCGGGCGAGGTGGATGCCGAACTGCTCGGCGGACTCGATGCCGTGTTCCTTGGCCTTCGCGTACACCGTGTTCTTGGTGGTGTCGGTCGGCAGGACGTTGGCGTTGGAGCCGGAGTAGTGGACCTCGTCCATGTCGCCGCTCAGGGCGATGGAGACGTTGAGGTCCTTGATGTGGTGGGTGGCGCCGTCCCGCGTGATCTTTACGACTCGGTTCTCGGCCTTGCCGTACTGGTTCTGTCCCAGGATCGTGGGCATGTTTCTGCTAGCTCCCTCGGTAAACGGAGTAGCCGAACGGGTTGAGCAGCAGCGGCACGTGGTAGTGCTCGCCCGGTACGACGGCGAACGTGATCGCCACCTCCGGGAAGAACACGGACTGCGCACCGCTGTCCCGATTCGCGGGGGCGTCCTGCTGCGCATCGGCTTGCTTTTTCTCGAAATACGGCTCGACCGCGAAGTCGAGCCGTACATGGGTGGTCCCCTCCGGCAGTGCCGGCAGGTCCTTGCACCGGCCGTCGGCGTCGGTCGCGGAGCCGCCGAGCGCCTGCCAGTCGGCCGCACGCCCGGAGCGCGCGGAGAGCTGGATGGCGACGCCCTCGGCGGGGCGGCCGATCGAGGTGTCCAGGATGTGTGTGGACACGGAGGCGGTGGTGCTGGTGCTCATGGTGTCAGGCGTCCTCTTCGACGAGTCGGGCCAGTCGGATGCGGTTGATCTTGCCCAGCTCGGTGCGGACGATCTCCCGCTCCTGCTCCGGCGCGTTGCCGATCCGCTCCTTGACCGCGTCGCGCATCTGCTCACCGGTGCGGCCGGTGGCGCAGATCAGGAACACATGGCCGAACTTCTCCTGGTAGGCCAGGTTGAGTTCGAGCATCTCGGCCTTGAGTGCCTCGGAGGCGCCGGCCATGCCGCGCTGCTCGCGGGCGGAGGTCGGGTCCCCGGGTCTGGGCCGCCCGATCGGCGGGTGTCCGGCCATCGCCTCCTGAAGGTCCGCCGTGGTCAGCTCGGCCATGGCGGCGTCGCTGGCGGCGTAGAGCGCTTCGGGGGTGGCGTAGGGGCGGGCGGCGAGCAGTCGCCGGGCCCACTCCGTGGAGGCACACGCCTCGTGGAGGGCGGCGAGGGCCTCGCGCTCCTCCAGGTCGTTGAACCGGGCCAGGCCCGGGGGCGTGGAAGTCGAAGTCACGGGAGCCTCCGTGGCCGGATTCGGCCTTCGTGCTGAACGGGCTGCGAACAGCTAACGCCCTCCGAAACACGGCGTCAACACTTTGTTGAAAATTCCGCGTGACAACGCTGCTTCCGCAGCCCCTGCTCAGCCCCCCTTCTCCCGGTTGAGGTAGTTGTAGACCGTGAAGCGGCTCACCCCGAGCGCGCTCGCCACGGTCTCCACGCCGTGCCGCACGGCGAAGGCGCCGCGCGCCTCCAGTATCCGTACGATCTCCTGCTTGGCCTTGCGGTCCAGGTCGGCCAGCGGCCGGCCCTTCCGGCGCTCCATGGCGGCGAGGATGTGGTCGAGGGAGTCGGCCAGCTGGGGCAGGCGTACGGCGACGACGTCGACGCCCTCCCAGGCGAGGACGACGTCCTCGGGCCCGGCCTCGTCCGGCGGCATCATCTCCCCGCCCATGGCGTCGACCAGCGGCTTCACGGCCGTGATGAAGGGCTCGTCCCCGGTCACCTATCACCCTCCGTGATCACGTTGACCTGGAGGGAGATCCGGGTCGCACCGGCCTCCAGGCTCCTGCGCAGCAGGGCGTCCACGGCGGTGAGCACACGGTCGGCGCCCCCTTCGGCCGTGTTGCCGAACGGGCCCACGTCGACGGCGTCCAGCGCGGCCGTCTCGATGACCTCGCGCGCCGCCAGGGCATGCGCGGGCGCCTCGTCGAGGTCGAAGGGTTCGGTCGTGAACTCCACTCTCAATCGCACCCGCCCAACCTAACGCGCGGCGGCGATGTTCCGGCAGCCCTTCCGGGTCCTCGCGCACTCGGCGCGACGGACCCGCCGCCCGCCCGCGTAGAGCGGACGACGGATCCGTTCAGCGAGGGGAAGGGCACAGTGACAGTGCGTGCACGCACAGGGGCACTGAGGGGTGCCAGGGGTACGGCGATCGCGGCAGCGGCCATGGCCGCGCTGACCGCGTCACAGGCGCCGGGAGCGGTCTCGGCCGGGGCCGCGGAGCCCGCGCGGCAGGCGGCTCCCGCCGGGCATGTGCCCAGCGTGTCCGGAGACACCCCGTACCGCACCGAGCTGCCGCCGCTGCGGACGCGGAGGAAGGGCCCGGCGCCGGCGGTGACCGGCGGCGCCCTGCCCGCGACCGTGTTCGACGCGTACCGGCGTGCCGAGGAGGAGCTCGCGCGCACCGCGCCGGGCTGCCGGCTGCGCTGGCAGCTGCTGGCCGCGATCGGCCAGGTGGAGTCCGGGCAGGCCTGGGGCGGCCGGGTGACGCCCGACGGTACGACCGTCACGCCGATCCTCGGCCCCCGGCTGACGGGCGGCGCCTTCGCCGTCGTACCGGACACCGACGGCGGCGCCTACGACGGGGACCCGGTGTACGACCGCGCGGTCGGCCCGATGCAGTTCATCCCGTCGACCTGGGCCCACTGGGGCACGGACGGCAACGGCGACGGGCGCGCCGACCCGGGCAACGTCTACGACGCCGCTCTCGCCGCCGGCCGCTACCTGTGCGCCGGTGGCCGGGACCTGTCGGACCCCGCCGACCTGGACCGGGCGATCCTCGGCTACAACCACTCGGACGCCTATCTGCGCACGGTGAAGGCCTGGTACGCGTACTACCTGACCGGACACCGCGTGGTGCCGGACGCCGCCGGGGGGTCCCGGGCGGATCTCCCGAAGTCCTCCCGCGCGAAGGCCCCGAAGAACACCGAGTCCTCGTCGCCGAAGCCGACGGGCAGCCGTGAGCCGGCTCCTGGGCCGTCGCGTACACCGCCGGCGCCGGCCCCCTCCCCGACCCCCACGCCGTCCCGTACGGCCGCCGCCCCCACAAGGCCCGCGACGCCGGTGATTCCCGTCCCCGAACCGACCCTCACCCTGCCCGGCGGCGGAGCGCTCCCCGGCGCGGGGCCGCTGACCACGGGCAACAGCTAGAACACGATGGGAGTCTCCCTCTCCACAACCGCGGATACTCGGCGGTAATGTCGCCACCCGCCGGAAGCACGGGACCGGCGGGTGAGTGCGAAGGGGCCCTCATGGCGACGGACATGCCTGCGGACACGGAAGCCGCCGACGCGCGTTGGCGGCGCATGTGGAGCCACCGCGAGCAGCTGCTCAAGGTGGCCCGGCGGCGCTCGATGAGTCAGGAGGACGCCGAGGACGCCGTACACGAGGCCATGCTGCGGGCCGCGGAGCGCCCGGACCTCGACGACGAGCGGCTCGGCGCCTGGCTGACGACGGTGACGATGCGGCTGTGCGTCGACCGGTACCGGCAGGTCAACCGCGAGGCCGAGGTGGGCCGCCGCCCCACGCTCGTCGCGCCGGGCCCGGTGCCCGTCGAGGAGGCGGTGTGCGACCGGGCCGAGGCGAGATGGCTCGCCGTCCGCAGCGGGGAGCTGCCCGCCCGGCAGGCGGAGGCGCTCCGGCTGAAGTCCGAGGACCTGGACGTCGGCCAGGTCGCCGTGCGGATGGGGCTCAGCTACCGGACCGTCGAGTCGCTGCTCGCCCGGGCCCGGCGGACGCTGCGCGCCTCGCTGGCCGGCACGCTCGGGCTGGTCCTGTTCCTCGTCGGGCGCGGGCGTCCGCGCGGGGGCGGCAAGGTGCAGGCCGTGGCGGTCACCTCGACGGCGGCGACCCTGGCGGTGGCCGGGTTCGTGCTGCCGCAGGTGCTCGGCGGGGGCGGTGGCGCGACCGCTCCGGCGCCGCACCCGGCACAGTCCCGTGGCGTGGCGCAGGTGCTCCGCAACGACACCACGGAGCCGGTGCCTGTTCCGCGCACGCGCAGGGCGTCGGCGGCCCCGGCACGGACGACGGCCCGGCCGTCCGCCGGCGAGTCCGCCGCGCCTCTCTCCGTGCCGCCCCTGCCGAAGGTCCCGACGCCTCCGCTTCCTCAGCTGCCGGTGAAGACCTCGGTGCCGTCGGTGCCGAAGGTGCCGCACCTGCCCTCGGCGCCGGCGCTGCCCTCGCCCCCCTCGGCTCCCCCGCTCCCGTCCGCCTCCCTCCCCGTACCGACCGCGAGCGTGCCCTCCCCGAAGCTGCCGTAGCACGCCGGGAACACGTCTCGAACGCGCCGGAAAAAAATTCGCGGTCGCCGCGACGGACGTCCCGCCCGTCCCCGTAGAGCAGATGTCGGAGCTGCTCCACGGGCGAAGGGTGGGACCGGATGGGTGTCGAGATCTGTGTGGAAGGGCTGACCAAGTCCTTCGGCCACCAGGTCATCTGGCAGGACGTCTCGCTGACGCTGCCCGCCGGCGAGGTCTCGGTGATGCTCGGCCCCTCGGGGACGGGCAAGTCGGTGTTCCTCAAGACGCTCGTCGGGCTGCTCAAGCCGGAGCGCGGCTCGATCACGATCCAGGGCCGGGACATCACCAGGCTCCGCGAACACGACCTGTACGAGGTGCGCAAGCTGTTCGGGGTGCTGTTCCAGGACGGCGCGCTGTTCGGCTCGATGGACCTGTACGACAACATCGCCTTCCCGCTGCGCGAGCACACCCGTAAGTCCGAGAGCGAGATCCGGCGGATCGTCCTCGAGAAGATGGACATGGTCGGGCTGATCGGCGCCGAGCGGAAGCTTCCCGGCGAGATCTCCGGCGGTATGCGCAAGCGGGCCGGGCTCGCCCGCGCCCTGGTCCTCGACCCGGAGATCATCCTGTTCGACGAGCCGGACTCGGGCCTGGACCCGGTCCGCGTGGCCTACCTCAACCAGCTCATCGTCGACCTCAACGCACAGATCGACGCGACCTTCCTGATCGTCACCCACGACATCGCCTCGGCCCGCCAGGTGCCCGACAACATCGGGCTGCTGTTCCGGCGCGAGCTGGTGCTGTTCGGGCCCCGCGAGGAGCTGCTGACCAGCGACGAGCCGGTCGTACGGCAGTTCCTGAACGGCCGGATGCAGGGGCCGATCGGCATGGCGGAGGAGAAGGACGCCGCCCAGGTCGAGCAGGAGCTGGCCCAGATCGACGACGGCGGCTCGGTCCAGGGCCTCACGCCGCGCCTGCTGCCGAGCCCCGGCATCAGCCGCCCGCCCCGCTGGGAGGCGATCGCGAGACGCGAGGCCGAGCTGCACGGGACGGGGGTGACGAGCGCATGAGCCTCTCCCCGACCGGTGCGCTCAGGCACTCGGGCAACCTGTTCGCGATGGCGCTGGACGTCGTGCGGACGCTGCCCCGACGGCCCTTCCAGGCACGGGAGTTCATCCAGCAGGCGTGGTTCGTGGCGAGCGTGACGATCCTGCCGACGGCGCTCGTCTCGATCCCCTTCGGTGCGGTCATCGCGCTGCAGATCGGCAGTCTGACCCGGCAGCTGGGCGCGCAGTCCTTCTCCGGTGCCGCGTCCGTGCTCGCCGTGCTGCGCGAGGCCTCCCCGATCGTCACCGCGCTGCTGATCGCGGGCGCCGGCGGCACGGCGATCTGCGCGGACCTCGGGGCGCGCAAGATCCGGGACGAGATCGACGCGATGCAGGTGCTCGGCATCGATCCGATCCACCGGCTCGTCGTACCCCGCGTGCTGGCGTCGATGGTCGTGGCCGTCCTCCTCAACGGACTCGTCTCGGTGGTCGGCGTCGCGGGCGGCTATTTCTTCAACGTCATCCTCCAGCACGGCACGCCCGGCGCCTACCTGGCGTCCTTCACCACCCTCGCCCAGCTGTCCGACCTGTGGGCGGCCGAGATCAAGGCGCTGGTGTTCGGGGCCATCGCGGCGATCGTCGCCTCGTACAAGGGGCTGACCGCGAAGGGCGGTCCGAAGGGCGTCGGCGATGCCGTCAACCAGTCCGTGGTGATCACCTTCATGTTGCTGTTCGTGACCAACTTCGTGATGACCGCCGTGTACTTCCAGGTCGTCCCGCAGAGGGGTTAGCCGATGAGACTTCTCGACCGCCCCTTGCGCTCGCTCGAAGAGCTGGGCACCCAACTCTCCTTCTACGGCCGTTCGCTCGCGTGGACCGGCCGCACGCTGCGCCGCTACAAGAAGGAGATCCTGCGGCTGCTCGCCGAGGTGAGCTTCGGGCGCGGTGCGCTCGCCGTCGTCGGCGGCACGGTCGGCGTGATCGCCTTCCTGTCCTTCTTCACCGGCACCGAGGTCGGCCTGCAGGGGTACGCGGCCCTGAACCAGCTCGGCACCTCCAACTTCGTGGCGTTCCTGTCGGCGTACTTCAACACCCGGGAGATCGCCCCGCTGGTGGCCGGACTCGCGCTGTCGGCGACGGTCGGCGCCGGGTTCACGGCGCAGCTCGGCGCCATGCGGATCAGCGAGGAGACCGACGCGCTGGAGGTGATGGGCGTCCCGTCGCTGCCGTTCCTGGTGACGACCCGGATGATCGCCGGCTTCGTCGCGGTGATCCCGCTGTACGTGATCGGGCTGCTGTCCTCCTACCTCGCCGCCCGCACCATCACCACCGGCTACTACGGGCAGTCGACGGGCACCTACGACCACTACTTCCACCAGTACCTGCCACCGGTGGACGTCCTGTGGTCCTTCGGCAAGGTGATCGTCTTCGCGGTGCTGATCATCCTGGTGCACTGCTACTACGGCTACCACGCGAGCGGCGGCCCGGCGGGCGTGGGTGTCGCGGTGGGCCGGGCGGTGCGGACGTCCATCGTCGCCATCAACGTCCTGGACTTCTTCCTGAGCCTCGCGATCTGGGGCGCCAACACGACCGTACGGATCGCGGGGTGAGGCCGGTGCGCACGCTGAGACTCAGGCTGTACGGCATCGCGTTCCTCGTCGTGCTGGCGCTGCTGCTGTCCCTCGCGGTGGCCGTCTACCAGCAGGCGTTCACCTCCGTCGTACCGATCACCCTGCGGGCCGACACCCTCGGCAACCAGCTCGATCCGCGCGCCGACGTCAAGCTGCGCGGGGTGCTGGTGGGCGAGGTGCGCGAGGTGCACGCCGACGGCACGAAGGCGACCCTCGACATCGCGCTGAAGCCGGGTTACGTCCCGTACATCCCCGCGGACGTGCACGCCCGGCTGCTGCCCAAGACGCTGTTCGGCGAGAAGTACGTCGACCTGGTCCCGCCCGCCCGCTCCACGGCCCGGCCCATCCACGCAGGAGACGTGATCACCCAGGACCGTACGAAGGTCGGCATCGAGGTGCAGCAGCTGATGAACGACCTGCTGCCGCTGCTGCGGACCGTGCGGCCCGGTGAACTCGACGCCACCCTCTCGGCGTTCGCCACCGCCCTGGAGGGCCGCGGCGACCGGATCGGCGACAACCTCACCCGGGTCGAGGGCTATCTGCGCCGGCTCAACCCGCACCTGCCGTCGCTGAAGGAGGACATCTCCCGGTTCGCCGACGTCGCCGAGGTGTACGGCGACGCCGCGCCCGATCTGATGCGGATCCTGCGCAACACGGTCACCACCAGCCGCACGATCGTCGAGAAGCAGGACCAGCTGGCCGCGGGGCTCCGCTCGACCGCCGCCGCGGCGGGCACGGCGGACGACTTCCTCGCCGAGAACGGCGACCGGCTGATCACCCTCGGCCGGGTCTCCCGCCCCACCCTGGAGCTGTTCGCCCGCTACTCCCCCGAGTACCCGTGCCTCTTCCAGGGCCTGGTCCGGCAGGAGAAGGCCTCGGAGGACGCGTTCCGGGGCGGCGAGATGCGCATCACCCTCGAGGTCGTCCGGCCGCAGGGGGCGTACCGGCCCGGTGAGGAGCCGGTCTACGGCGAACGGTCGGGACCGGACTGCCGTGGCCTGCCGCACCCGGCCGTGCCCGGGCCGAAGCCCCATCTCAACGACGGTACGTCCGCCGGAGGTTCCGGCGGCGCACTCCCCGGAGGTGTCGACGTGTCCGCCACCCGGGCCGAACAGCGGGCCGTCGGCTCGCTCGTGGCCCCCGTCATGGGCGTCCCCGCGGACCAGGTGCCGCCCGTCGCGACCCTGCTGTTCGGGCCGCTCGCGCGCGGAACGGCGGTGAGCGTCGCATGAGCAGGCCAGGAGCCCGGCAGACCGCCGCCCCGCTGATCAAGTTCAGCCTGTTCGCGCTGGTCACGATCACGGCGACGGCACTGCTCGCCGCCACCATCGTCAATCTCTCCTTCACCCCGAAGGACACCTACCACGCGGTGTTCTCCGACGTGACCGGGCTGGAGACCGGTGACGACATCAGGGTGGCCGGAGTCCGGGTCGGTCAGGTCGAGGACATCCGGATCAAGGACCGGACGCTGGCCGAGGTCACGTTCTCCGTCACCGCCGACCGGCCGCTGCTGACGTCCACCCACGCGGTCGTCCGCTACCGCAACCTGGTCGGACAGCGGTACATCGCGCTCACCGAGGGCACCGGCGACGGCACCGGGCGGCTGCGGCCGGGCGGCACCATCCCGCTGTCCCGGACCCAGCCGGCGCTGGACCTCAACGCCCTGCTGAACGGCTTCAAGCCGCTGTTCGCCGCGCTCAGCCCGAGCGACGTCAACCAGCTCGCCACCGAGATCATCCAGACCTTCCAGGGCGAGGGCGGCACGGTGAACAGCCTGCTCACGCACACCGCCTCGCTCACCACGACGCTCGCCGACCGCGACCAGCTGATCGGCTCGGTGATCGACAACCTCAACACCGTCCTGGCGACCCTCGACAAGCGCGGCTCCCGCTTCTCGGACCTGCTCACCCAGCTGCGCCGGGTCGTCTCGGGCCTCTCCGCCGACCGGGGGCCCATCGGGAGGTCGCTGGTGAGCATCGGCGACCTCGCGGACGTCACGTCGGGTCTGCTGAAGGACGCGCGTGCGCCGCTGAAGGACGACATCGCCGGGCTCGGCGAGCTCACCGGAACGCTGAACGACAACCAGAAGACCGTGGAGGGCGTCCTGCAACGGCTGCCGAACAAGCTCAACGAGCTGACCGGGACGGCGTCCTACGGCTCGTGGTTCAACTTCTACCTCTGCGACTTCGACGGCCGGATCGTGCTGCCGGAGACGAAGCAGGTGCTCACCCCGCAGCTGCATGTGGCACGGGCGAGGTGCGGCGGATGAGTCTGCGTGCCGTACGAAAGCGCCGCCCCGAGCCCCTGGTGAAGGTGCGGGTCCTGCCGCCGAAGCTGCTGAGGCTCCCGCGGTTCCCCCGGCCGCTGCCGAAGCGCGAGGCCCGCCCCGAGCCCCTCGTGAAGGTGCGCGTCCTGCCACCGAAGCTGCTGAGGCTCCCGCATCTCCCTGGGGTCCCTCGGCTCCCCCGGCTGTCGAAGCGCAGGCCCCGCCCCCAGCCCCTGGTGAAGGTGCGCGTCCTGCCACCGAAGCTGCCCGCGATCCGGCTGAGGCGCCCGCGCCTGAAGCCGTTCCGTGAGCGCAACCCGGTCGTCGTGGGCGCCGTCGGTCTCACGGTCCTCGCGCTGCTCACGGTCGCCGCGTTCAACGCCGACAGCCTGCCGCTGATCGGTGGCGGCGACACCTACAGCGCGGCCTTCTCGGAGGCGGGCGGGCTCAAGCCGGGCGACGAGGTGCGGATCGCCGGGGTCAAGGTCGGCAAGGTCGACGGCGTCGACCTGGACGGCGACCACGTCAAGGTCACCTTCAAGGTGAAGGGCCGCCCGGGATTCGGCACCGACACGGGCGCGGCGATCCGGGTCAAGACGATCCTCGGCGCCAAGTACCTGGCGCTGTACCCGAAGGGGCCGGGCCAGCTGAAGCCGGGCAGCGAGATCCCGCTCGGGCGGACGGTGTCGGCGTACGACGTCGTCCAGGCGTTCAGCGACCTGACCACGACCAGCGAGAAGGTCGACACGGACCGGCTCGCCAAGGCGCTGGACACGATCTCCGTCACCTTCCAGGACTCGCCGGCGGAGGTACGGGCATCGATCAAGGGGCTGTCGCGGATCTCCCGGACCGTCGCCTCCCGGGACAAGGCACTGCGCGGGCTCCTCGACCATGCGAACGGGGTCACCAAGGTGCTGGCCGACCACACGAAGGACTTCTCCGCGCTGGTGAAGGACGGCGACGCGCTGTTCAAGGAGATCGCCGACCGCCGCGCGGCGATCCACAAGCTGCTCAAGGCCTCGGCGCTGCTGGGCATCGAGCTGTCCGGTCTGGTCGACGACAACAGCAAGGAGATCGGGCCGGCCCTGAAGAACCTGAACACCTTCGTGACCATGCTGGAACGCAACCAGGCGAGCCTCGACCGCAGTGTGCGGCTCCTCGCGCCGTACGTCCGGCTCTTCACCAACACCCTCGGCAACGGCCGCTGGTTCGACTCCTACGTCCAGAACCTGGTCGCGGCTCCGGTCACGCCGCGGACGGGAGGCACCCGATGACCCGCAGACTCCTGGCCCTGTTCACCGCGCTCGCCGTCGTCGTGGCGCTCGCCGTGGCCCTGTGGCCGCACTCCGACCCGGTCCGGGTCACGGCGTACTTCCCGCGTACGGTCGGCATCTACCCCGGCTCCGACGTCCGCGTCCTCGGTGTCCGCATCGGCGAGGTCGAGAAGATCACGCCGGAGGGCGGCCGGGTCCGGGTGGAGCTGGCGTACGACCGGGGCCGCAAGGTTCCCGCCGACGCGCAGGCCGCCATCGTCAACTCCTCGGTCGTCAGCGACCGTTACGTACAGCTGCTGCCGGTGTACCGGAAGGGACCGCTCCTGCGGGACGGCGACGTCATCCCCGAGTCCCGTACGGCCGTCCCCGTCGAGCTGGACCGGATCTTCGACAGCCTGCACACCACCGCCGAGGCGCTCGGGCCGAACGGCGCCAACCAGCGGGGCTCGTTGTCCCGGCTGCTCGGGGTGAGCGCGGACAACCTCCGGGGCCAGGGCAAGGACCTCAACCAGACGGTCGAGGACCTGTCCCAGGCGGTCACCACGCTGTCCGACGGCCGCGGCGACCTGTTCGGAACCGTCCGGCACCTCCAGGTGTTCACGGCCGCGCTGGCGGCGGACGACACCAGCGTGCGGTCGTTCGACACCGACCTCGCCGACGTGGCCGGGCAGCTCGCCGGGGAGCGCACGGATCTCGCGGCCGCGCTGAAGTACCTGGCCGCCGCCCTCGGTGACGTGTCCGGCTTCGTGAAGGGCAACAAGAAGGCGCTGACCTCGGACGTCGCGGGCCTGGCCAAGGTCACCAAGGTCCTCGTCACCCAACGGGCCGCACTGGAGGAGCTGTTGACCGTCGCCCCCACGGGTCTGTCGAACCTGCAGAACGCCTACAACCCGGCCGCCGGCACCCTCGACACCCGCAACAACGCCCAGACCCCGCAGGACCCGGCGTCCCTGCTCTGCTCGATCCTCAGGACCACCGGGGACGACCACGGCAGCTGCACGGACCTGAAGAAACTCTTCGACTCCCTGCCGAAGCTGCCGGCGGCCCCCGCGACGACGGGCACGGTCGACAAGACCCTCGGCGGAATCCTGGGGGCACGGGCATGAGCGTGCGGAGCATGGGGCGGGCGGCCGCCTGGACAGCGGTCGGCTCGCTGCTGCTGACCGGCTGTGAGTTCAACGGCTGGTACGACGTCCCGCTGCCCGGCGGCGCCGCCTCGGACGGCCACGCCTACCACGTCACCGTGGAGTTCCGGGACGTACTGGACCTGGTGCCGCAGTCGGCGGTGAAGGTGAACAACGTCACCGTGGGCACGGTCGAGAAGGTGCAGCTGGACGGCTGGCACGCGCGCGTGCGACTCAGAATCGCCGACTCGGTGAAGCTGCCCGGCAACGCGGTCGCCGATCTGCGGCAGACCAGCATGCTCGGCGAGAAGTACGTGGCCCTCTCGGCTCCGCCCGGCACCCGGCCCGTCGGCCGGCTCCGCGACGGCGACCGCATCCCGCTCTCCCGCAGCGGCCGCAACCCTGAGGTCGAGGAGGTGCTGTCGGCCCTGTCCGCGCTGCTCAACGGCGGCGGGGTGGCCCAGCTGAAGACGATCACCGTCGAGCTGAACAGGGCCCTGAACGGCCGCGAGGACCGGGTCAGGTCGCTGCTGAAGCAGCTCGACACGTTCCTCGGGGGCCTCGACGACCAGCGGGCGGAGATCGTGCGTGCGCTGGGGGGCGTCGACCGGCTCGCCAAGCGGCTGAAGAAGGAGAAGAAGACCATCGCCCAGGCCGTCGACACCATGCCGCCCGCCCTCAAGGCCCTCGCCGACCAGCGCAAGGACCTGACGAAGATGCTCACCGCCCTGTCCAGGCTCGGCACCACCGGCACCCGCGTGGTGAACGCCTCCAAGGACGACACGGTCGCCAACCTGAAGGAGCTGCAGCCCATCCTGGCGGAGCTGAACAAGGCGGGCGACGACCTCCCCAACTCCCTGGAGATCCTGACCACCTACCCCTTCCCGCGCAACGCCACGGACGCCATCAGGGGCGACTACGTCAACCTGAGGATCACCGCCGACCTGGACCTGGCCGGCCTCTACGGCAACGTCACCGGAAAGCCGGGCAAGGGCAGGAAGTCCCCGGCGCCCAAGCCGCCGAGCCTGCCCGGCGTCCCCACTCCCACCCCGCTCCCGTCCCTGCCGGCCCCGCCGTCCCTGCCCGGCGCCCCGACCGTGCCACCCGTGCCCTCGAAGCCGTCCGACGGCAGCACCCTGCTGTGCCCACCGGTGTGCACCGCGGCCTACGGCACCTCGGACGGCGCGCGTCGCCTCCCGCCCGGGGTCGACCTCGGCCTCGCCGAGCTGATGCTGAAGGGGATGCTGCCGTGATCACACGTACGGTCAGGGCCCAACTGCTCGCCTTCGCGGCCGTCACCGCCCTCGGGGTGTCGTACGTCGGCGCCCGGTACACGGGCCTGCTGGACGACGTCCTGCACCGCGGCTACACCGTGCGCGCCGACTTCGCCGAGTCCGGGGGCGTCTTCCCCGGCGCCGAGGTCACCTACCGGGGTGTGCCGGTGGGCCGCGTGAGCGACCTGCGGCTGAACGGCTCCGGGGTGTCGGTGGCGCTGAAGATCGAGGACGGCGCCCCGCGGATCCCGGCCGACACGCTCGCCGTGGTCGCCGACCGTTCGGCGGTGGGCGAGCAGTACGTCGACCTCCAGCCGCGCCGGTCGGGCGGGCCGTACCTGATGGACGGCAGCCCGATCCCGCGCAGCCGGACCCGGACCCCGCTGCCGGTCACCGACCTGGTCCTCAGCCTCGACCGGCTGGTCAACTCGGTCGGCAAGGACGATCTGCGGGTCACCGTCGACGAGTTGGGCAAGGCCTTCGCCGGCACCGGGCCGAACCTCAGCCGTCTGGTGGACTCCGGCAACGCGCTGGTGGAGTCGGCGTCCCAGTCGCTCCCGGAGACGACCTCGCTGATCGAGGACTCGCGGAAGGTGCTCAGGACCCAGGCCGACCAGGGCTCGGCGATCAAGTCCTTCTCCCGCGACCTGGCCGATCTCACCCAGCAGCTGAAATCGAGCGACGGCGATCTGCGCCGGCTGATCGGCACCACCGCGCCCGCCGCCCAGCAGCTCGACTCCCTGCTGAAGTCCACGCGACCACAGGTGCCGGTCCTGCTGGCCAACCTGATCAGCGGCGGCCAGATCACCGTGGCCCGGCTGCCCGGCGTCGAACAGGCCCTGGTCACGCTCCCGCTCACTGTCGCGGGCAGCTACACGGTGATCCCCGGCGACGGCACCACCCACTTCGGGCTGACCGTGAACGCCGACGACCCGCCCGCCTGCACCCAGGGCTACGGCACCCAGCGGCGCGACCCCGCCGACACCAGCACCCGCCCGGCGAACACCGCCGCGCACTGCACGGCACCGCGCGGCAGCAAGACCTCGGTGCGCGGCGCGCAGCACGCACCCGGCGCGACGACCGGTCCGGCCGGCGCGAACCAGGCCGCGTTCGTGGCCCCGTACGACCCGGAGACCGGCACGGTGACCGGCCCGGGCGGAACGCCCGTCGAGATCGGCTCGACAGGCGGCGAACAGACCGTGTTCGGAAAGGAGTCGTGGCAATGGCTGCTCGTGGGACCGATGGCATGACAGGGGGGCGGAGGAGGCTGCTGTCGGCGGGGCTCGTCGCCGCGACCGTGCTGACGACCGTCCTGTGCGTCTGGCTGGGCCTGAAGCTGGCCGACCAGCGCCAGGCGGAGCAGCGCCGTCAGGACATCCTGGCGGCGGCCCGCCAGTCGGCGCTGAACTTCACCTCGCTCGACTACCGGCACTACGGCCGGGACAGCCGCACCGTGCTGAACGGCGCCACCGGCGACTTCAAGAAGCAGTTCGCCGCGCAGACCGCGCAGTTGACCAAGCTCGTCGCGCAGAACAGGTCGGTGTCCGAGGGACAGGTTCTGGAAGCGGGCATCGTGCGCTCCGACGAGCACTCGGCCCGGGTCCTGGTCGTGGCCGACAGCAAGGTGACCAACACCGCCGCGCCGGAGGGCCAGGCGCGCACCTACCGGATCCAGCTCGACCTCGTGCGGGTGGCCGGCCGCTGGCTGACCTCCGACGTCGCCTTCGTGGGCTGACCCGCCCGTGAGACCAGAGTTGAGGAGAGACACCGTGGCGAACCCCACCTCCCGCGTGCGGGGCACCGGCTCCCCGGCCCGCCGCACCCTGACCGCGGCCGCCCGGGCGGCGGCCAAGCGGGCGGGGCGGCCGACGCGGCCCGAACGCAGTGCCGGCCCGGACCACCCGCACCAGGAGACGCCCCACGGGCGCACCCTGCTCATCGATCCCCCGGCGTCCGGCTGGGAGGACCCGCCGGAGCCCGAGCCGGTCGAGCCGGTCGAGTCGCCCAAGGCATCCGAGGCATCCGACGAGGAGCCGCAGGAGACCCCGCCCCCGCGCGGGCTCGGACGGCGCGTGCTCACCGCCGTACTGGGCGTCGTCCTCGTGGCGGCCCTGGTCATGGCCGCCGTTCTCGGGTGGCAGTACCGGCAGGGGCGGCAGGCGGAGCAGGCCCGCGGCGAGGCCCTCGCGGCCGCGCGGAAGGCGGCGCCGGTCGTGCTGTCGTACGACTACCGGCACCTCGGCCGGGACTTCGCCCGGGCCCGCGCCCTGCTGACCGGGCACTTCCGCGACCAGTACGGCAGGACGACGAAGACGGTCGTCGCGCCGACCGCGACGAAGTACCACGGCGTGGTGAAGGCGACCGTGGCCACGCCCTCCGACGGCGGCGCCCCGGCGGTCTCCGTCGTGTCCGCCTCGCCGGACAGGGTCGTCGTCCTGCTCTTCGTCAACCAGATCACCGAGAGCACCCAGGTCCCGGAGCCCCGGCTGGACCTGAACCGGGTGCGGATGACCCTCACCCGCACCTCCGGCGGCTGGAAGGTGAGCGGCGTCGACGCCCTCTGACCAGGCCTTCCCCTGTGCCCCCGCGCGCTCGCGCGGGGGCACTTTTTCGTGGGCTCTCTTGACAGTCCTCCCCCCTCACAGGCAGTCTTTCCATACAGCAGAAACCAACTTCCGCAATACGGAATAACAGAGAAGGGAGCGCCGTCCCCGTGGGATTCGCAGACCAGCGCTTCAACGTCAACCTGTCGATCCTCTTCACGGAACTCCCGCTCCCGGAGCGTCCCGCGGCCGCCGCCGCGGCGGGCTTCACGGCGGTCGAGCTGTGGTGGCCCTGGGTCGACTCCCCCACCCCCGAGCAGTCCGAGCTCGACGCCCTGAAGAAGGCGATCGAGGACGCGGGCGTGCAGCTCACGGGCCTGAACTTCTACGCCGGACAGCTGCCGGGCCCGGACCGCGGCGCCCTGTCGATCCCCGGCGCGGAGTCGGAGAGGTTCCGCGCCAACATCGACGTGGCCATCGCCTTCGCCGGGTCCCTGGGCTGCACGACGTTCAACGCCCTGTACGGCAACCGCGTCGACGGCGTGGACCCGGCCGAGCAGGACGCGCTCGCCCTGGAGAACCTGGTCCTCGCGGCCGAGGCCGTCGGGCGGGTCGGCGGCACCATCCTGATCGAGGCCCTCAACGCGCCCGAGTCGCCGAAGTGCCCGATCGTGAGCGCGCCCCGGGCCATCGAGATCGTGGACAAGGTCAACGAGGCGACGGGTCTCGGGAACGCCAAGTTCCTGATGGACCTGTACCACCTGTCCATGAACGGCGAGGACCTGCCCTCGGTCATCGAGCAGTACGCGGCGAAGACCGGCCACGTCCAGATCGCCGACAACCCCGGCCGCGGCGCCCCCGGGACGGGCTCGCTGCCGCTCCTTGAGCTGCTCGACCAGCTCAAGAAGGCCGGTTACGACGGCTGGGTGGGCCTGGAGTACAAGGCCGGCGACCGCCCGAGCGCCGAGGCCTTCGACTGGCTCCCGCGCGAAGCCCGCGCGGCCCGCTGAACACCCATGACTTTGCACAGCAGTTGAGAGAGGCACCCCCTGACATGAGCACTCTTCCCAAGATCGCCTGGATCGGCCTCGGCATCATGGGCTCCCCCATGTCCGAGAACCTGATCAAGGCGGGTTACCAGGTCACCGGCTACACCCTGGAGCAGGACAAGCTGGACCGCCTGGCCGCCGCCGGCGGCACCGCCGCCTCCTCCATCGCCGAGGCCGTGCGCGACGCCGACGTGGTCATCACCATGGTGCCCGCCTCCCCGCAGGTCGAGGCCATCTCCTACGGCCCCGAGGGCATCCTGGAGAACGCGAAGCAGGGCGCCCTGCTGATCGACATGTCCTCGATCACCCCGCAGACCTCCGTGGACCTCGCGAAGGCCGCCAAGGACAAGGGCATCCGGGTGCTGGACGCCCCGGTGTCCGGCGGTGAGGCCGGTGCCATCGAGGCCGTGCTGTCGATCATGGTCGGCGGTGAGCAGGCCGACTTCGACCAGGCCAAGCCGATCTTCGAGGCGCTGGGCAGGACCATCGTGCTGTGCGGCCCGCACGGCTCCGGCCAGACCGTGAAGGCGGCCAACCAGCTGATCGTCGCCGTGAACATCCAGGCGTGCGCCGAGGCCGTGGTCTTCCTGGAGAAGTCGGGCGTGGACCTGCAGGCCGCCCTCGACGTCCTCAACGGCGGCCTGGCCGGCTCGACGGTGCTGACGCGCAAGAAGGACAACTTCCTGAACCGCGACTTCAAGCCGGGCTTCCGCATCGACCTGCACCACAAGGACATGGGCATCGTCACCGACGCCGCCCGCAACGTCGGCGCCGCGCTGCCGGTCGGCGCCGTGGTCGCCCAGCTGGTCGCCTCCCTGCGCGCCCAGGGCGACGGGGGCCTCGACCACTCGGCCCTGCTGCGGGCCGTGGAGCGCCTCTCCGGCGCCCAGGTCTGACCGGTCCCCGAAGACTTCCGGGCCGCGGCGCCGCTGACACCTGTCCTGTCGCGCCCAGGCGGCGCCGCGGCCCGGAATCAACTTCAACAAACTGTTGACGCCCAGATCGCCCTACTTCTAGGCTCCACAAAGCGGAAGAAGATTTCCGCTGCCACCCGCACGGAAGGTCCACGATGTCGAAGCGCGTGCTCACGGCGCGAACTCTCACCACGGAGTCCGGCGCACCGGTCGCAGACAACCAGAATTCCGCCTCCGCCGGCGTAGGCGGCCCGCTCCTGATCCAGGACCAGCACCTCCTGGAGAAGCTCGCGCGCTTCAACCGCGAGCGCATCCCGGAGCGCGTGGTGCACGCCCGTGGCTCCGGCGCGTACGGCCACTTCGAGGTGACGGACGACGTCACCGGCTTCACCCACGCCGACTTCCTCAGCGAGATCGGCAAGCGCACCGAGGTGTTCGTGCGCTTCTCCACGGTCGCCGACTCCCTCGGCGGCGCCGACGCCGTCCGTGACCCGCGCGGCTTCGCGGTGAAGTTCTACACCGAGGAGGGCAACTACGACCTCGTCGGCAACAACACCCCGGTGTTCTTCATCAAGGACCCGATCAAGTTCCCCGACTTCATCCACTCGCAGAAGCGCGACCCGTTCACGGGCCGTCAGGAGCCGGACAACGTCTGGGACTTCTGGGCGCACGCCCCCGAGGCCACGCACCAAGTGACCTGGCTGATGGGCGACCGCGGCATCCCGGCGTCGTACCGGCACATGAACGGCTACGGCTCGCACACCTACCAGTGGACGAACGCTTCGGGCGAGGCCTTCTTCGTCAAGTACCACTTCAAGACGAACCAGGGCATTCGCTCGCTGAGCAGCGAGCAGGCCGCGGAGATCGCGGGCAAGGACCCCAACTCCCACCAGACGGACCTGCTGCAGGCCATCGAGCGGGGCGTGCACCCGTCGTGGACCCTGTACGTCCAGCTCATGCCGGCGGCCGAGGCGGCGGACTACCGCTTCAACCCGTTCGACCTGACCAAGGTGTGGCCGCACAAGGACTACCCGCTGCAGCGCGTGGGCCGCCTGGTGCTGGACCGCAACCCGGACAACGTCTTCGCCGAGGTCGAGCAGGCCGCGTTCTCCCCGAACAACTTCGTGCCGGGCATCGGCCCCTCCCCCGACAAGATGCTCCAGGGCCGCCTGTTCGCCTACGCGGACGCGCACCGCTACCGCCTGGGCGTCAACCACACCCTGCTCGCCGTGAACGCCCCCAAGGCGGTCCCGGGCGGCGCCCAGAACTACGGCCGCGACGGCTTCATGGCGGTCAACGGCCAGGGCCGCGGCGCCAAGAACTACGAGCCGAACTCCTACGACGGCCCGGTGGAGACCGGCCGCCCGCTGTCCGCCCCGCTGGCGGTGTCGGGCCACACGGGCACCCACACGGCCCCCCTCCACACCAAGGACGACGACTTCTTCCAGGCGGGCGAGCTGTACCGGCTGATGTCCGCGGAGGAGAAGTCCCGCCTGGTCGCGAACATCGCCGGCGGCCTCTCGCAGGTCTCCCGCGACGACGTGATCGAGAAGAACCTGGCCCACTTCCACGCCGCCGACCCGGAGTACGGCAAGCGCGTGGAGGAGGCGGTCCGCGCCCTGCGCGAGGACTGAGGACAGGTAACACCCGAACTGCGTACGGGATCTGACGGGAGGTCATGATCTCCGTACGCGGCCCGCGCGGCACGCCGTACGACCCGGATGAGGGGTGGCCGTACGACGGTGGGCGCGGGCAGGGCGAGGACCGTGGCGGCGTGTGAGCCAGTGCGGTGGTGAAGGACCGAGTCCCCTTCTCGACCAGAGGGAAGGGGTCCCCGGCTCCGTCGCACCCACCACGGTCCCACCCAGCCCCTTCGCGGGGGCTCCCCCACCCCGTCCGGCGGCGCGAACGACCTGTCGCGCCCAGCCTCGCGCCGTCGGACGGCCATCACCGAGAACGCTCCCCACGCCGGCTCGACGCCCGCGCAGAGGGAGCGTTCGGCGTTGCGGGGCACCTTCTCCGCATGTCCCTGTCGACGATCCCTCCGGGCGGCTCGATCGGGCCGGAGGACCGCAGGGCGAGCAGCGCGGTGCGCGCCTTGGCCACGGCGGTGCGGCCGGCCATCGGCATCCCGCCGTCGGCCCGGCGCAGGACCACCACCTCACTGAAGGCACCCGCCCACCGCGCCCGGCACCACCGGGCGGCGGCCGACGTGCGAGAAGCCGGCCGGCGCAGCACGCTGAGCACATGGGCAATACGCAGTACCCGCACATCGTGGTCCACTCGCCCGCCCTGGACGGGTCCCGGCGGGTCACCGAGGGAGACGTGACGCTGGGGATCGCCTCGCATCTGGACGATGTCGTGGAGATCCTGCGGCTGGCCGATCTGGACCGGATCGAGGTGGAGGAGAGCGATCTCATCGAGTGGCAGGGCGGCGGACCCGACGACTGGCCGGGGCTGTCGGAGCACGAGCTGTGACGGCCGGGCGTACGACAGTGGTCGTAGGCGGGCTACGCCATCCTCAAATGAACCTCTGAAGACAGCGCTGGAGGCTTCAACCGCCCCCGCGGCAGGGCAGATTACGTGCACCAGGGGCCCGCCGGCACGGGGGCGGCGGGCCCCGCACGGGGGAGCACGACGGGGGATGCCACGGGGGACGCGAAAGGGCGGCCCGTCCTTGGGGACGGGCCGCCCTTGGTGTGCCTGGCGGTGTGACGTGAGGGTCAGACCTTCAGCGGCTTGATGGACGTCGGCGCGTGGCCGGGCTCGGTGGCCAGCTCCTCGAACTCGGAGATGTCGCTGATGTCCATGGTGCGGCTCATCGAGATGTTGGTGATCCGCTCCAGGATCGCCTCGACGACGACCGGCACCCGGTACTCGGCGGCCAGCTTCTTCGCCTGCTCGAAGGCCGCGCCCAGCTGGTCCGGCTCGGTGACCCGGATGGCCTTGCAGCCCAGCCCCTCGGCGACCTTGACGTGGTCCACGCCGTAGACGCCGATCTCGGGCGTGTTGATGTTCTCGAACTCCAGGTTGACCTGGAAGTTGATGTCCAGGCCGATCTGCGCCTGGCGGATCAGGCCCAGGTAGGCGTTGTTCACCAGCACGTGGACGTAGGGGATCCTGTGCTGGGCGGCGACCGCCAGCTCCTCGATCAGGAACTGGAAGTCGTAGTCGCCGGACAGCGCGACCACCGGGGAGTCCGGGTCGGCCTTGGCGACGCCGATCGCGGCCGGGATGGTCCAGCCGAGCGGACCGGCCTGGCCGCAGTTGATCCAGTGCCGCGGCTTGTAGACGTGCAGCATCTGCGCGCCGGCGATCTGGGAGAGGCCGATGGTGGTGACGTACCGGGTGTCCGGGCCGAAGGCCTTGTTCATCTCCTCGTACACGCGCTGGGGCTTCATGGGCACGTTGTCGAAGTGCGTACGGCGCAGCAGTGTGGCCTTGCGCTCCTGCGTCGAGGCGACCCAGTCGCTGCGGTCGGGGAGCCTGCCCTGCGCCTTCAGCTCCTTCGCCACCTCGACGAACAGTTCCAGCGCGGCCTTGGCGTCGGAGACCACACCGTAGTCCGGCGGGAAGATCTTGCCGATCTGGGTGGGCTCGATGTCGACGTGGACGAACTTGCGGTCGCCCCGGTAGACGTCGAGCTTGTACCCGGTGTGGCGGTTGGCCCAGCGGTTGCCGATGCCGAGGACGAAGTCGGACTCCAGGAAGTTGGCGTTGCCGTACCGGTGCGAGGTCTGCACGCCCACCATGCCGGCGTTCAGCTCGTGGTCGTCGGCCAGCACGCCCCAGCCCATCAGGGTCGGGATGACCGGGGTCTGGGTCAGCTCGGCGAACTCCACCAGCAGGTCGGCGGCGTCGGCGCCGAGGATGCCGCCGCCGGCCACGATGACCGGGCGCTGCGACTCCAGAAGAAAGGTGATCGCCTTCTCGATCTGGGCGCGGGTCGCGGCCGGCTTGTAGACGGGCAGCGGCTCGTACGTCTCCGGGTCGAACTCGATCTCGGTGAGCTGGACGTCGATCGGCAGGTCGATCAGGACCGGCCCGGGACGGCCGGAGCGCATCAGGTGGAAGGCCTGCTGGAAGACGCCGGGGACCTGCGCGGCCTCCAGGACCGTGACCGCCATCTTGGTGACCGGCTTGGCGATCGAGGCGATGTCGACGGCCTGGAAGTCCTCCTTGTGGATCACGCTGGTGGGCGCCTGGCCCGTGATGCACAGGATCGGGATGGAGTCACCGATGGCCGAGTACAGGCCGGTGATCATGTCGGTGCCGGCCGGACCGGACGTGCCGATGCAGACGCCGATGTTGCCCGGCTTGGTGCGGGTGTACCCCTCGGCCATGTGTGAGGCGCCCTCGACATGGCGGGCGAGGGTGTGGCTGATGCCACCCCCCTCTTTCAGCGCCTTGTAGAAGGGGTTGATCGCCGCGCCCGGCACACCGAAGGCGTCGGTGACGCCCTCGCGCTTGAGGATCTCAACTGCCGCGCGGGCAGCGGTCATACGAGCCATCGAGTACTCCTGCTTCGGCTTCTCGGATGCGTACTCCCGTCGCGCCCCGCGGTGAGCACAGTCTCCAGGTGGTCACACTCCGCAATCTTTTCCGTATTGCGGAAGTAAACTTCTACTATCTGGAATCAATGTAGAAGCGGGCACCAACTGCCGTCAAGGGAGACCGGAGACAGGTCAAGCGCCGGACAAGCGGCGTGCGAGAGGAGGACGATGGGAGCCGCTGTCCCGACGCGACGGTTCCGAGGTGACGCCTGGGGGTGGGCCATGCCCAAGAGCGTGCCGGTGCGCTGCCCGGCCTGCCGGCGCGAGCACGTCTACACCGTGCCGTGGTATCCGTGCGTGTGCGGCGCGCCCACCGCCCCGCGACTGGATCCGGCCGGCGCACCGGCCGTGGCCGCCCACCGGGCCTGGGACGACGAATGGATCTCCGTGCCGTGCACCGCCTGCGGGCGCCGGTGCCAGTGGCCGCACCCGGAACTGGGCTGCCCCTGCGGCACGGTCCTGCGCATCCCGGTGGCGGTGACACCTCCGGCGGACAGCGGTCTCTCACCGGCGCCGGGCGAGCCCGATACCCCCGCCCACCGCCCCGCCTTCCAGCCGCGCGCCATCCGCACCGCCCGTGACGCCGTCACCGTCGCCGCGCTGTATCTGCGCTGGCTCGGCTACCGGGACATCCGCCGCGCCGACCAGCGGCCCCCGAACGGCATCGGCCTCGCCGCGCACGGGCTCCTCGCCCAGGTGGACCCGACCGTGCGCCCGGCGGCGCCGCGGGACGTGGAGTGCCTGTGGCTGACCGCGATGACGGAGTCCGCGGGCTGCGTGTACTTCTCCCTCGCGGGTTACCGGGACGACGCCCGGGCCCGGGCGGACACCCTCGGCGTCCCCCTCTTCGTCCTGGACCTCGCGGGCGTCCCGCAGCCGGTGAACGACCACGCCGACGCGCTGAACACCGAGGGCGCGCCGGAACCCGGACCCCGGCGGCGGGACCGGCGCAGCTGAGCCCCGGGGTCGATGCGCCGCTGTTCGACGGGTCCCGGCCGAGTGCGCCGCCGACAGTGCGCTCTCCGGGACCCGTCCCCGAGCATGTATCGGATGCTCGGTTCCGGCCGTCTCACACCTGGTACTTCTCCCGCAGTTCGACCTTGCGCACCTTTCCGGACACCGTCATCGGGAACGAGTCGAGGATCTGCAGCCGGCTGGGGATCTTGTAGTGGGCGAGCCGGCCCTGGCAGAAGGCGCGGAGTTCCTCCAGGGTGAGCGGGTCGGCCGCGTCGTGCGGGATGACGCAGGCCAGGACCTCCTCGCCGTACGTCTCGTGCGGCACCCCGACGACCTGGACGTCCCTGATCTTCGGGTGGGCGTGGAGGAACTCCTCGATCTCGCGCGGGTAGATGTTCTCGCCGCCCCGGATGATCATGTCCTTGATCCGGCCGACGATCTCGACGTACCCGTCCTCGCGCATCACCGCCAGGTCCCCGGTGTGCATCCAGCGGCCCGCGTCGACGGCGTCGGCGGTCTTCTCGGGCTCGTTCCAGTAGCCGAGCATCACGCTGTAGCCGCGGGTGCACAACTCTCCCGCCGTCCCGCGCGGTTGAGTGACTCCGGTGGCCGGGTCGACGACCTTGACCTCCAGGTGCGGCAGCACACGTCCGACGGTGCCCGTGCGGTGCTCCAGGTCGTCGTCGCGGCGGGTCTGCAGCGACACCGGGGAGGTCTCGGTCATGCCGTAGCAGATGGACACCTCCGCCATGTGCATCTCGGCGACGACCCGCTTCATCACCTCCACCGGGCACGGCGAGCCCGCCATGATGCCCGTGCGCAGGGTGGAGAGGTCGTACGTGGCGAAGTCGGGGAGGTTCAGCTCGGCGATGAACATGGTCGGGACGCCGTAGAGGGATGTGCAGCGCTCCTGCTGCACCGCCTCCAGGGTGGCCTGCGGGTCGAAGGAGGGGGCCGGGATGACCATGCAGGCGCCGTGCGAGGTGGCGGCCAGGTTGCCCATGACCATGCCGAAGCAGTGGTAGAAGGGCACGGGGATGCAGATCCGGTCCTGCTCGGTGTAGGCGATCAACTCCCCCACGAAGTAACCGTTGTTGAGGATGTTGTGGTGGGACAGGGTGGCGCCTTTCGGGAAACCGGTGGTCCCCGAGGTGTACTGGATGTTGATGGGGTCGTCGCAGGACAGTTCCTCGTACGGCGCGTCACCGGCGCCCCGCCCGAGCAGTGCCTCCCAGCTCGGGTCGCCGATGTACACGACCTCGCGCAGCGCCGGGCACCTGCCGCGCACCTCCTCGACCATCGCCCGGTAGTCGCTGCTCTTGTGGCTCAGCGAGGCGAACAGCAGGGAGATCCCTGCTTGGTTGAGAACGTACTCGACCTCGTGCGTGCGGTAGGCCGGGTTGATGTTCACCATGATCGCGCCGATGCGGGCGGTGGCGTACTGGACCAGGACCCACTCCGGGCAGTTGACCGCCCAGATGCCCACCCGGTCGCCCTTGACGACTCCGCTCGCGACCAGCGCCTGGGCCAGCTCCTCGACGGCCGCGCCGAATTCCGCGTACGTCCAGCGCCGCCCCGACGGCACGTCGACCAGCGCCTCACGGTCCGGCCAGGCGGCCACGGCCCGGTCCAGGTTGGCGCCGATGGTGTCGCCGAGCAGGGCGGTGGAACCGGTTCCGTGGGTGTACGACAGCGAGGTCCCCTGCGGGTACGGCAGCGGTGCGGTCACCGGAAGTCCTCCTCGCGGTACTCGTTCGCGGAGCCGGCGGCCGTCGCCTCGCGCAGCTCGATCCGGCGGATCTTGCCGGAGACGGTCTTGGGCAGCGCGCCGAACTCCAGCCGGCGGACGCGCTTGTAGGGGGCGAGCACCTGACGGGAGTGCTCGAAGATGACCTTCGCGGTGTCCGGTCCGGGCTCGAACCCCTCGGCGAGCACGACGTACGCCTTCGGCACGGCGAGCCGCAGCTCGTCCGGCGCGGGCACCACGGCGGCCTCGGCCACCGCCTCGTGCTCCAAAAGGGCACTTTCCAGCTCAAATGGGGAAATCTTATAGTCACTCGCCTTGAATACGTCGTCCGCCCGGCCCACGTACGTCAGGTATCCCTCCGCGTCGCGGGAGGCGATGTCCCCGGTGCGGTAGTAGCCGCCCGCCATGGCCTCGGCCGTGCGGTCCGGGTCGCCGTGGTAGCCGGTCATCAGGCCGACCGGGCGCTCGGACAGGTCGAGGGCGATCTCGCCCTCGGCTGCGCCGGGCGCGCCGGAGACCGGGTCGAGGAGCTCGACGCGGTAACCGGGGCTCGGGCGGCCCATGGAGCCGGTCTTCAGCGGCTGGCCGGGGCTGTTGGAGACCTGTACGGCGGTCTCGGTCTGCCCGAAGCCGTCCCGGATGGTGACGCCCCAGGCCCGCCGGACCTGCTCGATGACCTCGGGGTTGAGCGGCTCACCGGCGGCCACCACCTCGCGCGGCGGGGTGGCGAGGAGGCCCAGGTCGGCCTGGATGAGCATGCGCCACACGGTCGGCGGGGCGCAGAAGGTGGTGACGCCCGCCCGGTCCATCTCGGCCATCAGCCGGGCCGCGTCGAAGCGGGTGTAGTTGAAGAGGAAGACGGTCGCCTCGGCGTTCCACGGCGCGAAGAGATTGGACCAGGCGTGCTTGGCCCAGCCCGGCGAGGAGATGTTCAGGTGCACGTCCCCGGGTTTCAGGCCGATCCAGTACATGGTGGCCAGATGCCCGATGGGGTACGAGGTGTGGGTGTGCTCGACCAGCTTGGGGCGGGCGGTCGTGCCGGAGGTGAAGTAGAGCATCAGCGGGTCGTCGGCCAGGGTGGGGCCGTCGGGCAGGAACTCGGCGGGTGCGGTGTACGCGTCCTCGTACGGCTCCCAGCCCTCCTCGGGCAGGCCGCCGACCGCGATCCGCGTGTAATCGCCGGGCACGTCGGCGAACTTCGCGGTGTCCTCGGCCCGTACGATCACGTGCCTCACCCGGCCCCGGTCCACCCGGTCGCGCAGATCGGCCGGCCCGAGCAGCGGGGTGGCCGGGATGACCACCGCGCGCAGTTTCATCGCCGCCAGCGCGGTCTCCCACAGCTCGGTCTGGTTGCCGAGCATGACCAGGATCCGGTCCTCGGCGGCGACGCCCCGCGCCCGCAGCTGGTTCGCGACCCGGTTCGACCGCTCGGACAGCTCGGCGAACGACAGGCGCCTCTCGCCGCCGTCCTCCTCGACGATGTGCAGCGCGGTCCTGTCGTTGCCGGCGGCGATCACGTCGAACCAGTCCAGCGCCCAGTTGAACTGCGCGGGCCGGGGCCAGGCGAAGCCGTCGTAGGCGGCGGCATAGTCCGCTCGGTGCGCCAGCAGAAAGTCCCGGGCCTCGCGGAACGACTCGGTCGCCGTCGTCATCTGGTTCCTCCTCATCACCGGACCATTGCCGGGCGGCTCTCTGGCATCGTCTAATCCGTGATGCAGGTCTCACCACCCCCGAACGGGGGTGGGGGCGGCAGAAGGGGCGGACACGTGACGGCAGACCCGGCGGGCACGGTGGAGATCGGCGGCGCACTGGCCCGGCTGCGGTGTGCCACGGGGCTTCCGGTGGCCTTCGGCGGGCTGGTCGAGTCCGGCCGGCCGCAGATCCGGATCAGCGAGCTGAGCGGCACCACCACGGCCGCCCTGCGCTCGCTCGCGGTGACCTCCGGCAACGGGCTGGGCGGCAAGGCGGTGGCACTGGCCCGCCCGTGCGCGGTGACGGACTACCCCAGCTCCCGGCAGATCAGCCACGAGTACGACGTGCCGGTGGCCGCGGAGGGCATCCGCTCGGTCGTCGCGGTCCCGGTGGTGGTACGGCGCCGGGTGCGCGGCGTGCTGTACGGCGCGCTGCGCTCGGCCCAGCCGCTCGGCGACCGCACGCTGGGCGCGGCCATGGCCGTCGCCCGGGACGTGGAGCAGGCGCTGGTGGTGCGCGACGAGGCGCGGGGACTGCTGGCGGCGGCCCGCCCGGAGCCCGCCGGCGGCGACCAGGGTGCCGCCTGGGAACAGGTGCGTGAGGCGCATGCGGCGCTGCGCGCCCTCGCCCCCCGGATCGGCGACCCGGAACTGCGGGCCGAACTGCTCGCGGCCTGCGGACTGCTGACGGCGCCGCCACGGTCCGGCGGCGTGACCCTGGCGCCGCGGGAGCTGGACGTGCTGTCCTGGGTGGCGGCGGGGGCGACCAACGCGGCCGTGGCCGAGCGGCTGGGGCTGCGCGCGGAGACGGTGAAGGGCTATCTGCGTTCGGCGATGCGGAAGCTGGGCGCGCACACCCGGGGGGAGGCGGTGACCGCGGCGCGCAGGGCGGGACTGCTGCCGTGACGGCGGTCAGTTGGGAAACCTACCCATTCAAGCGGCGACGCCTTGAATTTCCTTATGCTTGACCATTTGTTATTTCCCTCACCACGGCTTCCGTCCGAATTTGAAGGATCGTTGCCTAGAATTTGGCCCGGACACGACACGAGGGGAGCGGTGACCGTGCGACGGGACTTCCAGGAGCCTGCCAGGTGCCGCCCCGACCTGGTCATCGGCCGCGAGGACCTGCTCGCCGGCGCCCGTGACCAACTCGCCTCGGGCGGCAGTGTGCTGCTCCACGGTCCCGCCGGAATAGGGAAATCCACCGTCCTGCGGGCATTGGCCGAGGAATACGGCGCCACCGCCCGCACCGTCCTGCGCTGCTCCGCCACCGAGTCCGAATCCCATCTTCCCTTCCTGGCCCTCGCCGACCTCTTCGGCCTGGTCCTCGACGAGGTCTCCCCCCGGCTGCCCCTCGCCCAGCGCACCGCCCTGGAGTCGGCGCTCACCGGCCGCGGCGAGTCCAGCCTCCAGCGCGACGGACTCGCCCTGCGCCTCGCGGTGCTCTCCGCGCTGCGCGCCCTGGCCACGCACGGCGGCGTCCTCGTCGTCGCCGACGACCTGCAGTGGCTCGACCCGGCCAGCGCCGAACTGCTCGGCTTCGCCGCCCGCCGCCTGGAGGGCACCCCGGTGCAACTGCTGTGCGCGGTACGCACCGAGGGCCAGGAGAGCCAGGAGTACGACCGGCACCTGCGCTCCTGCCCGCCGGGCACCCTCGCGGTCCGGCTGGGCCCGCTCTCCCGCGCCCAGGTCGCCCAGCTGCTCGACCACCGCGGCCACGCCGGCCTGCCCCGCTCCACCGTCCGCGAGATCCACCGCACGTCCGGCGGCAATCCGCTGTTCGCCCTGGAACTCGGCCGCGCCCTCGCCGACAGCCCCACCCCGCCGCGGCCGGGCGAGCCGCTGCCGGTGCCGACCAGCCTGCGCGCCCTGGTGCTGAGCCGCCTGGACATGCTGTCGGTCGAGGCCCGCCGCACCCTGCTGGTGGCCAGCGCCGGCGCCCGCCCCACCCCGGCGCTGCTGCGCGCGGCCGGCCGGACCAACGCCGAGGCCGAGTGCGCCCAGGCCGCCGAACTCGGGCTGCTGGCCACCGGACCCGACGTCCCCGCCGTACGGTTCGCGCACCCGCTGATATCCGCCGCGCTGTACGCGGAGGCGCCCGCGCACGAACGGCGCGCCGCGCACGCGGCCCTGTCCACGGCCGCCTCCGACCCGATCGAACGGGCCCGGCACCTGGCCCTGGCCACCACCGGCACCGACCCGGACGTCGCCGCCCGGCTCGCCGAGGCCGCCGCCCTCGCCCGGGACCGCGGCGCCCCCTCGGTCGCCGCCCACCTGGGGCTGCTCGCCGCCCGGCACACCCCCGCCGACGGTGTGCCGAGCCAGGAGGAGCGCCGGCTGCAGGCCGCCGAGGACGCGATCACCGCGGGCGAGATCGACCTGGCCCGGGACATCGCCCGCGAGGTGCTGTCCCGGGCGAGCGTGCCCGCCGACCGGGTGCGGGCCTGGATCATCGTCATCGACAGCGCCGGCCACACCATGGCCGAGGTCGACGCCGTCTTCCCGCAGGCCCTCGCCGACGCCGGCGACGATCCCCGGCTGCTGGGCCTGGTGCACTACCAGCTGGCCTGGCGGGCGCTGATCGTCGAGGGCGACTTCACCGAGGCCCGCGAGGCCGCCGCGCACGCCGCCGAGCTCGCCGCGCAGGGCAAGGACCGGCGCACCGAGCTGCTCTCCCTCGCCTTCCAGGCGCAGACCGAGACGTTGATGGGCCACCCGGAGGCGCCCCGGACCATCCAGCGCGCCCTGAAGGAGCCTCAGGACCCCCGGGTGGCCTGCCATCACAACGGGGCGAGCAGCGCCCGGTTCCGCTGGCTGGTCATGGGCGACCAGCTGGCCGAGGCCCGGGCGACCGTCACCGCGCTGCTGCGCGAGGTGCGCCGGCGCGGCTCGGTGGAGAGCGAGGTGCACTTCCTGCGCGGCCTCGCCGAGACCGAGCTGCGCACCGGGCACTGCGGGCGCGCCCTGGAACTGGCCCGGGAGAGCCTGCGCCTGGCCCGGGACTCCGGGATCGGCGAGACCGCCTCGGCGATGCTCACCTCACTCGCCGAGGCCTCCGGCGGGGACGTGGACCGGGCCCTCGCGCTCGCCCGGGAGGCGGTGGAGCACGCCGAGGAGGACGGCGACCAGATGTACCTCTCCCGGGCCCTGGGCGCGCTCGGGTACGCCCAGCTGGTGGCCGGGGACCCGGCGGGCACCGTGCGTTCCCTGCGCCGGGTGCGGACGCTGGAGCTCGGGCTCGGGATCACCGACCCCGCCCGCGGCCGCTGGCAGGGCGATCTCGCCGAGGCGCTGGTCCGGATCGGTGAACCGGCCGAGGCGCAGGACGTCATCGACGCGAGCCGCGAGCACGCCCTCAGGCTCGGCCGGGAGAGCGTCCTCGCCGTCCTCGACCGCTCCGAGGCCCTGGTGCGGGCCGCGCGGGGCGAGCTGGACGCCGCGCTCGCCCAGCTGACGTCCGCTCAGGACCGGCTCGGGAAGCTCGGCTACGGGCTGGAGGAGGCCCGGGCCGCGTTCGCGCTCGCCCGGCTGCGCGGCACCGGCCCCGGATCCGCGGCGTACGACGAGGCCACCCGGATGTTCCGCCGCTGCCGGGCGCTGCCCTGGCTGCGCCAGGTGGACGAATCCCTCACCGCCCCCGAGCCCGCGCCCGCGCTCGCCGCGCCGGAGGCCCTGGACGCGCTGGAGGGGCTGGCCGCGATGGAGCGTCAGGTCGCCGCGCTGGTCATGGAGGGCGCCACCAACCGGGAGATCGCCGCCCGGCTGTTCATCAGCGTCAAGACGGTGGAGGCGACCCTGACCCGGGTCTACCGCAAGCTGGGGATCCGCTCGCGGGTGGACATCGTCCGATTGGCGGCGGCTCGCCGCGCGAACTGAGCGCCGCGCTTGTTAACTGAACCGGACCGAGGGTTTTCCCTCACCCAACCCCCTAGGGGGTTCCCTCATTGGGAGCCGAGGGTTCCGGGTCCTAGCGTAAAGGGCGTGCCGCTCGCCCGGGCACACGGGGTCGGTCCCTCCCCCACGCTCGGCTTCGCTCGCGCGGGGGTGCCCCCACCCCGTGCACACCCCCCACACCCGTGCGAACCCCCCACCGGTGCAAACCCCACTGAGGAGCTTCATGTTCGGGCCCAGACGTGCAAGACAGACCGCCGCGACCCTGGTGGCCGGTGCCGCCGCCGCGGCGACCGCGCTGCTCGCCTCCCCCACGGCGAGCGCCGCCCCGCAGCCCATCGTCGGCGGTACGACCACCACGACGGCGGCCTACCCGTTCGTCATGCAGATCACCGACGCGTCCGGCAGCCAGTTCTGCGGTGGCACCCTGGTGGCCGCCAACAAGGTCGTGACGGCCGCGCACTGCATGGCGGGCGAGTCCGCGAGCAACGTCCGTGTGGTCGGCGGCCGGACCAATCTCAACGGCACCGACGGCACGGTCGCCAAGGTCAGCAAGATCTGGGTCAACCCGGACTACACGGACGCCACCAACGGCCACGACGTGGCCGTGCTGACCCTCGCGACGTCGATGCCGTACAAGCCGGTGTCGTACGTCTCCTCCTCCCAGACGGACGTGTACGCGGCCGGCGCCACGGCCCGCATCCTCGGCTGGGGGACCACCTCGGAGAACGGCAGCTCCTCCAACCAGCTGCGGACCGCGACCGTCCCGCTCGTGTCCGACTCCAGCTGCAAGAGCTCCTACGGTTCGGACTTCGTCCAGTCCGACATGGTGTGCGCCGGATACTCCTCCGGCGGCGTAGACACCTGCCAGGGCGACAGCGGCGGTCCCCTGCTCATCGGGGGCGTCCTGGCAGGGATCACTTCCTGGGGCGAGGGGTGCGCGGAGGCCGGTTACCCGGGTGTGTACACCCGGCTGACCACCTTCTCGGACCTCGTGACCGCGCAGGTCAACTCGTAACCCAAGAAGACCACCCGAGCACCCCTCGGGTAGATGCCAGGGGGGCGTTGCGAGCCACCACGAGCGGCCCGCAGCGCCCCCCTCTCCACGTCCACCCCCGCGGAACGCGGAGGCCCGGGGCGCAGGGGCTACTTGTCGGCCGTGAGCTTCCCGGCCGCGCCCCAGCTGTCCGCCGGGACCTCGTGGATCCACACCTGCACGGTCTCCGCCGGGATCCGGTACGCGTCGACGAACGCGTCGGTGACCCGCTTGACCAGCTCCCGCTTGAGCTCGATGTCGCGCGGGCCCTGCTGGATGGTGACGATCGGCATGGCTGAACTCCCTCGATCGGTGTTCCTGTTCGGTGGGTCCAGTCCATCGCGGTGCGCGTCCGCGACCAAGGAGCAGTCCGCGACCGCAGCGATCAGCTGGCGTGATCACCGCAGGCCAGGAGCAGTTTCTCCAGGTGCGGGGAGGGGTCTGCGGCGGGCACCGCGAGACCGGTGGCGAGGGCCAGTCCGGGTGCGCGGAAGGGCACGTAGGCCACCCGTGGCGTGGCCAGCACGCGCGCGTGGGAGGCGTAGACGACCGTCCACAGCGGCCGCGCGCCGATGGTGGCGAGGGTGTCGTGCAGGGTGCCGCCGGCCGGTCCGGGCACCGGCTCGAACCCGGCCGCATGGCAGGCGCCGACGACCAGGTCGACCAGGGTGGGGTTGTTCCGGCGCGGGGTGAGGGCGAGGGGCAGCCCGGCCAGGTCGGCGAGGTCGATCTCGTCCCTTCGCGCGAGCGGATGCGTGGCGGGCAGGGCGGCGACCAGCGGATCCGGCCACAGCGGCACCACCCGTACGCCGGGCGGGGGTTCGGCCGACCGCACGAACGCCGCGTCCAGCCGGCCCGCCGCGACCCGGTTCAGCCGCTCCTCGGCCGGCAGGGAGAACAGCTCCACCGGGACGTCCGGTGCCCGCTCGGCGAACGCGGCCAGCACCCGGTCCAGATGGGCGCCGAGCCCGGTGCTGGTGCCGAGGCGCAGCCCGGCGGGCGCCGCCACCGAGGCCCGCGCCTTCTCGGCCGCCGCGAGCACCGCCCGCGCCTCGGGCAGCAGCCGCTCCCCCGCCCCGGTCAGCCGCACCCGGCGCGGCGACCGGTCGAACAGCTCCGCGCCCAGCTCCCGCTCCAGCCGCTGTATCTGCTGACTGACCGCCGACTGCACGATGTGCAGCCGCTCGGCGGCCCGCCCGAAGTGCAACTCCTCTGCGACGGCGACGAAATAGCTGAGCTGGCGGAGTTCCATGCGCCGACTGTAGAGGGTGGGGCTCAGGGGCGTACGACCGTCCCGAAGCGGATGTCGTACGACGCCTCCGGGTACAGCACGCGCAGCATCCGCTCGCCCTCCGCGGTGACCTCCTCCCGCTGGGCCCCGGTGAGCGCGGTGAAGGGCTCGATGACCAGGGCGCCGGGGTCCAGTTTCCACAGGCCCGCCAGGAAACCGTCGACGAGGAGGGTGCGGTGGGCCTGGTTGCCCTGCCAGTGCCGGCCCCGGTGCTCGGCGGGTACGACCCGGCTGCGGTCGGCGTGGGAGAGCAGAAGGTTGTCGAACTCGGGCAGGAAGCGGGGCGGGGCCGGGGTGTCCGGGTCGGGGCGCGGGGCGTCGGGGAGGTCGAAGAGCTCGGTGCCGTTCGGGTCACGGAAGGTCAGCAGCCGGGGGCGGAGCCGTTCGAAGACCTCCCTCAGACGGGTGAGTCCGGCCCACGTCTGCATGTCCCTCACGGACGCCGGGCCGAAGGCGGCGAGATAGCGCAGGACCACGGCGTCCGGTTCGGGGGCCGGTCCGGCCGGGCGGCCGAGCCAGTGTTCGGCGGTGGTGAGGGCGACCTGGCCGCTCCTGCCCCACAGTCCGCGCGGGGTGACCTGGACCAGCGGCAGCGTGCAGCGGGCGGCGACGGCGAGGGCCCGCGGGTCGGCGTCCGGCCACCGGACGCTCAGCGCCTGCCGCAGCTGGGCCATGGTCCGCGGCTCGGCCTCGACCAGCTCGCGGGCGTGCCGGGCCAGCAGGTCCAGGTCGACGCCGGCCAGACCGGCGCGGAAACCGCTCAGCTCTCGGTCGCGGGCCGGCTGGACGAGCGGCCGCAGGCTCAGGCAGTCGTCGGCGGTGTGGGTGTGCAGGGTGGAGCGCAGGGAGACGATCCGGGCGACCTCGCGATCGGCCATGAGCGCGGACAGCTCCTGCGGTGCGAAGCCGTCGAGCCGGGCGGCGAGGGCGTGGTACGGCGGTTTGACGTTCTGCGCCTGGAGACCGAGCAGATGCCGCACGGCGGCCGACGCGGACAGCGGCGAGCGGCGCAGCAGCAACTGGCGTTCCAGCGTGGCACGGTTGAGGGCGCGGACGTCCAGAAGGGGGGCCTTCGAGACCATGCCCTTCGGCGCACTGCCCTTCGGCGCACTGCTCTTTGTCATGGCCGCACGCTAACCGGGATCGCGGACACCCACTGTCCGCGACTCTCACCCGACTTTGCCCGTCCGGCGCCGAGCCGGTGCTGAAGCGGTGCTGTACGCGATCCTCGACGCGGTCGGCCGGTCGGCCGCCCGGAGCCGGCCGGCGGGGTGAACCGCTCACGGCGCGTGGTCGCAGACCGAGGGGAGCCATGTCAGGCCGCGGGTGTGGCTGAGCGTGTCCAGGGAGGTCAGCAGGGCGTTCAGGTGGTCGGGGTGGGCGAGGAACTCGATCGTCGCCTCGGCAAACGCGTCCCGCACCGAGGGCGGCATCGCGTCCGAGGCGTCGAAGCAGTGCACCGCCCGGTCGTCGAGGAGGGTCGCGGCGAGGGAGCGGTGCCAGCCGGCGCCGGCGGCGGAGGGCGCCGGCTGCGCCTCGGGACTGACCGAGAAACCGGACTCCTTGGCGTTCCAGGCACGTTGGGCGGCCGCCGAGGCGAGGTGCCGGATCAGCGTCCTGGCCTGCGGGGTGGCGTGCAGCAGGGCGACCAGGTCACCGGAGACCTCCCAGGCGTCGCTCGCCCTGGCCCCGGGGATGCGCCGGGCCGAGGGCTCGTAACGGCCGTCCACGCGTCTCCAGGACTCCTCGTTGCGGATGAACGACGCCTGGTGCTCCAGCGTGCAGCCGCGCGGGGTGCGGGTGACCGGTTCGGACGCGTCCTGGTACGGCGTCTTCAGCGTGCGCCGGACCAGATCCGGGTCCCCGCCGGCGCCCACGAGCTGCCCCCAGGTGGTCCAAGCCGACCGCACCTCCTTGGACGTCCAGGGCAGTTCGCCGCGCGCCCAGCGCTGATAGGTGCCGGGGCCGTACTGCTGCAGCAGGATGTCCTCGATCCAGTCCGTGCCGGGCCAGCCGCTGGTCGCCCCGGAGCCCATGCCGGCACACCACTGGCCGGGCCGGGCCGCCGCCTCGGCGCGCTGCCGTTCGCTCGTGCCGGCCGGGTACCAGACGATGGACTTCAGGTCGGCCTTGAGCGGGAACCAGTACACGTGCCCGTCCAGCGGCGTGGTCCAGGACGCGCCGAAGCCGGCCCGGGGCACGAGCTCGTCGAGCGGTTTCAGCTGTCCCTGCCGGGCGTAGTCCGCGAGTTCCCCGGGACCGGTCAGCACCACCACGTCCGGTGGCGTCCCGGCCTCCACGTCGGCGCCGAGCACCTGGCTCTCGGCGGAGCTGCCCTGGTAGTCGACGTGGATGTGGTACTTCCGCTCGAAGGGCTCGATGACCGACTCCCGGAAGTTCCGCTCGTCGGTGCCGGTCCAGTTGGCGAGCAGCGTGACGGTCGGCTCCTGGCCCAGGGCGCGTACGGCGAACACGACGGCCGCGGCCAGCAGGACCAGGCAGCTCGCCAGCACGGTCAGGGCGCGGACGCGGCGGGCGCGCGGGGCGGTGGCGGTCCCGGGGCCGCCCTGGGCGGCGCTCACCGGGGCCTGAACCGGTAGTCGTCGATGTGCCGCCGCAGTCCCGTCTCGGCGAGGGCCATGAGCAGGATGCCTCCTATCAGGATCCACACCGCGGCCGAAGCGCGGAAACCGGTGTGCGCCAGGTACGACGCGCAGGTCCGCCCGGCGTCGGTGATGAGCCGCCCGGTCAGCGGGCGGTCGAGCAGATCGCGGGTGTGCGCCATCCCCTGGTGCGTCCACACCGTGAACAGCAGCGTGGCGGCGAGTCCGGCCGCCAGCAGGGCGCCCGCGGCGAGCAGGCCGCGGTTGTACCGGCGCCGGAAGCGCCGGCGCAGGAACAGCTGGGTCTCCAACAGTGCCGCGCCGAGGGCGAGGGCCAGCAGCACGGTCGCGGTCCAGCCGAGCCACAGCAGCGGGCCGAACGAGGTCTGCCGGTGCACCGCGGCGCGCTGCTGCGCCTGCAGTGCCTTCAGCCGGGCCTGGATCCCGGAGCCCTCGTCCGTCAGGACGCTGGTCGCGTAGCTGAGGTAGGCCTCGCGCAACACGCTGCCGTCGGGCTGGAGTTGGGCCTTCTGGACCTTGACGGCGTACACCGTGATCAGTCCGGCGACCGTCTGCAGGGCCTGCCGGCCCGCCGGTCCGCCGACGCCGTCCCCGGCGGCGGCCGCGAGGCTCTGCGCGGCGACCGAGATCTGCTTCTGGAAGTCGCTGGTCGGTGCCGCCGCGCCGGCGTCCCGCTGGGCCTGGCCGAGGGCGTACAGCGCGGTGTCGATGGACAGCACGGCCGGAGCGCTGGAGGTGCGCAACGGGTTCGCGTCCCCGTGCACGCCCTCGTAGGACAGGAACAGCGACAGCGTCAGCAGCGCGGACAGGACAAGCAACAGCCGGTGGCGTACGGCCAGGTCGTGCGCGGTCGTGCTGCCACCGTCCGGTGCGGGCCGCCCGGGAGGGAGGAGACGGCGGAGGAGGGCGGGCCGTCCGGCGGGGGTACGGCGGTCCGTCGGGCCGGTGGTGGGCGCACGGCCCGGTGCGGTGGCGCGGGGCGCCTCAGCGTGAACGTCGGTGCGACCGACCGGCGGCGGAGTGGCGGGGCGCGTGCCCTGACGACCGGAGGGGATGACGGACCGCGTGCGGTGAGCCCGGGCGCCGGTCCGGTCGCGCCCGCCGGAGGCGCCGGTGTGCGGGGCGTTGCCCGGGGTCATGAGGCCGGCTCCTTCAGCGGGCGGCCGCAGTCGCCGCAGTAGACGGAGTCCGCCGGGCCGGGCCACGCGCAGTAGGGGCACTCGATCAGGGCGTCCGGGTCGGGGGGAGCGGCGGGGCCGGGGCCGGGCGGCTCGGCCGGGCCGGCGGGCCGGGGCGGGGTCGTCAGGGCGCTGGAGAGGATCAGGTGCTGCCAGTCGACGTCCTTCAGGCCGGCGCGGACCCGGACGGTGCCCGGTCCGGCCTCCGTGTCCTCGATCCGCCGCAGGGCGCCGAGGAACTGGGTGTCGCCCAGCTCCTCGGCGAGCGCCAGGGCGCGCGCCAGGTGCTGGTCCGCGGCGGCCCGGCCGCCGGAGCCGCGCAGCCAGGCCTGGTAGGCCGCCGCGACGGCGGCGCCCGCCTGCTGGTACAGCTCGGACCGGCGGACCCCGGGATGCTGCCCGGAGGCGTCGAGCGGGTTGTCGGTCCAGCGGACCAGCACGGGCCGCGGCGCGGGCAGCCGCACCGGGCGCCCGAAGTCGGGTACGGCGACCTCCACGGCGGCGAGCTGAAGGTCCTCGCCGAGTTCGTGGCCGGCCGGGTCGGCGGTCAGGACGACCTGGTAGTGCCGTGTCTCGTCGCCCCAGGCGCGGGTGACGTACTCGGTGGCGCGGCCGCCGGAGCCGTCCGGGACCGCGGGCAGTTCCTGCTCGCCGGGCACCACCTGCTTGACCCGGCGGATCGCGGTGCCGGGGGTGGGGGTGATCCTGATGCGCAGTTCGGGGATCGCGGTGCCGAGCAGCCTGGTCACCAATTCCTCGTAGGCAGCGGTCAGTTCGGACTCCGCCCGGACCGCTCCGGCGCGCCCGTGCAGCCGCCGGGTGATGCGCAGCAGCAGGTCGGCGTCCCAGTCGTCGCCGATGCCCCAGGCGTCGCAGACGAACCGCCCCTCGCAGGCGTCCAGGGCGGTGTCCAGCGACATGGCGGCCCGGTGGTCGTGCTCGTTGCGCCCGTCGGTGAGGAGCAGGACGTGCTTGACGGGGGCGGGCTGCTCCTTCAGCGTCCGCCGGGCGAGGTCGAGCCAGGTACCGAGGGCGGTGCCGCCGTCCGCGTCCAGGATCCGTACGGCCCGCTCGGCGGCCTCCCGTTCGGCGGGCCCGGCGACGGCCATCGGGGCGCGGCCGGGCCCGGGATGGACCACGGTGGCGTCGAACCGCCCGGAGAGCACGGCGAAGGCGGTGCCGTCGGGCAGCAGCCGGACCGCCGCGGCGGTGGCGTCCTTCGCCGCGTGCAGTTTGGCGGCGGGGTGGAGCATGGAGCGGGAGGTGTCGACGATCAGCACCTCGGCGAGCGCGGGGCCCGCCCCGTGCACGGGGGCGGGGCCGGACCCCGGGCCGTCGGGGCCGCGGACACCGATCTCCAGGATGGCGTGCATCTCCCGGTCGGCGGCCTGCCCGGGCGCGGGCACGACGGGCAGTTCCTTCCGCTGGCCGACCGCGAGTGTCACCTCGATCTCCTCGGCGATCTCCTCGGCCACGGTCATGGTGTGTCCCCCAGGTGGTCACGGGCGGGTTCGGGCGTCAGAAGGTGGTGAGCGGCCGCACCGCGTGGGCCAGGTCGAGCAGCCGGCCGTGCTGCCCGGCGGTGCGGGCCTGTGCGGCCAGCAGGCGGAAGGAGTGCTCCAGCAGGCGGCGCAGGCCGTCCTCGTCGCCGGGTCCGAGGAGGTCGCCGGCGGGGAAGTCCGGCCCCCAGCCCTGGTCCGGCCGGGCCCGCAGGGCGTTCTCGCGGACCTCGGCGACCAGCCGGGCCCGGGACTCGCCGTCGGCGGCGCCGCCGTCCAGGTGCAGCTCGGGCAGGCGCCGGGCGGCGTCCCGCAGGTCGGCCGCTGTGGGCGGGCCGCCGCGCAGGATGCCGGCGCGGACGCGGACGGCCGCGATCCGGGCGGCGTCGTGGTGCCGGGAGGTGGCGGGCACCTCGTCGAGGACGCGGACGGCGGCGTCCCGGTCACCGCCGGCCAGATGGCCGCGGGCCAGCCCGAAGGCGGCGGCGGTGTGCGCGAAGTCCCGTTTCCAGACGGCCTCGTAGAACCGCATGGCCCGCGGGATGCGCTGCGGGCCGGGTACCTCGGAGTCGTGTTCCGTGCAGTAGGCGAGGGCGAGCTTGGGCACGTACTCGCCGGGCAGGGCTCGGTAGACGGCGTCGAAGCGGGTTCCTGCCTGGCGTACCTCGCCTCTGCTGAGGTGGAGCACGCCCCGGTGCCAGGCGATGCGCCAGTCGTGCGCGGCGGCGCCCTCGCCGAGCTGGGTCTCGGCCTCGGCGAGCCAGCTCTCGGCCTGGTCCCGCTCGCCCCGTCTGAGGTAGGCGCGGCACAGCCACAGCGCGGTCTCGGGGGTGCCGAGGCGGGATTCGCGGGGCCACTGCCGGGCGACCCGATCGGGGGCGTCGGGCGGGAAGGTGTCCAGCAGCAGGGCGGCGCCGTCGTCGGGGTCGGGGACCGGTTCCGGGAGGGCGCCTGCGACCTCGGCGGGGTCGGGCGGGGAGACGTCGGGCCCGGGCCGCTGCCCGTCGGGGCGGGCGGTGAAGTGGTCCAGGGCCGGGATCGCGCCGAGCCCGGCGTCGAGGCTGGCGCCGGTGGCGCGGAAGCGGGTGGAGCTCTCCGGCAGCTGCTCGCCGAACTGGAGGGAACGGAACTCCCTCAGTACCTCCCACAGTTGCCGGGACATCTCGGCCGCCGAGCGGAACCTGGCCCGTGGTTCCGGGTGGGTGGCACGGTCGATGAGCCGGCGGAAGGAGTCCGGGGCGAGACCGCGGGCCGGTTCGGTGTCCCGGGCCAGCGCCTGGAGGGTCATGCCGACGGTGTAGAGATCGCTGTCGATGTGCCAGCCGCGCCGGTCGATCTCCTCCTGGGGCGGGGCGAACGCGGCCGTGCAGACGTAGGCGGAGGTGCGGTCGCCGATCGCGCGGACCGCGCCGAGGTCGATGACCTTGATCGCCCGGCCGAAGTGGATGACGTTGGCGGGCTTCATGTCGCAGTACAGCAGCCCGCGTTCGTGCATGTACTGCAGGGCACCGAGGATCTTGCAGCCGTAGGTGAGGACGTGGTCCAGGCGGGGGCGGCCGTGGAAGATCCGTTCGACGTCGCCGGCGTCGAACAGCTGCTGCAGGGAGCGGCCGCCGATGTAGTCCATGACCAGGTAGCCGGTGGGCGGGCGGCCCGGGACGTGGTGGTCGGCGTAGGTGATGAGCCGGACGATGTCGGGGTGGTGCAGGTCGGTCAGTGAGCGGCGCTCCTCGACGGCGGTGCGGCGGGCGAGCGCGTCGTGGACGTCGATCTGGCCCTTGAGGACGACCCGGTGGCCGTCGGCGCGGGTGTCCTCGGCGAGATGGACCCAGCCGAGCCCGCCACCGCCGAGGCAGCCGAGGACGCGGTAGTGCCCGGCGACCACGTCGCCCTCGTCCAGCTGGGGCAGCAGGGAGTAGGGCGTGCCGCAGCGGGGGCAGTGGCCGGTGGCGGGGGCGGGCCGGCCGCCGTAGCCGACGCCGATGGTCATGGTGCAGCCGCCCGCGCCGCAGCGGCGGCCGCCGGTGGGCGGGCGGGGGTCGGTCACGAGCACGTCGTCGGGGGCGGGCACCTCGGGCAGCACGACCAGTCCGTGCTGGTCGAGGTCGCCGACCCCGGCGACGGCGTGCATGGTCGCCGGGGCGGGGCTCTCCTCGGCCGGGGCGTCCTGGAGCGGGGTCCGCGCCGCGGTGCGCGGCCCGTCCGGCGACGGCGGCTCCGGTTGCGGCGCGCCACGCGGCTCGGCGTGGCGGCGGCCGCAGGTGTCGCAGTAGCCGGTGCCCATGATGTGACCCGCACAGCCGGGCCGCAGACACGAGATCACGGCGCCCCCTCCCCCCGGGACCGGCCGGGAGCGGCAGGCCCCGTCCGCGCGGCCCGGGCCGCCGGTGACGGCGACCCCGGACACGGCGCGCCACGCGCCTCGCCGCGACGGCGGCCGCAACTGTCGCAGTAGCCGGCGCCCACGATGTGACCCGCACAGCCAGGCCCCAGACACGAGATCACGGCGCACCCTCCCCCCGGGACACACCAACACCGGCACGCCCCGACCACGCGGCCCGGGCCGGCGCGCTGCCCGGCTCGGCGTGGCGGCAGCCGCAGGTGACGCAGCCGGAACCGACGATGTGACCCGCACAGCCAGGCCCCAGACACGAGATCACGGCGCACCCTCCCCCCGGGACACACCAACACCGGCACGCCCCGACCACGCGGCCCGGGCCGGCGCGCTGCCCGGCTCGGCGTGGCAGCGGCCGCAGGCAACGCCGTAGCCGGTACCGACGATGTGACCCGCACAGCCGGGCGGCAGACACGGGGGTCATGGTGCGCTCTCCTTCCGGGACGCGGCGGGTGCGGGGGGTTCCGTCGGTGCGGCCGGGGTGGGCGGTGCGGAGGCCGAGCAGAAGCCGACGAAGCGTTCGACGGCGGCCTCGGCCCCCTCGAGGTCGCAGGGGGTGTGCCGCAGCAGGGACAGGGCGTGCTCATAGAGCCGGTACGCCTCCATGACGCGGTCGCCGTGCGCGGCGGCCCGTCCGCGGCACAGCGGCCACTCGGCACCGACGCGGCCGAGGAGTTCCTCGCGGCGGCGCAGCCGGGCGTCGAGGAGGCCGATCGCCTGGTCCAGGCGCTGTCTGCGGCGGTCGGCGGCGTCCTCGAAGGTGAACAGCAGATCGGCCTCGCCGGGTTCGCGCTCCCGCCCGGGGGATTCGGCGACCCAGGCGCGCAGCATCCGGGTGCGCCGTACGCCCGCCTCGGCCTCCTCCACCAGCTGCCGGTCGTCGGGGCCGGGCAGCACCTGGTCCCGGAGCCGGTCGAGGCCCGGTCCCAACTCATCGGTGATCCGTCTGAGTTCGGTGTGCAGCAGGCTCCACCGATCGCGCAGCGGGAGCCGTACGAGGGACTCGGCGGCCTGTTCCGCGCGCTTCGACTGGCGGCGGAAGACCAGCAGCAGCCGGGCCCCCTGCCGGGCGAGCCGGTCCAGCAGGGCGAGCAGGGCGTCGGGTTCGGCGGCCTGGTCGACGCCGACCAGGACGGCGGCGAGCGGGACGCGGAGCGCGCCGAGCCGTTCGGGCCGGATGTCGTCACGGAAGCCCAGCCGGGCGGCGATGCGGTCCATGACCTGATCGGCCGTCAGCCGCCGGACGTCCAGGGCGAGGTCGTGCGCACCGGCCGGGGGAACGGTCTCGGGCGGGTCGTGGCTGAAGCCACTGGTGTTGCGGTCGGTGCGCAGTTCCCGGTCGGCGAGGGTCACGGCCCGGTTCAGGGTCCAGGCGCGGTCGCCGCGGGCGGGGACCACGGTGACGAGGACCGGCCAGCCCTCGCCGCGGAACCAGCGGGCGAGTTCGGTGGCGAACGGCACGTCCAGCGCGCCCGCCGCGGCCGAGGCTCCGGTGCGCAGCCGGGGGTCGACCGCCTCGGCGCCGTCGGTCCAGGCGGCGACCTGCGGCAGATGCCGGAGGATGGTCTCGGTGGGGCTCATGTAACTGAACCCCTCGTCCACGCTGAGGACGATGCCGATGACCTGGTTGGTGGCGTGGTCGACCACTCCCCCGCCGCTGAACCCGGGTACGGCCAGCTCGCCCTCCGTCAGCGGGCGCAACTGCACCTGGCTGTCCCCGCCGAGGGCGGCGACGAGGGTGGCGCCGTGCCAGCGGCCACCGTCACGGCCGGCCGGGAAGCCGTACATGCTCACCGGTCCGTGCGGTGTGGCGAGCCGGTAGAGCCGGGTGGCGTACGCGGCGGGCAGGGGCACGGCCAGCCGCAGCAGGGCGAGGTCCCCGCTGCGGTCGCCCCAGCGGTCCACTCGCTGCGGCACGTGCTCGTCCTCGCGCACGGTCGCGGGCACGGCGCCGAGTTCGGGTAAGCCGACCAGTCGCACGGTGTAGTGGCGTCCGGGTCCGACGACATGGCCGGCGGTGAGCACCCGGTCGGGGGCGAGCAGCACCCCGGCACCGAGCACCTGCCCGTCCGGCGCCTCGATGCGCGCGATCCAGGACGGCGTCTGCGCCCACGACTTGACGGCTCGCTCCCCCGTGCGCGTCATGGCCCCGAGATTACTCGGAGTACCGGCCCGGTACTACTGGTGTGCACGGGGATGTTACGAGCGCCCGAAGGGGCGCGGGGAACTGCGCGACCAGCCCAGGACGGCCCCGTACCCGGCAACGGCGAGAGCCCCAACGGCGCTCACCCGCCACCGCCGAGCGCCGCCAGCACCTCCGCATCCGTCAGCTGCCCGAAGTCCTCGTACCACTGCCCCACCGCCGTGAACCCGGCCGGCCGGTGCGGGCACACGACCATGTCGGCCTCGCCGGAGAGCCGGTCGACGGAGTCCGGCGCCCCGACGGGAACGGCCAGGACGAGCTGTGCGGGCCCGCGCCGCCGCACGTGCCGCAGGGCCGCCCGGGCGGTCGCCCCCGTGGCCAGCCCGTCGTCGACGACGATCACCGTGCGGCCCGCGGGGTCCGGAGCCGGCCGGCCGCCGCGATACCGCTCCTCACGGCGCCGCAGTTCGCGCCGCTCGCGTTCCACCACCGGGGCCATGGACTCCTCGGTCAGGCCGAGCCGGTCCAGGGAGCCGGTGTTGAAGAGCGGCGGGTCGTCGCCGACCAGCGCGCCGACGGCGAACTCCTGGTGGTGCGGGGCGCCGATCTTGCGGACGATGAGCACGTCGAGCTGGGCGCCGAGGGCGCGGGCGACGGGCTCGGCGACGGCGATGCCGCCGCGGGGCAGGGCGAGGACGAGCGGATCGACGAGGGCGCCCTGTGCGCGCAGGTCGCTCAGCAGTCCGGCGAGTTCCCGTCCGGCTTCTCCACGGTCCCGGAAGCGCATGGCCGTCCTCCTCCGCGGTGCCTCTCCTTCCATGGTGCTACCGGCCGGACCCACGCGCGATATCCGAACAAGTGATCTATACACCGAGTGTATAGTCTCCGCATGCCTCTTTCGACCGACCAGATCCCGACCCCGGGACACAGACCGTACGCGACCAGGAAGATGCGCGAAGCCGCCCGGAGGTTGCGTCCGGCCGCGCTCGCCTCGGCCGCGGTGGGCCTGGCGCTCACCCTGTCCGGCTGCGCCCAGGTCGACACCACCGCACCGAGCACCGCGCGGGCCGCGGCGACGCACGGAGCACCGGCGGCGTTCGGGACCGTCGACTGCCGCGAGGCCAAGTGCATCGCGCTCACCTTCGACGCGGGGCCCAGCGAGAACTCGGCGCGGCTGCTCGACATCCTCAAGCAGAAGAAGGTCCCGGCCACCTTCTTCCTCCTGGGCAAGAACCACATCGAGAAGTACCCGCAGCTGGTCAAGCGGATGGCGGCCGAGGGGCACGAGGTCGCGAGCCACACCTGGGACCACAAGATCCTCACCCGGATATCGGACGCGCAGATACGCGAGGAGCTGCGGCGGCCGGACGACGCGATCCAGCGTCTCACCGGGCGCAAGCCCACGCTGATGCGCCCGCCGCAGGGCCGTACGGACGGCGACGTGCACAAGATCGCCAAGGAGATGGGGCTGGCGGAGGTGCTGTGGAGCGTGACTGCCAAGGACTACACGACCAACGACTCCCGGCTCATCACCAAGCGGGTCCTCGACCAGGCGTCCCGGGACGGGATCATCCTGCTGCACGACATCTACCCGGGCACCGTGCCCGCCGTACCGGGCATCATCGACGCGCTGAAAGCGCGCGGGTACGTCTTCGTGACGGTGCCTCAGCTGCTGGCGCCCGGCAAGGCGGAACCGGGCAAGGTCTACCGGCCCTGACCGCGAACGTCCCGCTGACCGGCGCGCATTGCCTACGATCGTGCCGTGCCGATCTTCTCCTTCGCCCGTACGGCCCCGCTCCCCCTCGACGAGGCGTGGCGCCGGCTCACCGAGTGGCCCCGCCACGCCGACGCGGTCCCGCTCACCCGGATCAGGGTGCTCACGGCCGGGCCCACGGGCGTGGGCACGCGCTTCGTGGCCCGCTCGGGCGTCGGCCCGCTGGCCTTCGACGACGTCATGGAGGTCACCGTCTGGCACCCACCCGCCGACGGCGAGGGCGGACGGTGCCGCCTGGAAAAGCGCGGCCGGACGGTGCTGGGCTGGGCGGAGATCGAGGTCCTGCCGGGACCCGGGGGCCGCAGCCGTGTGGTGTGGCGGGAGGAACTGCGGGTGCGCTTCCTGCCGCGTGCCTTCGACGGCGTACTGAGGAGCACGGCGCGCGCGATGTTCGGCCGAGCGGTGAACCGGATGCTCAGGCGCGCGTGAACCGGGGCCTGCCTCAGGCCACCGACCCGATCCACCCGGCCCGCACGGAGGACGGCTCACGGTGGATGGGAGTGTGCGCACCGGTGAGTGAGACCCCGCTGCCACCACGCCGGTTGGCGACGATCTCCGCGCCGATGGACAGGGCCGTCTCCTCCGGCGTGCGGGCGCCGAGGTCGAGGCCGATCGGGGAGCGCAGGCGGGCCAGTTCCAGTTCGGTGACGCCGACTTCGCGCAGGCGCTCGTTGCGGTCGAGGTGGGTGCGGCGGGAGCCCATCGCGCCGACGTAGGCGACCGGCAGGCGCAGGGCCAGCTTGAGCAGGGGCACGTCGAACTTGGCGTCGTGGGTGAGGACGCACAGGACCGTACGGCCGTCGGTCTCCGTGCGCTCCAGGTACGTGTGGGGCCACTCGACCACGATCTCGTCCGCCTCCGGGAAGCGGGCCTTCGTGGCGAACACCGGACGGGCGTCGCACACGGTGACGTGGTAGCCGAGGAACTTGCCGACGCGGACCAGCGCGGCGGCGAAGTCGATCGCGCCGAAGACGATCATCCGGGGTGCGGGGACCGAGGACTCGACCAGGACGGTGAGCGGGGCGCCGCAGCGCGAGCCCCGTTCGCCGATCTCCAGGGTGCCGGTGCGGCCCGCCTCCAGGAAGGCGCCGGCCTCGGCGGCGACCGTGCGGTCCAGCTCGGGGTGACCGCCGAAGCCGCCCTCGCAGGAGCCGTCGGGCCGGACGAGGAGGGCGCGGCCCCGCAACCCGGCCGGGCCCGCCACGATCCGCGCGACCGCCGCCGCCTCCCCACGGGCGGCGGCGGCCAGCGCGGCCGCGAGCACCGGCCGGGCGGGACCGTCCGCCCGGACCGGTGTGACGAGGATGTCGATGACGCCGCCACAGGTCAGGCCGACGGCGAAGGCATCCTCGTCGCTGTAGCCGAAGCGTTCGAGCACGGTCTCCCCGTCCTCGAGCGCCTGTCGGCACAGCTCGTACACGGCACCCTCCACGCACCCGCCGGAGACCGAGCCGACGGCCGTGCCCTCGGCGTCCACCGCGAGGGCGGCGCCGGGCAGGCGCGGGGCGCTGCCGCCGACGGCCACCACGGTGGCGACGGCGAAGTCACGGCCCTGCTCGACCCACCGATACAGCTCTTCGGCGATGTCCAGCATCTGTCGGTCTCCTAACGCGGTTGCGCGGGAAGGGCGTCGACCCGGCTAGTGCACGCCCAGCAGGGCCCGGATCGGATGCAGGGAGAAGTAGACGAGGAAGAGCAGCGTCAGCCCCCACATGAAGGGACCGATCTCCCGCCACTTGCCCTGGGCGAGCTTGATGACGACGTAGGAGATCACACCGGCGGCGACACCGGGGGTGATCGAGTACGTGAACGGCATGATCACGACGGTCAGGAAGACCGGGATCGCCACGGAGCGGTCCCCCCAGTCCACGTGCCGGGCGTTCATCATCATCATCGCGCCGATGGTGACGAGGGCGGCCGAGGCCACCTCGCGCGGCACGATCGCCGTGATCGGCGTGAAGAACAGGCACAGGGCGAAGAAGCCACCGGTGACCACCGAGGCCAGGCCGGTGCGGGCGCCCTCGCCGACGCCGGTGGCGGACTCGACGAACACGGTCTGCCCGGAGCCGCCCACCGCGCCGCCGATGGCGCCGCCGGCACCGTCGATGAACAGCGCCTTGGACAGGCCCGGCATCCGCCCCTGGTGGTCGGCGAGTTCGGCCTCGGTGCCGATGCCGATGATGGTGGCCATCGCGTCGAAGAAGCCGGCGAGCACCAGGGTGAAGACGATGAAGGTGACCGTCATGTAGCCGACGTCGCCGAGGCCGCCGAAGGACACCTTGCCGATGAGCGAGAAGTCCGGCATCGACACGGCACTGCCGTGCAGCGCGGGGCCTTCGCCGTTGGCCCAGGACTTGTCGTCCACGAGGCCGGCCGCGTTGACGATCATCGCGAGAACGGTGCCGGTGACGATGCCGATGAGGATGGCGCCGGGGACGTTCCGGGACTGGAGCGCGAAGATCAGCAGGAGCGTGACCGCGAAGAGCAGGACGGGCCAGCCGACGAGCTCGCCCCCGTTGCCCAGGGTGACCGGGGTCGCCGTACCCGCGTGCACGAACCCGGCCTTGACCAGGCCGATGAAGGCGATGAACAGACCGATGCCGATCGTGATGCCGTGCTTGAGCGGCAGCGGGATCGCGTTCATGATCATCTCGCGGAGGCCGGTGACCACCAACAGCATGATCACGACGCCGTAGGCGACGCACATCGCCAGGCCCTGGGCCCACGTCAGGTCCTTGGTGCCCATGACCAGACCGGCCAGCACACCGGAGACGGACAGTCCGGCGGCCATGGCGAGCGGCACCTTGCCGACCCAGCCCATGAGGAGGGTGGTGAACGCCGCGCCGAGCGCGGTGGCCGTGATGAGCGCCTTCTGGCTCAGGGAGTCGCCGGACTTGTCCGCGCCACTGAGGATCACCGGGTTGAGCAGGAGGATGTACGCCATCGCCATGAAGGTGGTGACGCCACCGCGGACCTCGGTCGCGATGGTGGATCCTCTTTCGGATATGTGGAAGTACCGGTCGAGCCACGACCTGCCGGCCGGCGGACGCGAACCCGCGCCCGCGTCTTCGGCGGTGGTCGTGGGCTCCACTGACTGCTGGGTCATGGTGCCATCTCCCAAGGTTCACAGGGGCACCCGTGCAACCGCTTCGACGGTCACGGGATTTGGGAATGGACGACCCGGGGGACGGCCCGAGACGAACGAATTTCCTGGTACTTCAAGGACCGCGAGCGGTGCGGAACTCAAAGGGGGTTCCTCCGGGCGACGCGGCGGAGTGTGTGACGTTCCCTGCGCCGCCCGGAGAGCTTTTTTCCGGTGTTACGCGGTTCCCGTGAGGTGCTCGGGCCGCACCGGAGTGCGGTTGAGCTCCAGCCCGGTCGCGTTCCGGATCGCCGCGAGGACGGCCGGGGTGGACGACAGGGTCGGGGCCTCGCCGATGCCGCGCAGCCCGTACGGGGCGTGCTCGTCGGCGAGTTCGAGCACGTCGACCGGGATGGTCGGCGTGTCGAGGATCGTGGGGATCAGGTAGTCCGTGAAGGACGGGTTCCTGACCTTGGCGGTCTTCGGGTCGACGATGATCTCCTCCATCACCGCCACGCCCAGTCCCTGGGTCGTACCGCCCTGGATCTGGCCGATGACGGAGAGCGGGTTGAGCGCCTTGCCGACGTCCTGGGCGCAGGCCAGCTCGATGACCTTGACCAGGCCGAGCTCGGTGTCGACCTCGACCACCGCGCGGTGCGCGGCGAAGGAGTACTGGACGTGTCCGTTGCCCTGGCCGGTGCGCAGGTCGAAGGCCTCGGTCGGCCGGTGCCGCCACTCCTCCTCGACCTCCACGACCTCGCCCTCGAGGACGTCGGCCAGGTCGGCGAGGACCTCGCCGCCGTCGGTGACGACCTTGCCGGCCTCCAGCAGGAGTTCGGCGGTCGCCCAGGCCGGGTGGTAGGAGCCGAACTTGCGGCGCCCGATCTCCAGGACCTTCTCGCGGACGAGCTCGCAGGCGTTCTTCACGGCGCCGCCGGTGACGTACGTCTGCCGGGAGGCCGAGGTCGAGCCGGCGGAGCCGACCTGGGTGTCGGCGGGGTGGATGGTCACCTGGGTGACACCGAGCTCGGTGCGGGCGATCTGCGCGTGGACGGTGACACCGCCCTGGCCGACCTCCGCCATCGCGGTGTGCACGGTCGCGACCGGCGTACCGCCCACGACCTCCATGCGCACCCTGGCGGTGGAGTAGTCGTCGAAGCCCTCGGAGAAGCCGACGTTCTTGATGCCGACCGCGTAACCGATGCCGCGTACGACGCCCTCGCCGTGCGTGGTGTTGGACAGACCGCCGGGCAGCTGCCGTACGTCGGCGCCCTCGCTGGACTCCCACTGGCGCTCCGGCGGCAGCGGCATCGCCTTGACGCGGCGCAGCAGTTCGGCGACCGGGGCGGGCGAGTCGACGGGCTGGCCCGTCGGCATGACGGTGCCCTGCTCCATCGCGTTCAGCTGCCGGAACTCCACCGGGTCCATGCCCAGCTTCTTCGCCAGCTTGTCCATCTGCGCCTCGTAGGCGAAGCACGCCTGGACCGCGCCGAAGCCGCGCATGGCACCGCAGGGCGGGTTGTTGGTGTAGAGGGCGACGGCCTCGATGTCGACGTCGTCGACGACGTACGGGCCGACGCTCAGCGAGGAGGCGTTGCCGACGACCGCCGGGGAGGCGGAGGCGTAGGCGCCGCCGTCCAGGACGATCCGGCACTTCATGTGGGTCAACTTGCCGTCGCGCGTGGCGCCGTGCTCGTAGTAGAGCTTGGCCGGGTGGCGGTGGACGTGCCCGAAGAAGGACTCGAACCGGTTGTAGACGATCTTGACGGGCTTGCCGGTGCGCAGGGCGAGCAGGCAGGCGTGGATCTGCATCGACAGGTCCTCGCGGCCGCCGAACGCGCCGCCGACGCCGGCCAGCGTCATCCGCACCTTCTCCTCGGGCAGGCCGAGGACGGGCGCGATCTGGCGCAGGTCGGAGTGGAGCCACTGGGTGGCGATGTAGAGGTGGACCCCGCCGTCCTCCTCCGGTACGGCGAGGCCGGACTCGGGGCCGAGGAAGGCCTGGTCCTGCATGCCGAAGGTGTACTCGCCCCTGACGATGACGTCCGCGCGCCTGGCGGCCTCCTCCGCGTCGCCGCGGATGATCGGCTGGCGGTGGACGATGTTCGGGTGCGGGACGTGCCCGATGTGGTGGTCGTCGCGGTTTTCGTGGACGAGGATCGCGTCCGGGGCCAGCGCCGACTTCTCGTCGGTGATCACCGGGAGCTCGCGGTACTCGACCTTGATCTTGGCGGCTGCGCGGCGGGCCGTCTCCGGGTGGTCGGCGGCGACGAGCGCGACCGGCTCGCCGTGGTGGCGTACCTTGCCGTGCGCGAGGACCGGGGTGTCCTGGATCTCCAGGCCGTAGTTCTTCACCTCGGTGGGCAGGTCGTCGTACGTCAGGACCGCGTACACACCCGGCGTGGCGAGGGCCTCGGCGGTGTCGATCGAGACGATCTCGGCGTGCGCGACGGTGGAGCGCAGGATCTGGCCCCAGAGCATGTCCTCGTGCCACATGTCGGACGAGTACGCGAACTCGCCGGTGACCTTGAGGGTGCCGTCGGGACGGAGCGTGGACTCGCCGATGCCGCCCTTGGTCTGCGAACCCTGCGTGATCTTCGTAGGGGCGCCGGTGGGGGCACCTCCCGCTCGAGCGGAGCCGAGAGTGGGGGACGGCATCGTCAGACCTCCTCGGACTGGCGAGCGGCCGCCAGGCGGACCGCGTCCATGATCTTCTCGTAGCCCGTGCAGCGGCACAGGTTGCCCGACAGCGCCTCGCGGATGTCGGCGTCGGTCGGGTTCGGGTTGCGCTCCAGGAGTTCGTCGGAGGCGACGAGCAGACCCGGGGTGCAGAAGCCGCACTGGACGGCGCCGGCGTCGATGAACGCCTGCTGGATCGGGGAGAGTTCGGTGCCCTCGCCGGTCTGCGAGTCGGTGCCCTTCGCCTTCCACCGCTGGGAGTCCTGCAGGGTCGTACCGCAGGCGCCGGACGCGCAGCCGCCCTCGGCGCGCTGCTTGGCGTAGTCCGCCAGGCCCTCGACGGTCACGACGTCGCGGCCCTCGACCTGACCGGCCGCGACCAGGCAGGAACAGACCGGCACGCCGTCCAGGCGCACGGTGCAGGAGCCGCACTCACCCTGCTCACAGGCGTTCTTCGAGCCCGGCAGGCCGAGGCGCTCGCGCAGGACGTAGAGGAGGGACTCGCCCTCCCAGACGTCGTCGGCCTCCTGCGGCCGTCCGTTGACGGTGAAGTTGACGCGCATTACGCAGCTCCCTCGGTGGTGCGGTGGTTGCCGCGGTACGACTCCCAGGTCCAGGTGAGCGTCCGGCGGGCCATCACACCGACCGCGTGACGGCGGTAGCTCGCGGTGCCCCGGACGTCGTCGATCGGGTTGCAGGCGGCCGAGCACAGGTCGGCGAACTGCTTCGCGACCGACGGGGTGATGATCTTTCCGTTGTCCCAGAAGCCGCCCTCCTCCAGGGCCGCGTTCAGGAACTCCTCGGCCGCCTTGGCCCGCACGGGCGTGGGCGCGGCGGAGCCGATGCCGGTCCGGACCGTACGGGTCCCGGGGTGCAGGGCGAGGCCGAAGGCGCACACGGCGATGACCATGGCGTTGCGGGTGCCGACCTTCGAGTACTGCTGCGGGCCGTCCGCCTTCCTGATGTGCACGGCGCGGATCAGCTCGTCGGGCTGCAGGGCGTTGCGCTTGACGCCGGTGTAGAACGCGTCGATCGGGATCAGCCGGGTGCCGCGGGCCGCGGACTCCACCTCGACCTCGGCGCCCGCCGCGAGCAGCGCGGGGTGGGCGTCGCCGGCGGGCGAGGCCGTGCCGAGGTTGCCGCCGACGCCGCCGCGGTTGCGGATCTGCGGGGAGGCTACCGTGTGCGAGGCGAGCGCGAGGCCCGGCAGCTCGGCACGGAGGTTCTCCATGATCCTGGTGTAGGGCACGGAGGCGCCCAGCCGTACGGTCTCCTCGCCGACCTCCCACTCGTAGAGGTCACCGATGCGGTTGAGATCGAGCAGGTACTCGGGCCGGCGGTGGTCGAAGTTGATCTCGACCATCACATCGGTGCCACCCGCGATCGGCACAGCGGTAGGGTGCTCGGCCTTGGCGGCGAGCGCCTCCCCCCAGCTGGCGGGGCGAAGGAAGTCCATGACCGGCTCTCTTCTTCGTCTCAATGGGTCGTACAGATTGAGCCAATCCGTGTGCGGCGGCCGCGGCTCGTTCACGTCCTGTTAACGCGCAGTGGACTCAGTACACCGCCCCGCGCCCCGGCGGGTCAGTCACCGAAACCATGAAGGAGTTGGCTGGCCACGCCGGGCATCTTGTAGATTCGTATGAACGGAGGTCATCGGTAACCCCTCCGATTTCCTGGAGAAACGCAGGAAACGGCACGGAGACACCCCGGAGCGCCCCTGTGCGTCCGGTTCCGGGTGACTCGACCGTCACCCTCCAAGATCCATCGTAGGTTTCGAGACAAAGAACGGCGGCGACGAGATGCGGCTGCGCGCACTTCTGGACACCGATGCGCTGGGCCTGCGGCTGCTCGGCGGCGAGGACGAGCTGGACCGTTCGGTGCGCGGGGTCATGACCACCGACCTGCGCGACCCGAGCCGCTATCTCTCCGGGGGCGAACTGGTGCTGACCGGCCTCGCCTGGCGCCGGGACGCCGCCGACTCCGAACCGTTCGTACGGATCCTGGTGCAGGCCGGGGTGGCGGCCCTCGCGGCCGGCGAGGCGGAGCTGGGCGACATTCCGGACGACCTGGTCCTGGCCTGCGCCAGGCACCGGCTGCCGCTCTTCGCGGTGCACGAGTCGGTGGCCTTCGCCACCATCACCGAATACGTCGTCCGGCAGGTCTCCGGCGAGCGCGCCGGAGACCTGGCGGCCGTGGTCGACCGGCACCGGCGGATGATGACCTCGGGCCCGGCGGGCGGCGGCCCGGACGTGGTCCTGGACCTGCTCGGCACCGACCTGGACCTGCGCGCCTGGGTGCTCGCGCCGACCGGCCGGCTGATCGCCGGTTCCAAGGTCGGCGGCCCGGCGCTGCCCGCCGAGACCTGCGCGAGGCTCGCCGCCGAGCACCTGGCCGCCACCCGCACCGGCCGCCGCGGCCCGCACCGCGTCCTGCTCGGCGGTACGACGTACTCGCTGTTCCCGATCCGCTCCTCCGGCCGCTCCCCGCAGGCCTCCCGCGATGTGCGCGAGACGGTGCTGTCGGACTGGCTGCTGGCCGTCGAGGCGGACGCGGGCGACTGGCCCGAGGAGCGCCTGGACCTGCTGCAGGGCGTCACCCAGCTGATCGCGGTCGAGCGGGACCGCCGGGACGCGGCCCGCACGGTGCGGCGCCGGCTCGCCCAGGAGGTGCTGGAGCTGGTCCAGACGGGCGCCGCGCCGGCCGAGATCGCGGCCCGCCTGAGGGTGGCCGCCCCGGTGCTGCTGCCCGGGCTGGGGGCGGCCCCGCACTGGCAGGTGGTGGTCGCCCGCGTGGAGTGGGAGGACGGCGAGGTCGAGGGCGGCCCCGTCGCGCAGTCGCTGCTGGAGGAGGTGCTGGTCGACCCGGCGGCGACCGGCCCAGAGCCGTCCGACCGGATCGCCGTCGCGCACACCGGCGACGAGGCGATCGCCCTGGTGCCGCTCCCGGCGGTCACCGCCGAGCACGACGGCTCGGAGACCGGCCTGCTGGCCGACTCCCTGCTGCAGTCCGTGCGGGAGACGCTGTCGGCGGGCCTGAACGACGACGGCCGCCTCACCCTCGGCGTCAGCGCGGCCGTGCACTCCGCGGAGGGGCTGCGCGGCGCCCTGGAGGAGGCGCGGCACGCCCGCCGCGTGGCGGCCGCCCGCCCGGGCCGGGTCTGCGCGGCGGGACACCAGGAGCTGGCCTCGCACGTCCTGCTCCTGCCCTTCGTCCCGGACGACGTCCGCCGCGCCTTCACCGCACGCCTGCTGGACCCGCTGACGGACTACGACCGCCGTCACCGGGCCGAGCTGATCCCGACGCTGGAGGCGTTCCTGGACTGCGACGGCTCCTGGACCCGCTGCGCCACCCGGCTCCACCTGCACGTCAACACGCTGCGCTACCGGGTCGGCCGGATCGAGCAGTTGACGGGACGGGACCTCTCGCGCCTGGAGGACAAGCTCGACTTCTTCCTCGCCCTGCGCATGAGCTGAGGTCGGCGGGGCGTGCGGCGGCCGGACCCGGTCACGCGCGCGCCCCACGACTTTGTGAAATCTTTCACCCACCCTCTTGGCCCGGCCCGCCGATTGGTGCTGGAATGCCGCCACCACTCAACAGCTCGATGGCGTGCTCGGGGAGGGCAACGTGGCGCATCCCGCCATGTCTGGTAACGGAACGACCGCCGGTGACGATCCGCTCCAGACCGCGGTATGGCGGTTGCGCTCGCGGGCCTGCTGGGCGGACGCGGCGGCCCTGCTGCCACGGGACACCGCCGCCGCGGCGCTGCAGCGGGCGGCGCTGCTGGTCGAACGGTGTCTGTACACCGAGCGCGGCTGGCAGGAGGCGGAGGACGCCCTGCGGACGGCGGAGGCGCTCGCGCACACCGACGAGGAGCGGGGGGCCGCCGCCTGCGAGCGCGGCCAACTCGCCTACACGGCAACGCTGCACGGCGTCCGGGACCGCGCGGACGAGGCGCGGGCCGCGCTGGGGCGCGCGGCGGCGCTGATCCCGCCGGCGGCGCCCGGCCGGGCCCTGCTCGACTTCCGCCGGGGACTGATCGCGGAGAATCTGACCCGGGCCCCGCAGGCGGCGCGCGCGGCATACCGCCGGGCGCACGCGGGAGCCGCGGCCCACGCCGACCCGCTGCTGCTGTCCTTCACCTGGCGGCATCTCGCCGGACTCGCCCTGCGGGACGGGGAGTTGGCCGAGGCGCGGCACGGGTTCACGGAATCCCTGCGGATCCGGGAGGAGTTGGGTTATCTGGTGGGTACGGCGCCCGCGCTGGCCTCCCTGGCCGACGCGGAGTCCGAGCCGGAGGCCTCGCGGTTGCGGGAGGAGGCGCGGAGGCTGTTCCGGCTGCTCGGGGGCGTACCGACGTGGCTGGCACGGCAGTTGTCCCCACCGGCGCCGGGTGTGGCCACGGCTTAGGGGCGGGAGCGGCGCAGGGGCGGGTGGGTACGGTCTTGTCGCCGGGTGCGGGCGCGAAGGGGGCGCGGGTCTGTGTCGGACATGCGGCTACCGCCGCGTGGGCGCGACCAGCCACGGCGGACCCGCACCCGGGAGACGGCCCGCGGCCCCACGGCGCTCACCCGACCGCTGAGCCCGCGGACGCGAAGTGCTCGGACACCAACTTCCGCACCACAGCCACGTCCCCTGCGATCAACGCGTCCAGCAGAGCCATGTGCTGGGCCGCGTCCGCGACCAGGTACGCCCGGCCCCGCCGGACCGGTGGCCACTGGGACCGGCGATGGAGATCGGCCGCGACGGCGACCAGCTGCTCGTTGCCCGACAGGGCGAGCAGGGCGCGGTGGAAGGCGCGGTCGGACTCGGCGTACGTCGCCGGGCACCCGGCGGCCGCCGCGCGCACCGTCGCCTCCGCGAGCGGACGCAGTGCGGCCCACCGCTCACCCGGCACGGTCCCGGCGAGCCGCAGCAGCACCGGCACCTCGATGAGCGCCCGCACCTCCGCCAGCTCGGCCAGTTCCCGCGCCCCCCGCTCGACCACCCGGAACCCACGGTTGGGCACGACCTCGACGGCGCCCTCCAGGGCGAGCTGCTGCATGGCCTCCCGCACGGGCGTGGCGGAGACACCGAACCGCTCACCGAGCACCGGCGCCGAGTAGACCTCGCCCGGCTTCAGCTCGCCGGTCACCAGCGCCGTGCGCAGCGCGTCCAGAATCTGCCCGCGCACCGAGGAGCGCTGCACGGCCGGCCGCGGCTCGGGAATCGGCCGCTCACTGTGCGTGTGCTCGCCCCGCGCGGCGGGCACGGCGGTGTCCCGCTCGCGGAAGCCGTCGGGGACGTCCGCGGCGCGCGGCTGCGCGGGCACCCGGGCGCCGACGGAGCCCTGCGTGCTCTGCTTCACGGGTCCCTCCTGGCGGCTTGTCGGCACTTGGGTCATTAACGGTGGGTTGTCACTGGTCCGTCAAGCACCATAGGCGCCGGAGTCGGCCGTGCAAATTCCCCGAAGATCATATAAGGGTAGGTTTACCTCATTTGACCAGGACCGAGCGCGGCTTCGCGTCCACTACGATCATCCCCGTTCACAGCTTCCTCACGGACCACGGGAACTTTCCGTGGAACCACCGGTACAGGTAGTCTTATTCGAACTCAACTCCCGCCCCTCAAGCGGCAGTTCGAGCAGAACGCCGTCCTGGGCATCCCCTTGCACTTCCTTGGCGGCCTCTTGCCCCGAAACCCCCTGAGGGCCGTCGGGAGTGGGCCACTATGGCGGGCGTTACGCCCTATCCCAATGCAAGGGACCCCTGATGAGACTGACCGACATATCGCTGAACTGGCTGCTTCCGGGCGGCGTACTGCTCCTGGGAATGCTGGCGGCGGTGGCGGTGCTCGCGCGCGGCAAGCGCTCCTCCGGGGAGAACGCGAGCGCGGACGACTCGTGGGAGCGCAGCGAGGAGCGCCGCAGACGCAAGGAGGCCATCTACGGCACCGCCTCCTACGTGCTCCTGTTCTGCTGTGCGGCGGTCGCCGCCGCCCTCTCCTTCCACGGCCTCGTCGGCTTCGGCGAACAGAACCTCGGGCTGACCGACGGCTGGCAGTACCTCGTGCCGTTCGGCCTGGACGGCGCGGCGATGTTCTGCTCCGTCCTCGCGGTGCGCGAGGCCAGCCACGGTGACGCGGCCCTCGGCTCCCGGATCCTCGTGTGGCTGTTCGCCGCGGCGGCGGCCTGGTTCAACTGGGTGCACGCGCCCCGGGGCGCGGGTCACGCGGGAGCGCCGCAGTTCTTCTCCGGTATGTCGCTGTCGGCGGCCGTCCTGTTCGACCGGGCGCTGAAGCAGACCCGTCGGGCCGCGCTGCGCGAGCAGGGCCTGGTGCCGCGGCCACTGCCGCAGATCCGCATCGTGCGCTGGCTGCGCGCCCCCCGCGAGACCTACCGGGCCTGGTCGCTGATGCTCCTGGAAGGCGTGCGGAGCCTGGACGAGGCGGTCGAGGAGGTCCGCGAGGACAACCGGCAGAAGGAGCAGGCCCGGCAGCGCCGGCGCGAGCAGCAGCGCATCGAGCGCGCCCAGCTGAAGGCCATCAGCCGGGGCCACCGCGGCTTCGTCAGCCGGGGCGGACGGCAGGTCGAGGTGGAGGTGCAGGCCGTGGAACGCGGCCCCGCCCAGGCGACCGCGGAGCCTGCCATATCGACCGCGGAACAGCTGCCCGTACGCGCCCGACCCTCCCTGCAGCCCGTCCGCAGCGGGTCCGCTGAGCAGGTGACCGTCGACCTCACCGCCGAGGACGACACCATGGCCCTGCCGCGCCTGGACTCCCTGGAGCGCAAGCTGAAGGACCTGGAACAGCAGTTCGGCTAGGACCGCCGCTCACGACGTGCCGGGGCGTGACCAGGCGGGTCACGCCCCGGCCGTTTTCGGCGACCAGCGGCTCCAGCCGCGAGCAGACCGACGCAGCTGTGGACAGTCACCACGCACCCGCACCCGACGCCCCCGCCCCCGCCCCCGCGGAGCGTCACGCGGCCTCGGCGCCCAGTTCGAACCACACCGACTTGCCCACCCCGTGCGGCCGCACGCCCCAGGCGTCCGCGAGGGACTGCACCAGCACCAGGCCCCGCCCATGGGTGTCGTCGTCCCAGTCCGGGCCTCTCAGCTCGGGTCTGCGGGCCAGGAAGTCCCGAACCTCCACGCGCAGTCCGCCCGGCTCCACGACCGCCGTGAGGACCGCGTCGTCGTCGGTGTGGACGAGCGCGTTGGTGACCAGTTCGCTGGTGAGCAGTTCGGCGATCTCCGAGCGGCCCGGCTTGCCCCAGTGCCGCAGCAGTTCGCGCAGCTCCCGGCGAGCCTCGGGCACCGCCCTGAGATCCGCCCGCCCCAGCCTGCGCCGGAGCCGGTGCGCGTGTTCCGTGATGGTGCCGGGCTCTTCCCCCGCCGTCTCCCCCGTCGTCGCCGAGGAGCCCCCGACGACCGCGGGACCGCCCCCTCGTGCCTGCCTCTTCATGACCCCCGCCCGCACGCCGCTGGACCCTGCCCCTCCTGGTCGAACACGTTCACGGGGGATGCTTGCCCAGCACGCACACAGGCAGTCATCACGCACGCCCGAAGACCGGCGGTTCGGCCACGGCCGTACGGCGTCCGGGCCGGCCACCGGACCGTGCCGCACCCGGCCGGCCGGCTCCCCGCGGGGCCCTGGGCGCCACGGATGCCCCGGGACGGCAGGGCAGATGCACGCGGCACCGGCCGTCGGCACGCCGTCACACGCCGTGAAACTGGCCGAAATCCGCTCCCCGGACGCGGGTTTCCTCAAGGGCGCGGCACGTTGCGGAGGTTGGAGCGGGCCATCTGGAGCATGCGGCCGACGCCGCCGTCCAGCACGATCCTGGAGGCGGACAGCGCGAAGCCGGTGACCATCTCGGCGCTGATCTTCGGCGGGATGGACAGGGCGTTGGGGTCGGTGACGACGTCCACCAGGGCCGGTCCCTTGTGCTTGAAGGCGTCCTTGAGCGCGCCGGCGAGCTGCTTGGGCTTCTCCACGCGGATCCCATGGACCCCACAGGCGCGGGCGACGGCGGCGAAGTCGGGGTTGGTGTTGGCGGTGCCGTAGGAGGGCAGCCCGGAGACCAGCATCTCCAGCTCGACCATGCCGAGGGAGGAGTTGTTGAACAGCACGACCTTGACGGGCAGGTCGTACTGCACGAGCGTCAGGAAGTCACCCATCAGCATGGTGAACCCGCCGTCGCCGGACATCGACACCACCTGCCGGCGCCGGTCGGTGAACTGGGCGCCGATCGCCATGGGCAGCGCGTTCGCCATCGACCCGTGCGAGAAGGAACCGATGATCCTGCGCCGTCCGTTGGGCGAGACGTACCGCGCGGCCCATACGTTGCACATGCCGGTGTCGACGGTGAACACCGCGTCGTCGTCGGCGACTTCGTCCAGGACGGCGGCCACGTACTCGGGGTGGATCGGGACGTGCTTGTCGACCTTGCGGGTGTACGCCTTGACCACGCCCTCGAGCGCGTCGGCGTGTTTCTTCAGCATCCGGTCGAGGAAGCGCCGGCTGGTCTTCTCCTTCACCCGCGGGGTGAGACAGCGCAGGGTCTCGCGTACGTCGCCCCACACGGCGAGGTCGAGGCGGGAGCGGCGGCCGAGCACCTCGGGCCGCACGTCGACCTGGGCGATCCGCACGTCGTCGGGGAGGAAGGCGTTGTAGGGGAAGTCGGTGCCGAGCAGGATCAGCAGGTCGCACTCGTGGGTGGCCTCGTAGGCGGCGCCGTAGCCGAGCAGTCCGCTCATGCCGACGTCGTAGGGGTTGTCGTACTGGATGAATTCCTTGCCGCGCAGCGCGTGCCCCACCGGAGACTTGATCTTCCCGGCGAACTCCATGACCTCCGCGTGCGCGCCCGCCGTGCCGCTGCCGCAGAAAAGGGTTACCCGGTCCGCCGCGTCGATCATCCCGACGAGCGCGTCGATCTCGGCGTCGCCGGGCCGGACCGTCGGCCGGGAGGTGACCAGGGCGCTCTGCGCGGCCTTCTCCGGGGCAGGCTGGGCGGCGATGTCACCGGGCAGCGCGACCACGCTGACACCGCTCTGCCCGACCGCGTGCTGGATGGCGGTCTGCAGCAGCCGGGGCATCTGCTTCGGGCTGGAGATCAGCTCGCTGTAGTGGCTGCACTCCTGGAAGAGCCGGTCGGGGTGGGTCTCCTGGAAGTAGCCGAGGCCGATCTCGCTCGACGGGATGTGCGAGGCCAGCGCGAGCACCGGGGCCATGGAGCGGTGCGCGTCGTACAGGCCGTTGATCAGGTGCAGGTTGCCCGGACCGCAGGAGCCGGCGCAGGCCGCCAGCTTGCCGGTGATCTGCGCCTCGGCGCCGGCCGCGAAGGCGGCGGTCTCCTCGTGGCGCACGTGGATCCAGTCGATGGCGGCGTTGCGGCGGACCGCGTCCACCACCGGGTTGAGGCTGTCCCCGACCACGCCGTAGAGGCGGCGCACACCGGCGCGGACGAGGATGTCGACGAACTGCTCGGCTACGTTCTGTTTGGCCATGCACCCATGGATGCACAGGGGAAACGGTTACGCCTCCCACACGGCCGCCGCCGTACGGTCGTCGGCGTAGCCCTTCACCCGCACCTGGGCGTCGGCGAGGAACGCGGCGAGCCCGGGCGGGGTACGGCCGGACCAGCGGCGGGCCAGGTAGGCGCAGAGGGCGGCCTCGCCGCGCAGCGGATCGGCCAGGCCGGCGGTGCACATCACCAGGGCATCACCCGGGCGGGCTACCGAGGTGCGGAACCGGAACGGCTCGCGGGGCGGCTCCGGGGCCGGCTCGTAGGGGCTCGGCGGGGTCGGGATGCCGAAGTCCATGGTGAGCCGGTCGCCCTCGGCGGTCTGGGCCGGGGGCGAGCCGAAGCCGACCACGGGCGCGCCGGTGGCGTCCTCGGGTGTGACCTTCGGCTCGATGTCCTGCCACGCGCCGTCCCGCAGCCGGAACAGGCCGCCGTCGCCGACGCCGAAGAACACGCGCGTACGGCAGTCGGGGTCGGCGGGCAGCAGCAGACAGCGCAGGCTCGCCGTGAACTCCTCCGGGTCGACGCCCTGTTCGACGGCGCTCGCGCGGAGCTTGCCGAGGCTGCGGTCGGTCAGCCGGTGCAGCCCCGACTTCAGGTCGCCGCGCCGGGCCGCCCGGATGTCCTCCACGAGCCGGTGATGACTGCGGCCCACGGCCCGCCCGATCCACCGGCACGCCTCCGCCGCCGCCAGGTGCGCGCCCGGGGCGCCCCGCGCTCCGGTCGCCATCGCGACGAGCACCAGCGCCTGTCGCCCCGTCCCGAACCGGGCGGTGAGCAGTGAGTCCCTGCGCGGCTCGCCCCGGTACCGCGCCGAGTCCCCGCGCATCGACACCGCCCGCAGCGTGCACGCACCGTACCGGGCCCCGTCCAGCACCGTGTCCGCGACCAACTCCCCCAGCCCGTCCGGATCGGCGGCCGGGAGCGCGGTCGGCTCCGGGTCATAGGTGGGCGGACCGGAACCGACGTAGTCGACGGCGGAGGGGGGCGGGGGTGAGGGGGACACGGAGGGCGCGGGGGCCGGAGCTGAGCCGGCGGTGGCGGGTGCGGGCAGGTCGCGCGGGTCGGGGACCGCCACCGGCGACGTCTCCGGCCCGGGAGAGTCCTGCGGCTCCCCGGGGGAGGCCGACGCGGAGGGGCCCAGCGGCGGACGGGAGAAGGCAGGGGCGGGTGGGTCCTCCCGCCGTCCGGGCGAGCCGGGCGCGGGCGGGTCCTGCAGTCGGCGGGGTGAGGCGGGTGTGGGCGGATCCTGTGGGGGGCCGCTGGTGGGTGGTCCGGTGGGTGGGGTGGGCGAAGAGGGACCGGCGGGCGAGGGCGGGGCGGTGGATTCCGGCGGTGTCGTGGACGGTTCGGGGGGCCTGTCGGCCGAGGGAAGGGACGACGGGGGCTCCCAGGGGGACCGTGGCCCAGGCGGCGTGCCGGGCGCCCCGTCGGGAGCCGGAGGCTGAGCGGCCGGCGTCACCGGCGGCGAGAGGACCGGCGGCGCGGAGGGCGGGTCCTGTGCCGCGCGTTGCGTCGGCACCGCGGCGCCCCGCCACTCCGTTCCGCCGGCGCCTCCGGCACCGAGGACGGCCCCGCTCCCCCGTGCCGAGCCCGTGTCGGCTCTCCGCGCGCCGCCATCGCCGTCCCGGCTGCCCCGCGCCCGGTCACTCGCCGGTGCCGGGACCGGCCGGCCCGTCACCGTGTGTTTCGCGGAGGCGAAGCGGTCGTCCAGGGAATCGGGCGCGGACGTGGGGCCCGTGTCCTCGGTGGAGTCGTCGTACAGCTGTCCCCACCACTCGTCCTCAGGACGGGCGGGCCTTCCCCCCTGCTGGCTCATGCCCCTAATTGTCCACCGCACGGGCCGCATGAAAACGGAGCATCGGGAAAATCCGGCGCACCCGGCCGTGTCGAAGAGCGTGTCGGGTGAGGGAGTGAACAGCCGTACGGGAGGGGACGGATGGCCGCGGGGCGGCCCCACCCCCCAGGGGAGGACCGCCCGACGACGTCCCAAGTGGCCCGGCCCCGGATCCCCTTCGCGTGGCTCGCACACGTCCGGGCCCGGGCCACGAACCTGACGACCGGTCATGACAGGGCACCGGTCGGATGGCCGGATGGTGGCTTGGTTTCCTGGGACCGGGCTGTGAATCGAGCGCACGGCCCGTGTCCCGCGGTGCTGCCACCTTGGCAGACTCGCCTCCGGTACGGCGATGATGTTCCGCGGCGGGTTTGCGCCGTGGCCGGTTTCCGCCAGGCCGGGCCCGTCGTCGTGTTCTCGGGCCTGGAGTCCGGGTCCGTTCCAGGGGAGGGGCGTGGGCCGATGCTGGCGGCGATCGGGCTGGACGACAGGCACGAGGCGGCGTACCGGGCGCTGGTGTCCGTGGGTGCGGCCGAGGTGACCGATCTGGCGCGGCGCCTGCGGCTGTCCGAGCCGGACGCCGAGCGCACGCTGCGCCGACTGGAACGGCAGGGGCTCGCCGCCCAGTCCCCGGCGCGGCCGGGCCGCTGGGTGGCGGCCCCGCCCGGGGTGGCGCTGGGCGCGCTGCTCACCCAGCAGCGACACGAGCTGGAGAAGGCGGAACTGGCGGCGGCGCTGCTCGCGGAGGAGTACCGGGCGACGGCGGCCGAGCCCGCGGTGCACGACCTGGTGGAGGTGGTGACCGGTGCCTCGGCGGTGGCCCAGCGCTTTCTGCAGCTGCAGCTGGGGGCGGCCGAGGAGGTGTGCGCTCTGGTGACCGGCAATCCGGTGGTCGTGTCCGGGCTGGAGAACGAGGCGGAGGCACAGGCGGCCGGGCGGGGGGTGCGCTACCGGGTGGTGGTGGAGCGCGCGGTGCTGGAACTGCCGCACGGAATGACCGAGTTGACGGCCGCGCTCGCCCGGGACGAGCGGGTGCGGGCGGTGGACCGGGTGCCGACGAAGCTGGTGATCGCCGACCGTGCGCTCGCGATGGTGCCGCTGACCTCGCGCACGGCGGAGCCGGCCGCGCTGGTGGTGCACGCCGGCGGGCTGCTGGAACTGCTGGCCGGGCTGTTCGAGTCGGTGTGGCGGGAGGCGCTGCCGCTGCGGCTGGGGGCGTCGGGGGTGGTGGAGGACGAATCCGCCGGCCCGGACGCCACCGACCTGGAGGTGCTGTCGCTGCTGCTGGCCGGGCTGACCGACGCGAGCGTGGCCAAGCAGCTCGACCTGGGACTCAGGACCGTGCAGCGCCGGGTGCGGCGGCTGATGGAGCTGGCCGGGGTGTCGACCCGGCTGCAGCTGGGCTGGCACGCGTACGAACGGGGCTGGGTCGCGCGCTCGTAGGCCGCGGCTCCGGCCCGCCCGGCGCCCGCCCGCCTTCTCCGGCACTCTGGGCAGATGGGAGTGTGGCAGCTCCTGCTGGTCGGGGTGGTCGTCACGCTCGGCCTGTGCGGAGTGCTGGTGCCCGGGGTGCCGGGATCGTGGCTGGTGTGGGCCGCGGTGCTGTGGTGGGCGCTGACGGATCCGCAGCCGCTGGCCTGGGCCGTCCTGGTGGGGGCCGGCGCGGTACTGCTGCTGTCGCTGGCGCTCCGCTCGGCGCTCCCCCCGCGCCGGCTCCGTGAGAGCGGCGCCACCCCGCGGATGCGGCTGTACGCGGGCGCCGGGGCGTTCCTCGGCTTCGTACTGCTGCCGGTGCTGGGCGCCCTGCCGGGCTTCGTGGCCGGCATCTACCTCCACGAGCGCCTGCGCCTGGGCCGGCACGGCGAGGCGATGGCCGCCCTCCGGACCACGATGCGCTCGGGCGGCTCCAGCGTCCTGGCGGAACTGTTCGCCTGCCTGCTGATCGCGGGGGCGTGGCTGGGAGCGGTGCTGTGGGGGTGAGCATCGCCTCACGGAGCGGAGCCGGAGAAAGTGGCAGGCACGCCCCGTCACACACCCCGCCGCTCACCCCCCGTCAGCGCACCCTGCCGAGGGCGTCGCGCACCGTCTCTGCCACTGCCGCCATTCCGGTGTCGTTGAAGTGCAGGTGGTCCCCGGGGTCGTAGGCGGGGAGGAGGCGGGTGGGGTCGGTCGGGTCGCGGAGGGCGGCGTCGGCGTCGGCGACCGCGTCGAAGATGCCGGCAGTGCGGATGAAGGCGTTCACCCGCTGCCGTACCGCCTCACGGACGTCCGTGTAGGCGGGAAAGCCCCGGTACGGGGTGAGGGTGACACCGACGACCCGGATGCCCCGGGCGTGGGCGCGGGCGACGAGGGTGCGGTAGGCGTCGGCGTAGGCGGTGACGTCGTCCGCCGCCGGTGTGCCCTTGATGTCGTTGATGCCCTCCAGGACGACCAGGACCCGTACCCCGGCCCGGTCCAGGGCGTCGGCGTCCAGGCGGGCGAGGGCGCTCGGTCCGGTGCCGTCGCGGAGCAAACGGTTACCGGAGATTCCGGCGTTGAGGACGCCCAGCCGGTAGGCGCGGAGCTGTTCGGCGAGCCGGTCGGGCCAGCGGTGGTTGGTGTCGGGGGTGGAACCGTTTCCGTCGGTGAGGGAGTCGCCGAACGCGACGATACTGCCCGCGGTGGTACCGAGGACGTCGACGCCGGTGACGTAGTACCAGCGGCTGACGATGCCGGTGTAGGCGCCGCCGTCCTCGTCGGCGGCCCGGCCCGCACCCTCCGGGGCGACGTAGCTGGTCTGCAGGGCGGTCTGGTGGTCGGTGGCGGGTCCGCTGTCGTCGGGGGTGTACACGGTGACGAGGAGATCGGCGGCGGCCGGGACGCGCAGCGGCACCGGGTCGGTGACCGCGTCCCGACCGGGTGGGACGGTGACCGTCGGGGCGCCGTGGAAGGTGGCGGTGCGCACCGTGCCGGGCAGCGCGTCCGGGCCGGCCCCCCGGCGCAGTGCGACGGTGACCGCGCCGAGCCGCAGGGGCGCGGTGCCGAAACGGTTGCCGAGCCGGATGCGCACGGCCGTACCGCCGACGCTGAGGTGGACGACGTTGCGGATCGCGGCGCCGGGCAGTGCGGAAGCGGATCCCGACGGCGCGGTCTCCCAGCTCCCCGTCCAGGCCGGCCCCGGCGGTGCCGGCTCCGCCACGGCGGGCGCCATCGTGCCCGGCAGCATCGCCAGCACCAGCACCGTCAGGATCCGCCCGGCCCCGGCCATCTCCGCACCCGCCCTTCCCCGTTGCCCGTCGGACCAGACCGTGCCACACGGCCGGGCCCGGCCGGCGCACCCGCGACGGCGGTCCACCCGCTCGGCGCAACCCGGCGTAGGACGGCGGGCCTAGGGCGCGAAGCCGATGTGCGGGGCGGCTCGGCGTGCTTGGCTGCCGTCATGACCGAATTCAGCGAGGCGGAGCGGGCGTATCTGGCGTCGCAGCGGCTGGGCCGCATGGCCACCGTCGACCCGCACGGCCGGCCGCAGGCGAACCCCGTGGGCTTCCACGTCCAGGACGACGGCACGATCCTGATCGGCGGCTACGCGATGGGGACGACGAAGAAGTGGCGCAATCTCCGGCACAACCCGAAGGTGGCCCTGGTCGTGGACGACATCGCGAGCGTACAGCCCTGGCGGGTGCGCGGCGTCGACATCCGCGGCGAGGCCGAACTCCTCGTCGGCCCGCACGACTTGGGCCCGCACTTCAGCGAGGAGCTGATCCGCATCCATCCCCACCGGGTGCACAGCTGGGGCCTGGAGGAGGAGCGGCCGGGTACCGACAAGAGCTAGGTGTATTGACCTGAAGTCTGACTCCCTCCCCCGTCGCGGCGGGCGCGAGGCCCGTCCTCCGGGCGGACGGCGGGAGCTCGACGACAGGACCTGGCGTGGCGTGGGCGGGCCGTGCTCGGCGGAGTTCCTGAGGTCCGGCATCAGCCGGTTGGTCCGCTCCGCGTGGTCGATCCGGGGCCCGTGGCCGGAGGCTGTCGGTCTGCCCCGCGTATCGGCCGAGGCTCGGTACCAGCGTCCTGGTGGGCCGACGCGACGCCGAATGGCGCCCGGCCCCCACCGGAGTCCGCCCGGGCGGTGGCGGGTGCCTGGCCGGTGAGCGCGCCCTCCAGGGTCAGCAGCCACACCTTCCGTTCGACACCGCCGGCATACCCGGTCATCGATCCGTCCGCGCCGATGACCCGGTGGCACGGGCGCACGATCAGCAGGGGGTTGGCGCCGATCGCCCCGCCGACGGCGCGCACCGCCGCGCGGGAGGCGCCGATCCGCGCGGCGATCTCTCCGTAGGTGACGGTGGCGCCGTACGGCACCTCGTCCAGCGCGGCCCACACGCGCTGCCGGAACTCGGTGCCCCGAGGGCTCGACACCAGCCGGAATTCCTTGAGCTCACCGGCGAAGTAGGCGGCGAGCTGGTCCGCGGCGGCCCGGAACGGCTCGGAATCGTGCCGCCAGGCGTCCTGCACGCCCTGGAGGCTCAGCCCGCCCTTCTGCCCGGGCACGGACAGCGAGGTGAGCGCCCCGTCCGCGTCGGCGGTGAGCAGCAACCGGCCCACGGGAGCGTCGAGTTCGGTCCAGTAAACGGTTGTCATCGGTCGTTCCACTCCCCTGTTGCTCGCAGATGCCGGACGGCGTACGAGCGCCAGGGCCGCCAGTCGTCCGGCACCTGCGCGCCGGGCGGGGCGACGTCCGGATCGCCGAGGGCGCGCACGCGTACGGCGGCGACGGTGGCCGGGTCCATCCCGGGCAGGGCGAGCAGCGCTGCCTGCGCGTCGTCCCGGTCGGCCCCCGGGTCCAGCCGAACGGTCCCGTCGGCGAGGGCGGCGGTCAGCGCACCCAGCGTCCCGTGCGGCTCGGCCTCGGCGAGGACGGCCGGCTCGGGGAAGAGATGGGTGAGGCTGCCGCAGGGCGCGTCGAGCGCCTTGCCGTAGCGCCGCACCAGCTCCTGAGCGCCCTCCCTCCCGGCCAGGGCGCGGACGGCGGCCTCCGCCGGGTCCACGGCGCCGGGTGAGCGCAGCCCGGGCCGGGCGGCGACCAGCGGGCCGAGCCGGGGGTCGGCGCCGAGCCGCTCGTCGACGGCGTACGGGTCGGCGTCGAGGTCGAACAGGCGCCGCAGCCGCTGCACCGCGGTGGTCAGGTCCCGGAGGTCGGTGAGGTGCAGCCGCGCGTCGAGCCAGCCGCCCGGACGAGTGCCGGTACCGGGCCTCGGCGCCCCGGTGCGCTCCTCGACGGCGACGATCCCGGTGCCGTACGGCAGCCGCAGCGTGCGCCGGTAGGTACGGCCGCCCGGCGCGCCGGAAACCTCCTCGACACCGGTTACCGCCTCCGCCGCGAGCTGGTCGAAGACGGCGGCGGCCTGGTAGGGCCCGCGGTGGGCGAGCCGCAACGGGATCCCGGCGCCCGGAGCGGCCCGGCCGGCGCCCCGGCCCGGGGAGGCGCCCCGGGGCCCGGGGGCGGCGGCCCGCAGCTCGGTCGGCGTCGAGGCGTACACCTCCCGGACGGTGTCGTTGAACTGCCGCACGCTGGCGAACCCGGACGCGAACGCGATCTCGGTGACCGGCAGCTCGGTGGTCTGCAGCAGCACCCGCGCGGTGTGCGCCCGCTGGGCCCGGGCGAGCGCCACGGGTCCGGCGCCGAGTTCCGCGGTGAGCTGCCGCTGGACCTGCCGCGCGCTGTAGCCGAGCCGCGCGGCGAGCCCGGCGACGCCGTCGCGGTCCACGACGCCGTCGGCGATCAGCCGCATGGCCCGCCCGACGACGTCCGCCCGCACGTTCCACTCCGCCGACCCCGGCACGGCGTCCGGCCGGCACCGCCGGCAGGCCCGGAACCCGGCCCGCTGCGCGGCGGCGGCCGTCGCGAAGAACCGCACGTTGTGCCGCTTCGGCGTCACCGCGGGGCAGCTGGGCCGGCAGTAGATCCCGGTGGTCTCGACGGCGAAGAAGAACACCCCGTCGAACCGCCCGTCCCTGCTCCGCACCGCCTCGTACCTGGTGTCTTCGTCCATCACGTGTTCCAGTGTGCGGCTGCGGACGAGGGCGGGGCTGGCGGAAATCGGACATGACAGTGTGCTGTGCCCGGACAGCGCCCCGAAGGGGCGCGCGGAACTGCGCGACCAGCCACGTCGTACCCGCGCCCCGAGGACGGTCAGCACCCCTGCGGCGCGGCCTACGTCCAACGCCCGCGCTTGAACTCCATCGCCGCCTTCCCCTCCGCTCCCTTCCTCCGCCAGTCCCGCCGAAGCTCCGCACGGACCCGCGCATCGGTCTTGGCCACGATCCACTGGTTCTCCCGCACCAGCTTGCGGTAGCTCTCCAGCCGGCGCTGCGGAAGCTCCCCGCTCTCCACGGCGGAGCGCACCGCGCAGTCCGGCTCGGTCTCGTGGGAGCAGTCGTGGAAACGGCACCGCTCAGCCAGTTCCTCGATCTCGGCGAACACCTGGCCGACCCCGCCCTCGGCGTCGTACAGGCCGACGCCCCGCAGCCCGGGTGTGTCGATGAGCACCCCGCCCGAGGGCAGGGCGAGCAGGTTGCGGGTGGTCGTGGTGTGCCGGCCCTTGCCGTCGACGTCCCGCGCCGCCCGCACGTCCATGGCGTCCCGGCCGACGAGGGCGTTGGCCAGCGTGGACTTGCCCGCGCCGGACTGGCCGAGCAGCACGGACGTACCGGAGCCGACGAGCGCGACGAGGATGTCGAGCCCCTCCCCCTGCAGGGCGCTGACCGTGAGCACCGGCACGCCGGGCGCGCTCGTCTCCACGTCCTGCACGAGGTGCGCGAGGGTGACCGGGTCCGGCACCAGGTCGGCCTTGGTGAGGACGACGACGGGCTGGGCGCCGGACTCCCAGGCCAGGGCGAGGAAGCGTTCGATCCGGCCGAGGTCGAGCTCGACGGCGAGCGACACGGCGACCACGGCGTGGTCGACGTTGGCGGCGAGGATCTGCCCGTCGGACCGCTTGGAGGAGGTGGAGCGCACGAAGGCGGTGCGGCGCGGCAGATACGCGCGGACGTAGCGGGGGTCACCGTCGGGGTCGACGGCGACCCAGTCCCCCGTGCACACGACCTTCATCGGATCGCGGGGCACGACGAACTCGGTGTCGGCGCGGACGGTCCCGTCGGCGGTGACGACGTCGCACTGGCCGCGGTCGACCCGGACGACCCGGCCGGGCACCAGCCCGTGGGCGGCGTGGGGGGCGAACGCATCGGCCCAGGCCTCGTCCCAGCCGTAGGGAGCCAGCGCGGAGGACACAGCGGAGAGGGAAGTCAAGGGAGACCCTTCACAAGGGTGGCCCCGGGCAGGCGCGTTCGGCGCGCGGTGGGTTCAGCCGGTGGCCACGGAGGTGGACTGGACGGATTCCTGGATGCGGGCAGCGCCCATCGCAATGACAGCCATCGGTCGACACCTCCTCGTCCCACTCGCTCGTGCGCACACCACCTCGGCGTGCCCGGAAAACGTAGCCCATCCAAGGGGCGTCACGTCAAAGCATTTTCCGTACGGCGCGTCTCCGTACGACGGTTTGCCCTACGACGGTTTTCCGTACGCCGGTTTCCCGTACGACGCGCTCAGCCCGCCGTGCAGGCCGCCCCGTTGAGCGTGAAACCGTACGGTGACCGGTTTCTGCCCTGCCAGGTGCCGATGAACCCCAGGGACAGCGTGCCGTGCGCGGCGACGGTCTTGTTGTAGTCGGCGGCGGTGGCGGTGACCCGGGAGCCGCTCTGGTGGACGGTGGCGTCCCACATCTGGCCGACCTGCTGGCCGTCGCGAAAGGCCCAGGACAGGCTCCAGCCGTCGAGGGGCCGGTCGGTGGTGATGGTGACGGCGGCCTGGAAGCCGTTGGGCCACTGGTCGACCAGGCGGTAGTCGACCCGGCAGCCGGCCGCGGGGGCGCTGGAGCGGACGGGGTCGGGAGTGTGCGCCGCCGAGGAGGTGCTTCCCTGGGGTTCGGGGTCGGACTGCCGCCTGCGGCCGGAGTGGGCCGTGGTCGGCGTCGCAGAGGGTGTGCCGGCGGGTGCCGACGGCGAGCCGGGCGGGGCGGTGGTCCGGGAGACGCTGGGGTCGGCGACCGGCTGCCGGTCGTCGCGGGCGGCGGCGCCGGCGTCGCCGGAGCCGCCGAACGGCATCAGCGACACGCCGAGCGCCAGCGCCGAGAGCAGCACGGCGGCGGCGAGCAGGCCACCGCGCAGGGCCCGGCTGCGGCCGGCGCCCTCCTCCGGATCTCCCGCGGCGTCGGCACGGGCGGGGCGGCCCGCGCCGAGGCGGACCTCGGCGGCGCGGCGGCGGCGTTCCAGGTAGGCGAGGCCGCCCCAGCCGATGACCCCGCCGGCCAGCGCGGCGGGCAGCCCACCGCCGTGCAGGCGCAGGCACGCGGCGGCCTCGGCACAGCGCACACAGGTCGCGAGGTGCCGGGAGAGGTCATCGGGGGTGTCGGCGGCGGGCGAGCGGGTGACCGCGTCCAGCAGGCGGGCGTAGGAGCGGCACCGCGCGTCCATCGGAGTGTCGAGGTGGGCGCGGTGGCAGCGGTCCCGGAACAGGGTGCGCACCTGGTCGAGTTCGTCGGCGACGGTGGCCGGGTCCAGGCCGAGCCGGCGGGCGACGGTGGGCAGCGGCAGCGCCTCGACCTCGGCCAGCCACAGCAGCGAGGCGTCGGCCTCCTGCATGTCCCGCAGGCCGCGCAGCGCGACCGGGCGCTGGAGCGGCGGGCCGGCGTAGCGGGCGGCCTTGGCGGAGTTGAGCCACAGCCTGAGGTCGGGGTCGAGCCTGTGGCCCTGTCCGTCGGCCTCCCAGGCGGCGGCGCTGTCGCGTACGGCGGTGAGCAGCGCCGGGATGGTGGGCAGCCGGGCGGTGCGGCGGCCCGCGCCGCGCACATGGGTGCTCTCGGCGGCGCGGATCTCGCGCATGCCGAGCGTGAAGGCCTCGGTCGCCAGTTGATGGGCCGTCAGGGACCCGGAGGTGCACAGGTCCGCGTAACTGAGCACCGCGTCCCAGCCCTCCGAGAACAGCGCGGACTCGGTGGCGTCCTTGGGGGTCGGCAGGTCGGGCATGGAACTCCTGCATCCACGAGCGAGGGCAACTCACCACAGAGGGAAGGGAGTTGCGGGGAACCTCGCGGCAGGACACAGAGCCTTTCACGTCCCTGACACAACTGACAAGCGGCCTGTTCACATCCGGTTACCGACGGTGGCGGGGCGGATGCGCGACGCGGGTGATCCCACAACTCCGGCCTCCAGTACGGACGCGGGCGCCGTTTCGCTCAACCTTCCGCCGGACCGGCTCGACCCCCCGCCGGACCGGCTCGACCCTCCGCCGGCCCGGTTGGACCCTCCGCCTGTCCGGTGCGCGGCATCACACCTCGGCCGGCGCCTCCGTGGCGTCCGCCGCCGCGTCGTCCGCGGGCAGGCTGTCCATGAAGGAGCTGACGGAGAAGACCGCGCGGCCGGGTCCGGGCGGGCCGTAGCCGGGCGGGGAGGACAGCCCGAAGTCCTCCATCGTCTGCCGGTAGGCCTGCAGCAGCCGGATGTGGTACTCCAGCGGCGCGCCCTGCGGGTTGGCCTTGCCGAGCGGGGTGGTGGGCTCCGGGCACCAGGTGGTGAAGCGGGGCGTGATGCCGTGCGACATGAAGAAGCGCAGGCCCTCGGTGGTGGAGGCGATGGCCTCGTCGACGGTGGTGAAGCCGAAGGGCTCGGCCATCTCCACGCCCGCCACGAAGTTGGGGATCACATTGCGCGCGCCGAACACGTCGGCGGAGTCCAGGATCCGCTTGTGCCACTCGTCACGGCCGACGTAGCGCTCCTTGCCGGGGCAGTACAGCTCGAAGAGACGGCGGTCCCACACCTCGAAGTTGGGGTGGTAGATCTGCACGCCGTAGTCCTTGAACCGCTGCACGTCGGCCTTGGGCAGTGCCTGGGCGACGACCTTGCCGATCCAGCGGCCCGGGAAGCGTTCCTCGATGGCCTTGGCGTAGTGGCCGTAGAAGTCGGCCTCGTCGCGCCCGGCAACCGTTTTCGTGATGGCGCCGCCGGTCAGCGTGTAGGCGGTGGAGGCCTTCTGGGTGTCGTACCGGTCGATGATCTCGAGGGCCTCCAGCACCTCCTCGACGTCCTTCACGCCGGTGTACGGCCGCCCGGCCGCCTTGTGCTGGCGCCAGTTGTGGTTGATGTCGCAGTACTGGCACTCCTCCTTGGCGCCGAAGTACTGGCAGACCCGGAAAACGGTGAGATAGATCAGGTAACCCCACTGGATGGTCGGGGCCACCTCCATCACGGACTTGCCGTTGGAGAGGGTGTGCTTGTAGTACTCCGGCATCGGCGGCACACCGACGTCCGCGATCCGCTTCCCGTCGAGGTAGAGCCCGAGCATCCCCTCGTCGTCGGCGGCCACCCGGTACGGCGAGGCGGGGTTCACCCGTACGGAGACGACGGTACGGCGCAGGTCGTACGGTCCCCCGGTGAGGATGATCTCCTCCGGCGGGCGCCGCAGCGCGGCCTCGCCGAGTTCGGGCAGGGTGCCGTGGTCGAAGGAGAAGATGAAGTACGACTTGGGCTTGACCTCGCCGCTCTCGTTGTCGCTGAGGGCGGACGGGTCGAAGGCGACGCCGCCGCGGAGCAGGTCCTCCTTGAAGACGGCTTCCCGTGGTACGTGCGGGAACCGCTCCATCAGATCCTCGACCAGCGCGGTACGACTGCCCATCCGTCTGTCTCCTCCCGGTTCAGGCGTACGGCTTACACCGTATGCCCCCGCCCGTGGCTCAGCCGTGCCGGGTCCCCGCGCGGCGGGCGATGTGGTCCGGTACGGCGGTCCGGGCCGGCAGTGCCGGGTCGGGCTCCGGGGCGCCCCAGAGCGTGGTCAGCGGCAGGACGCCGGCCCACAGCCCGAGGGCGGCGTCGGGGCCGTCGCCGTCGTCGGGGGCGCCGGTGCGGATCTTGACGGAGGCCTCCTGGAGGGACAGGGCGAGCAGGGTGGTGGCGGCCAGTTCCCTGCGGTTGGGGCGGCGGGCGTACGACCACTGGCCGGGCGCGGAGTGCTCGGTGAGCCGGCGCAGGCCCTCGAGCTTCTCCTCGGGGTCGGTGACCTTGCGGGCGGTGCCGTGGATCATGGCGCTGCGGTAGTTGACGCCGTGCTCGAAGACCGACCGGGCGAGCACGAGCCCGTCCACGTGCGTCACGGTCACGCACACGGGGGTGTCGCCGCCGGCGAGGCTGCGGCTGGCCACGGACCCGTGCAGATACAGCCACCGCTCGTCCCGCCCGTACACTGTGGGCACGACCACCGGCCGCCCCTCGACCAGCACGCCGAGATGACAGACGAAGGCGGCGTCGAGGATCTCCTCCAGCTCCGCCCGTTCCAGGCTGCCCTGCTCGCGCAGCCTGCGGTGCCGGGTGCGGTCGGTGACGGGCAGGCGGGCGGGAAGCGGTTCCTGAGTCATACAGCCGAAGGTACCGATATCGCATCCGTAGGGCGAGTGAGATTTCAGAAACGTCAATCAATAGCGATTACCGCAACGAAATCCGTAGCAAGTCTCCCTCCCGCACCATTCCGGATGAGAGGGTCGGCGCACACGCACTCTCCGGGAGGGACGCAACTGTGGCAGGGACGGCCGAGACCGCCGGGACGGTCACCAACTGGGCGCGCACCATCACCTACACCGCGCGGGAGTTCCACCGGCCACGCACGCTCGACGCGCTCGCAGCGCTGGTCGCGCGCAGTGCGCGGGTCCGGGTGCTGGGCAGCGGGCACTCCTTCAACCGGATCGCCGACCCGGGCGCGGACGGTGTCCTGCTGTCCACGGTCGGTCTGCCGCCGGTGATCGAGGTCGACACGGCCGCGCGCACGGTCCGGGTCGCGGGCGGGGTCCGTTACGCCGAACTGGCCGGCGCCGTCCACGCGCACGGCCTCGCCCTGCCGAACATGGCGTCCCTGCCGCACATCTCGGTGGCCGGTTCGGTGGCGACCGGCACCCATGGATCGGGGGTGGGCAACGGGCCGCTCGCCTCGGCCGTACGGGAGGTGGAGCTGGTCGTCGCGGACGGCTCGACGGTGACGATCGGCCGGGGCGACCCGCGCTTCGACGGTGCCGTGACCTCGCTCGGCGCGCTCGGCGTCGTCACCGCGCTCACCCTCGACCTGGAGCCGGCGTACGAGGTCGAGCAGCACGTGTTCACCGAACTGCCGCTGGAGGGGCTGGACTTCGCCGCCGTTGCCGCCGCCGGATACAGCGTGAGCCTGTTCACCGACTGGCGGGAGCCGGGTTTCCGGCAGGTGTGGGTCAAGCGGCGCACGGACCAGCCCGCGGTGGACTTCCCGTGGGCGGCGCCCGCGCGGGTGCCGCTGCACCCGGTGCCGGGCATGCCCGCGGGCAACTGCACCGAGCAGCTGGGTGTGCCGGGGCCGTGGCACGAGCGACTGCCGCACTTCCGGGCGGAGTTCACGCCGAGCAGCGGGGAGGAGATCCAGTCGGAGTATCTGCTGCCGCGGACGGCGGCGGTGGAGGCGCTGCAGCGGATCGACGCCCTGCGGCCGGTGGTCGCCGGTGTCCTGCAGACCTGCGAGGTACGGACGGTCGCCGCCGACACGCAGTGGCTCAGCCCCGCCCACGCGCGGAACTCGGTCGCCCTGCACTTCACCTGGGTGCGGAACGAGGCGGCCGTCCTTCCGGTGGTGCGCCGGCTGGAGGAGGCGCTGGTCCGGTTCGACCCGAGGCCGCACTGGGGGAAGGTGTACGAGGTCCCGCCGGCAGTGGTCCGTCGGCGGTACACACGCGTCGACGAATTCCGCGGCCTCGCCCGCTCCCTGGATCCGGAGGGGAAGTTCACCAACGCCTTCGTGCGGGAGCTCCTGGCCGGCTGACGGCCACCTCGCGCGCCCCCACGGCGGACTTTCTTCAGCCCCTTTCCTAACCCCTTGTCGAAACTCCCTCCCAGCCCATAGCCTGGCGCTCGCTCCGGTGCCGGAGCCGCCCGGCCCGGTCCGGCTGGACGCCGATGGGAGGGGCCGCCGCGTTGAAGCGCACATCACGTGACATCCGCACCGCGAACCGCTACGAGGTGCTGCGCCAGATCATCGCCGAGTCTCCCACCTCCCGGCAGGAGCTGGCCGCCGCCACCGGACTGAGCCTGGCCACGGTCGCCACGCTGGTCGGCGAACTGCTCGACCTCCGCATGATCACCGAGGTGGGGTTCGAGGACTCGGCCGGCGGCCGCCCCCGGGGCCTGGTCGCCGTCAACGCGTCGGGGGGCGCGTTGATCGGCGTCGACATCGCGGAGACGTACGTCCATGTCGAGCTGTTCGACCTGGCGCTGAACGTGCTGGCCCGCGCCGACGAGGACATGCGGCCCGGCGAGAGCCGCCCGGAGCAGGTGGTCGGCCATGTGGCCGCGGCCGTCGGCTCGGTGGTGGCACAGGCCGGGGTCGAGGCGGCCCGGGTGCTCGGCGTCGGGGTGAGCGTGCCGGGCCAGGTGGACCGGGACACCGGCGTCGCCGAGTACGCGCCCAACTTCGACTGGCACGACGTACCCCTGCTCGACCTGCTCGCCGAGCACATCGCCTACCCCCTGTACCTGGACAACCCGCTGCGCGCCTGCGCGGTGGCCGAGCTGTGGTTCGGGGCCGCGCGGGGCCGCGGGGACGCGGTCGTGGTCAACCTGGGCACGGGGGTCGGCGCCGGTCTCGCCCTCGGCGGCGGACTGCACCGGGGGGTGAGCAACAGCGCCGGCGAGTGGGGCCACACCACGCTCGTGTTGGACGGGCGGCTGTGCCACTGCGGCAATCACGGCTGCGTGGAGACGTACGTCGGCGCGCCCGGCATCATGCAGAACCTGCGCGAGCTGGACCCGCGCTCGTCCCTGCTGCACCCCGAGGACCAGACGGCCAGCATCGACGCGCTGGCCCGCGCGGTGGCCGCGGGCGACCCGGTGGCCGTCAAGGTGGTCCGGGACACCGCCCGTTACCTGGGCGCCGGCGTCTCCGACCTGATCAACCTGCTCAACCCCGAGGTGGTCGTGCTCAGCAGCTGGGTCGCCGCCCGGCTGGGCGAGCCGCTGCTCGACGAGGTCCGTCAGGCCGTCGCCCGGCACGCGCTGCGCCGACCGCTGGCCGCCACCGAGATCGTCCTCTCCCCGATCCCCACCGACCCGGTGTCCCTGGGCGCGGCCACGTTCGCGCTCGAAGGGGCGCTGCAGTCCGTCGGGCAGAGGCCTGGAAAGCGCAGCAACGCAAGGAGCCGTACCGCACCGCCTTCATGACGACGGAAGGGATGCACGTGCCTCACCCCCGCACCAGGAGATCTCCCTGCTGCTCACGGCCTGCGCCGCACTGGCTGTCACCGGAGCCCTCCTCACCTCACCGCCCGCGAGTGCCGACGCCGCCCCGGCCGCCGCAGAGGTCTCCCCGCACGCCGCCCGGACCATCGACAGCATCGGCGCGTCCGGCGCCTGGTGGGTCAACGACCTCCAGCACTTCGATCCCGAGGTCCAGGCCGGGGTCGCCCAACTCCTCTTCTCGCGGCAGGGGTTGGCACTGAGCTCGTACCGCTGCGACATCGGCGGCGGTGGTGTCGCGGTCACCACCCCGGCCCGCGGCGCCGAGGACTTCCGTCGCTCCTGCCTGACCGAGGGCTGCTGGCCACTCCCCTGACCCGGCGGCCCTCAATTCCCTTGTCCCGCCCACCCGTTCAGGATCCCGAACCAGAAACAACGCTTCGAACAGACTTCGTCCAACCCCTTGCCGAAGACTTAGCCGAAGGTTAACGTCCCGCCAGCCCAGCAGCACCCGCGCCTCGACAGACAAGGACGTCACCATGTCGGCACAGAGCAACAGCACCTGGGACCGCCGTTCGATACTCCGGGCCGCCGCCGGTCTGGCCGTCGCCGCCCCGCTCGCCGCGTGCGGCAGCAACAACGGGCGTGGCGGGAGCGGTTCGGGCAAGCAGCTCACCCAGATGTTCCACGCCTACGGCGAACCGGGCGTGGAGCAGGCGGTCAAGCGGTACGCCGCCGCGTACAAGAAGGCGAACGTGACCACGCAGTGGATCACCAGCGCCGACTACGAGAGCAAGCTGTTCGCCACGCTGCTCACCAAGAACGCGCCCGACGTGTTCGAGTTCCACCCGCAGATCCAGCTCGTCAAGAGCGGTCAGGTGGCGGACCTGAGCGACATCGTCGACCCGGTCAAGGACGACTTCAACGCGGCCGACATCAAGTCGCACACGGTCGACGGGAAGGTCTACGGCGTCCGGATGATCGACGACCCGCAGTTCTTCTTCTACCGGCCCTCGCTCTTCGAGAAGGCCGGCGTCAAGGTTCCCGAGACCCTCGACGAGCTGATCGAGGCCGCCGCCAAGCTCACCACCGGCAAGACGAAGGGCGTCTACCTCGGCAACGACCTGCACTCGATCATCAACCCGCTGATCTGGTCCGCCGGCGCCGACACCCTCGACGACAAGAACCGGATCGCCTACCACACGCCCGGTGTCGTCGAGGGCCTGAAGAAGCTGCGCACGCTCTTCACCAGCGGCCACCTCCTCCTCGGCGCCCCGACGGACTTCTGGGACCCCTCCTCGCTCAGCCAGGGCCTGTGCGCCATCCAGTTCTGCGGCATGTGGGCCATGCCGCAGTTCCAGAAGGCGCTCGGCGACGACCTCGGGATCTTCCCCTTCCCGAAGACCGTCGACTCCGGCAAGCCCTCGGTCTACAACGGCGGCTGGTCGATGTTCGTCAACGCCAAGGGCGGCGACGTCGACGCGGCCAAGGAGTACGTGAAGTGGCTGTGGATCGACCAGAAGCAGTACCAGGAGGACTTCTCGACCTCGTACGGCTTCCACATCCCGCCGCGCTCCTCGATCGCCGCCTCGGCCACCACGCTCAAGTCCGGTCTGCCCGCACAGGGCGTCAAGCTCTTCAACGACTACGGGCACTTCGACAACATCGGCTGGACCCAGGCGATGATCCAGGCGACGTGGGACCTCCTCGCCAACTGCGTCCGCAAGGACGGTGACCCGGAGCAGGCCCTGGACGAGTGCGACAAGACGGTGGGCCGAGAGCTGAAGAAGCTGTTCGGATAGGCCGGCGGACGGACCACGACATGTCGACGACGACCAAGCCCGCCCTCGCGGGCCCCGCCCCGGCGAAGGCCCGACCGGCCCGGACCTGGCGGGGTCTGCGGGGCAGCCGCACCTTCAACTTCTGGCTCTTCATCAGCCCCTTCCTCCTCGGGCTGGTGTTCTTCATCTACGTGCCGATCGTCTGGAGCGTCTACCTCAGCTTCTTCGACGCACGCTTCACGGTCACACCGTCGAAGTTCATCGGTTTCGACAACTACGCGTACATGCTGACGGACCCCAAGTTCGTCCACTCGCTCGGCACGTTCACCGTCTTCGCCGCGTTCATCGTGCCGACCACCTGGGCGGTGTCACTGGGCCTCGCGCTGCTGGTGAACCGGCTCAGGTTCATGCGGGCGTTCTTCCGGTCCGTGTTCTTCCTGCCGACCGCGTGCTCCTACGTCGCCGCGTCGCTGATCTGGAAGATGTCCCTCTTCAGCGGCGTGCGCTTCGGCCTGATGAACACCGTCCTCGGCTGGTTCGGGATCGACAACATCGCCTGGCTGGCGAGCCCCAGTCCGCCCTGGTACTGGCTGGTCATCGTCACGGCACGGCTGTGGCTGCAGTCCGGTTTCTACATGATTCTCTTCCTCGCCGCGCTGCAGAACATCCCGGCCGAGCTGTACGAGGCCGCCGCCATCGACGGCGCCAAGCCGGGCTGGCAGACCTTCCGGCACATCACGCTGCCCCAACTGCGGGCCACCTCGACCGCGGTGATCCTGCTGCTGCTCATCGCCGCGTACCAGGCCTTCGACGAGTTCTACAACCTGCTCGACAAGACGACCTGGGGCCGCCCGCCGCTGGTCGAGCTGTACTACACCGCCCTGGGCACGGAACAGGACTACGGCGCCGGCAGCGCGGGAGCCGTCATCCTGACCGCGCTGATCGTCCTCGTGACCCTGTTCCAGGGCAAGATCATGGGCTTCGGAAGGGGTGAGGACGCCAAGTGACCGCCAAACGCAGGGGCGGGGTGATGGGCAACACCGGCCTCTGGATCGCCACCGGTGTCGCCGCCTTCCTCTTCCTGATCCCGTTCTACGTGCTGCTGCGCAACGCCCTGTCCACCGACGCGGCGATCACCGGAGAGCACTGGGAGTTCTTCCCCACGCACCTGCAGTGGGGCAACATCGGCGAGCTCTTCGACGACCAGGCGGTGCCGTTCGCCCGGGCCCTGCTGAACTCCACGATCGTCGCCGTCTCCATGACCGTCGGCATCCTGCTGGTGTGCTCGCTCGCCGGCTACGCCCTGGCCCGCATCCCGTACCGCCACGCCAACAAGATCTTCTACGTCGTCCTCGGCACCCTGATGGTCCCGACCTCGGTGACCTTCGTCCCGAGCTTCGTGCTGGTGTCGTCACTCGGCTGGGTGGACACCTACCGGGGCCTGATCGTCCCGGGTCTGTTCAGCGGTTTCACCTGCTTTCTGTTCCGGCAGTACTTCCTCGGGTTCCCCAAGGAGCTGGAGGAGGCGGCACGGGTGGACGGGCTCGGTCACTGGGGCGCGTACTGGCGGGTCGTCGTACCCAACTCGCTGAACTTCTTCGCCGCGATCGCCACGATCACCTTCATCAACGGCTGGAACGCCTTCCTGTGGCCGCTGGTCATCGGGCAGGACCCGAGCTCGTGGACCGTCCAGGTCGCGCTCTCGTCGTACATCACCAACCAGACCGTCGTCTTCCACGAGATCTTCTTGGCAACCGCCATTTCCATCCTGCCCCTGCTGTTCGTGTTCCTCTTCCTCCAGCGCTGGCTGGTGCAGGGGATCGCGCAGACCGGCATCAAGGGCTGAGCTAGGAGACCGATGTCTGTGAGCAAGCGCACCGTCACCGACTACGTCGAGGACGTCTCGCCGGGCTCCGGGGCGCTGCCGCCCCGCGCCTGGTACGCGTCCTCCGACGCCGCCTCTCTCTCACTGAACGGCAGCTGGCGCTTCCGGCTGTCGCCGACGGCCGACGCCGAGGACGACTCCTTCGCCGAGGAGGGATACGACGCCGGTGACTGGGCGGAGATCCCGGTCCCCGGCCACTGGGTCCTGCAGGGGCACGGCTCCCCGATCTACACCAACCACCTCTACCCGTTCCCGGTCGACCCGCCGCGGGTACCGACGGAGAACCCGACCGGCGACCATCTGCGGGTCTTCGACCTGCCACAGGACTGGCCGGACGGCACGGCCGGGGGCGCCGTGCTCCGCTTCGACGGGGTGGAGTCCTGTGCACGGGTGTGGCTGAACGGCACGGACCTCGGCGAGTTCAAGGGCTCCCGGCTGCCCCACGAGTTCGCCGTCGGCCATCTGCTGCGGCCCGAGGGCAATGTCCTGGCCGTCCGGGTCCACCAGTGGTCGGCCGGCTCCTACCTGGAGGACCAGGACCAGTGGTGGCTGCCGGGCATCTTCCGGGACGTCACCCTGCTGCACCGCCCGGCGGGCGCCGCCCTCGACTTCTTCGTGCACGCCTCCTACGACCACCGCGCCGGCACCGGAACCCTGCGCGTCGACTCCGACGTGGACGGGCGGGTAACCGTTTCCGAGCTCGGTGTCGACATCGCGACCGGCGAGAGCGTGACCGTGCCGGTCGAGCCGTGGTCGGCGGAGACCCCGAGGCTGTACGAGGGCACGCTGGCCACCGAGGGCGAGCGGGTGCCGCTGCGCATCGGTTTCCGCACCGTCGAACTGGCGGACGGCCTGATCAAGGTCAACGGCAGGCCGGTCCTCTTCAAGGGCGTCAACCGGCACGAGTGGCACCCCGAGAAGGGCCGCGCGCTGGACCTCGCCACCATGCGCGAGGACGTGCTGCTGATGAAACGGCACAACATCAACGCCGTCCGCACCTCCCACTACCCGCCGCACCCGGCCTTTCTCGACCTGTGCGACGGGTACGGGCTGTGGGTGATCGACGAGTGCGACCTGGAGACCCACGGCTTCACCGAGCAGGGCTGGCGGGACAACCCCGTGGACGACGACCGCTGGACCCCGGCCCTGCTGGACCGGGCGGCGCGCATGGTCGAACGGGACAAGAACCACCCGTCGGTCGTCGTCTGGTCCCTCGGCAACGAGGCCGGCACCGGTCGCGGCCTGACCGCGATGGCCGAGTGGATCAAGGGCCGGGACCCCTCCCGGCTGCTCCACTACGAGGGCGACCTCAACTGCCGTGACACGGACGTGTACTCACGGATGTACGCCGACCACGCCGAGGTCGAGCGGATCGGCCAGGGCCTGGACGGCGGCACCCTCAAGCGGCGCGGGCTCCCCTTCGTCCTCTGCGAGTACGCGCACGCCATGGGCAACGGCCCCGGCGGACTCGCCGACTACCAGCGGCTGTTCGAGTCGTACGACCGGCTGCAGGGCGGGTTCGTGTGGGAGTGGATCGACCACGGCGTCGCCCACCCGGAGCTGGGCCACGCCTACGGCGGCGACTTCGGCGAGGAGCTGCACGACGGCAACTTCGTCTGCGACGGCCTGCTCTTCCCGGACCGGGAGCCCTCCCCCGGACTGGTCGAGTTCAAGAAGGTGATCGAACCGGTCGGCATCACCGGCGACTTCGGCGACTTCGGCGCGGGAACGGTCCGGATCACCAACAAGCAGGACTTCGCCGGGCTGTCGGCGCTGGCGTTCTCGTGGTCGTACGAGGTCGACGGGGAGACGGTGGAGTCCGGGACGCTGTCGGTCCCGGCGCTGGCGCCCGGCGAGTCCGCCGACGTCAAGCTGCCCGCACCGCCCGCCGGGGCGCCGCCCGGCGAGGCCCTCTGGACGGTCCGGGCGGCGCTCGCCGCGGACTCCGCCTGGGCGCCGAAGGGCCATGTCGTGGCCTGGGGCCAGGTCCCGGTGTCCGAGCGCCCGGTGCCCACGGTTGCGGCGACCGCCCGGCCCGTGACCGGCGACGGGGTGATCACCCTCGGCCCCGGCACCTTCGACGCCCGCACCGGCGCCCTGACCGCCATCGGCGGCGTACCCGTCTCCGGGCTGCGCCTGGATGTGTGGCGGGCCACCACCGACAACGACGACGGTGCTCCCTGGCAGTCCGGCCTGCGCTACGGGCTGGTGTGGCGGGAGCTCGGCCTGCACCGGATGCGGCACCGGCTGGACGGGGTGGAGACCGGCGAGCACACGCTGACCGTGCGGACCCGGGTGGCGCCGGCGGCGCGGGAGCTGGGCCTGGCGACGGTATACCGCTGGACGTCGAATGGAGACCGTCTGCGGTTGACTGTATGCACCATCCCCGAGGGTGACTGGACCGTCCCCCTGCCCCGGCTCGGCATCCGCTTCGGACTGTCCGCCGCCGACCGGGTGCGGTGGTACGGCGGCGGCCCCGGCGAGGCGTACCCGGACACCAGGACGGCGGCGGCGGTCGGCCGTTGGCAGTCGACCGTGGACGGTATGCAGACTCCCTACGTCCGCCCGCAGGAGAACGGCGCCCGCATCGACGTCCGCTGGGCCGAGCTGGGCGGCCTGCGCATCGAGGGCGACCCGGCGTTCTGGCTCACCGCCCGCCGCTGGACCACGGAACAACTGGACGCCGCCACGCACCGCACCGACCTGGCACCCGGCGAGACGGTCTGGGTGAACCTGGACCACGGCCAGCACGGCATCGGCTCCCAGTCCTGCGGCCCCGGCCCCCTGCCCCCGTACCACCTGCGGGCCGAACCGGCCGAGTTCTCCTTCGTGTTCTCCACTGCCCCCGACCCGGAGCCCAGTTGACCGACATGGTCCTGAGGCCCACCGCGGCCGGCTCTTCTCCCGGCCGGCCGCGGGAGTCGGGTCAGTACGCGGGCGGGGACAGCACGGGGGTGAACGGATGACCGAGACCGCACCGGGCACGGCCACCGGTTTACCGGCGCGGCTCGCGGTACGGCTGGTCTTCGTGGTGCTCGGGGCCACGCAGGGCGGATGGATGGCCCAGATCCCGGCGATCCGGGAGGCGGCCGGCCCGGACACGGCGCGCTGGGGCCTGGTGAGCACCAGTTCGGCGGCCGGGGACGTCGTGGTGGTGCTGATCACGCTGCTGATCGGCCGGGTCGGCAGCCGTCGCCTGAGTCCGGCCGCCGCAGCGCTGGTGCTGCTCAACGCGCCGGTGCTGGCAGGTGCGTCGAGCGTCCCGGCGCTGGTGGCGGGCCTGGTGGTGTGGGGGCTGTCGGCGACCTTCCTCGCGACCCCGGTGAACGCGATCGCGGTCGCCGTGGAGCGCGCTTGGGGCCGTCCGCTGATGTCCGGCTTTCATGCCTCGTACAGCTGCGGGGTACTGGCGGGCGGCGCCCTGGGCACGCTCGCGGCGGCCGTCGGGATGCCGCCCGGCGCGCAGATGGCGGTGAGCAGCGGGGTTCTGGGCGCGCTGCTGCTGGTGCTGGGCCGCCGGCTGCCGTCCGATGTGAGCGAGCGGCCGAGGCGGGAGGAGCGGCGCCCGCTGCGGCGTCGCTTCACCTCGCAGTTGCGACTGCTCGCCGGGCTCGCGTTCCTCGGTTCGTTCGTCGAGGGCGCGGCCTCCCAGTGGAGTTCGGTGTACACGGCGGACCATCCGGCGGAGGGATCGGCGCTGGGTGCGGCGACGTACACCTGCTTTTCGGTGGCGATCTTGGCGGGCCGTCTGCTGGTGGACTCGGTGTCGCCTGTGTGCTGCCGGCCGTGATCGCCCTGGCGGGCCGGCAGCCCGGGGTGCCCGCCGGGGAGGGGGTGTCGGTGGTGACGATCGGCCAGTGGCCGGGCTTCCTGCTGGCGGGCCCGGCGGTGGGCCTGGCGGCCGGGGCGACGAGTCTCCGGGCGGCGCTGCTCGCGCTGGTGGCGGCGGGGTTGGCGGCGACGGTGCTCGCGGGTCGTGCGCGGGATCCGGCCATGGATCAATGTTGAACAGTTTTCTCAACTGCCCTTCAAATACAGATGAGTTGGCATGAACATGAGACACATGCGACCCATCAGACGACTCCTCGGCGCCCTCACCGCCGGCGCGCTCGCCCTCACCGGACTCACCTTGTCCACCGGCCCGGCGCAGGCCGACGGCTCGGGGACGTTCAGTGTGCTGACGTACAACGTGGCGGGCCTGCCGGAGGGGCTCAGCTCCAGCCATCCGGCCACCAACACCCCGCTGATCTCACCGAGACTCGCGGGGTACGACATCGTCAACGTCCAGGAGGACTTCAACTACCACGCGGCGCTGTACGCGGGCGACGACCACCCTTACCGCACGGCGACCAGCGGCGGCGCGGGCATCGGCGACGGCCTGAACACCCTGTCCCGCTATCCCTTCGAGGACTTCGAGCGGGTCAAGTGGAACGACTGCACCGGCACCAACTGCCTGACCCCCAAGGGCTTCACGCTGGCCCGGGTACGCCTGGCGGAAGGCGTTTACGTCGACTTGTACAACCTCCACCCCAACGCCGACGACACCGACGACGCCCTCGCCGCCCGCCGCGCCAACATCACCCAGCTGTCGCGGTTCATCCAGGCCAACTCGGCCGGCAACGCCGTGATCGTGATGGGTGACACCAACACCCGCTACACCCGCACCGGAGACAACATCCGCACGCTCGTCGACGACAACCACCTCACCGACGCCTGGGTGCGGCTGGTCAAGGGCGGTACGGCCCCCGCACAGGGCGCCGACCCGCTGCTGTGCCCTGCGTCCGCGCCACCGAACGACTGCGAGGTGGTGGACAAGGTGCTCTACCGCGGCAGCAACCTCGTCTCGCTCTCCGCGACCCGGTACGCCGACGAGTGGTCGAAGTTCCTCGACTCCGGCGGCGGAAACCTTTCCGATCATTTTCCGCACACCGTCGACTTCTCCTACGCGCTCAGCCCGAACCTCCGGGCGAGCGACTTCTTCGGCGGCCCGCACGGTACGGCGTTCACCGACGCCGGCGACCTCCCCGCCGCCCTCTCCCCGCGCACTCTCACCCTGCGCGGCGGCGCCCGGCTGGACGCGGTGTCCCTCACCCACGACGACGGCACGGTCCTCGACCACGGCGGCACCGGCGGTACGGCCGCCTCCCTCACCCTCGCCGCCGGGGAACACCTCACCTCGGTGAAACTGACGGGGGGACAGAAGGACGGTCACACGCGGATCTTCTCGGCCGCGTTCACGACGGACCGCGGCCGGACGCTGTCCGCCGGGACGGCGGCGGCCGACACGGCCACCTTCACCGCCCCGTCCGGCTGGCAGATCGTCGGCTTCACCGGCCGCACGGGCGACGAGATCGACAAGCTGGGCGTGCTGTACGCACCGATCGGCTGAACTGCCTGCACGGCTCTTGGGGTTGTGGGAGCCCCGGCCGATTTCCTGGTATACCTAGCTTCTTACCTAGAGACCCTAGGTTATGGACGGGGCGACCCGGAAAGGCAGGCTCCCATGGCCCGAGCGGGTCTCACCGTCGACCGTGTCGTCACGGCCGCCGCCGAACTCGCCGACGAGGCGGGCTTCGAGAACGTCACCCTGTCCGCGCTGGCCCGCCGCTTCGGCGTGAAGGACGCGAGCCTGTACTCGCACGTGAGGGGCCTCGCGGACCTGCGCACCCGGCTCGCGCTGCACGCGGGTGGCGAGCTGATCGACCGGATCGCGGCGGCCGTGGCGGGCCGCGCGGGCAAGGACGCGCTGGCCGCCTTCGCCGGCGCCTACCGCGGCTACGCCCTGGAGCACCCCGGCCGCTACGCCGCCACCCAGATCCGCATCGACCAGTCCCTCGTCGCCGACGCCCCCGCCATGCGCCGCACTGCCGAGATCACCTACGGCATGCTGCGCGCGTACGGCCTCGACGAGCCCGACCTGACCGACGCCGTACGCCTGCTGCGCAGCACCTTCCACGGCTACTGCGCCCTGGAGTCCGCCGGCGGCTTCGGTGCGGACCGGGCCGTACGGGCCTCCTGGGACAAGGCGATCGACGCCCTGCACCTGGCCCTCACCCACTGGCCCCGGGAGAAGAAGACCGATGACTGAACCACCGCACTACGACGTCACGGGCAGCGGCCGGGTGCTGCTGGTCCTGCCCGGCGGGGCCGGGCATCCGATGGGGCTCGGGCCGCTGACCGAGCGGCTGGCCGCGTACTTCACCGTGGTGACGTACGACCCGCTGGGCCTCGCGCACGGCCGGCTCGGCCTGCCGGTGCCCGAGCAGCGGGTGGCGGACTGGAGCGAAGGCGCGCACCGGGTGCTGGAGGCGGTACTTCCGCAGGGCGCGTCCGCGTACGTCTTCGGGACCAGCTCCGGCGGCATCGCCGCGCTGGACCTGCTCGCCCGGCATCCCGGGCGGCTGGCGCACGTGGTCGCGCACGAGCCGCCCGTCGTGCAGCTCCTCCCGGACGCGGACCGGCAACGGGCGATGTTCGCCGAGGTGGCCGGCACCTGTCGGGCGGCCGGGTTGCGGGCGGCCGGGGCCCGGCTGGCCGCCGGGCTCGACGGCACCCCCGCACCCGACCCCGGGGAAGTGCAACCGCCTTCGGCAGAGGAAGAGTTGAGTACGCCCATGGGTGTCTTCCTCACCCGCGTACTGCTCCCGTTCACCGCTCACGTGTCGGACACGACCGCCCTGCGGTCCGTCTCCGCGCGTCTCACCCTCGGCGCGGGCACCGGCTCCCGGGGCCGGCTGCTGCACCGTACGGCCGTGACGGCGGCGGAGTCGACGGATGGCGCGTTCACGGAGTTCCCCGGCGGCCATCTCGGCGCCCTTGAGCATCCGGCGGAGTTCGCCAGGTGTCTCGTGGACGCGCTGTCCCCCTCCGGCTCCCGGGCCGCCGGGTAGCGGTCACCGCTCGGTCGCGGGGTGTCCCTTGCCCCAGGCCCAGGCGAGGCGGTCCGCACCGGAGGTGTTGGTGGTGGCCAGGCCCAGGTGGGTGCCGCCGCCGGTGAGGGTCTGGATGCTGTAGGTGTCGCCGGTGCGCAGGCCCGGCCAGTAGACCGCGCCCATGTGCAGGGCCCGGAAGGTGTCGGTGTCGGCCTGGATGAAGGCGACCGAGTTGGGGTCGCTGCTCGCCGAGGCGGGCTGGTCGTAGTTCAGCCCGGTCGTCATGGGGGCACCGAACTCGTCCGCGACCGTGCGGGAGGCGCAGGTGCCGATGCGCGCCTTGAGGTCGGCGACCCACTGCGCGTAGGTGGCGCTCTGCTTCCAGAAGCCGTAGTGGTGCAGGGACAGGTAGGTGCCGTCGAGGCGGTGGTCCGCGCAGACGCCGACGACGCTGTCGTTGTAGCCGGAGCCACTGACGAAGACGCGGTCGCGGGGGACGGAGGGGTAGGTGCCGATCCACTGCGCCACCAGGTCGGCCCAGGCCTGGGCGGTGTAGCCGTGCGGCTCGTTCATCGGCTCGAAGTAGACCAGCGCGTTGCGCTGGTAGGCGTGGGTGACGGTGCCCCACATGCGCCAGAAGTCCGGCAGGTTGTCTATGAAGCCGTCCTTCTGGGCTCCGGTGCCCTCCCAGTAGCTGAGGACGACCTTGAAGCCGTGGGCGGTGGCCGCGTCGATGACGGCGCGGTAGGAACGCCAGTAGGCGCCGTTGACGGTGTACGGGTTGATCGGCAGCCGCACCGTGTCGGCCTGGAGGTTCCTGCGGAATCCGGCGATGACGTCACTGGCCTTGGCGTAGGTGGTGGTGTAGTCGTCGGACAGGCTCAGACCGGACAGGACGACGGGGTCGTTCGCGTAGTTGTCGCGCGGGTCGGCCCAGTTGACGCCGTGGAACTGCCGGGGCTCGAGGGACGCGGCCGCCCGGTCCGCACCCGAGGCGGGGACGGAGGCGAGCCCGATGAGGGCACTGCTGCTCAGCGCGACGGCGGCCGCGAGAGTGGTCCGGGCGAGTCGGCTGGTGCGACGAGCGGCTCTGCGGACGGAACGGAACATGTGCGGGGACCTTCCTGTCGCGGGTCGGGGACGGGCTCGGGCGGCGTGCGGACACGGGCGGCCGGCGGGGACTCGGCGGCAGCCGAGGGGGCCGGTTCTCGTTGGGGGCCCAGGGCATGAGGAGGCAGCGGGCAGCCGACACGGCCGGACGGCACCTGGGCGTCCGATGTGGGGCAAGCGCTTGCACGATCAGCTTTCGGGCGAGAGCCTCGCCGCAGGCACCGGGCGGTGTCAAGGTATTCGACAGGGCTTCGTCAAACCATTACGGGAAGTCGCGTCCGCTGCTCAGTGCCTGCACGTCCCCGTAGGACAACGTGGTGCCCTCGGGCGCGTGTCCCTCCGCCACGGCGGCCATCGCGTCCAGGGCCGCGCCGAGCGCCCGCCGGTAGAGCAGGGAGCCGAGGCTGACACGGCGGACGCCCAGGTCGGCCAGCTGGGCGACGGTGGGTCCGCCGGGCGAGTAGAGGACGTTGAGCGGGGCGTCGAGGTGCCGGACGAGGGCGGCGATCCGCTCGGGGTCGGTCAGCCCGGGCACGAAGACCCCGTCGGCGCCCGCCTGCCGGTAGGCGGCCAGGCGGCGCAGGGTGTCCGTCTCGTCACCGTCGCCCAGCCAGTGGGTGTCCGTACGGGCGTTGACGAACAGACCGGGCACGGCCGCCTTCACGGCGGCGATCTTCGCCGCGTGCCGGCCCACGGGACCCAGTCCGTCCTCCAGGTTGACGCCGGCCGCCCCAGCGGCCCACAACTTCGCAACGAATTCCGCCACTTCGGAGGGATCATGGCTGAACCCGTCCTCGGCGTCGACCGAGAGAAGACAGGGCTCCGAGCCCAGGGTCAGGGCAAGGCTCAGGGTCTGCTCCCGGGTCGCACCCTCCCCGTCGGGCAGTCCGGCGGCCGCCGCCACGGCCAGGCTCGTCGTGCCGATGGCCGGAAACCCCCGGGCGGCGAGCGCGACAGCCGAGGCGTGGTCCCAGGCGTTGGGCAGGAGCAGCGGCCGGCCGGGACGGTGATGAAGTCCGGCGAAGGAGGTCACGGTGGGCTCTGCGGTCATACGGCCACGCTAGGCACCGAACGCTTCGGCCCGTGCCGAACGACGGGCACCCACCGCCGGCCCGCCGCCCCTGGCGCGTACGGCCTCTCGGTCCGGGAAACCCGCGCCTCAGCAGGGCGCCACCGACCACGCCGAGCCCGCGGACCGCGCCTGCGCAGGCGTGAAACGGAAGACGCTTTCCGCGCCGGACGCCCAGCGGACACCCACCTCGTGCTCCTCCCCCACCCGCACGGACACCAGCTCGGCGAAGGGCCGGGGCTCCGGCTCGCCGCTGAGCCGGGCGAGCGCCACGAACAGCGTGGCCCCGCCGGCCCCGGTCCGCCCGGTCAGCTCCTCCGACAGGCCCGCCACCGGCAGGAGTTCGGCGCGCAGCCCTTCGGGGGCCGCCCATCCCGTGATCCGCACCGGTGTCCCGGGCTGGGCCCCGGCCACCAGATGGGCGCGTACCTCCACCGCGCCCTCGGCCAGCACGAGGCTGGTGACGGTGATCCCGTCGCGCACGGTGTGCCGGGAGGCGATCCACCCCTCGCCCGTGCCGAGCGGCTCGATCCCGGTGCGGCCCGGGTCGCCGCCGACGATCACGCTGTTGTCGTACGACGTCACGGGCACGGTCGCGGTCGAGTAGGCGAGCCGGGTGTAATAGGGGTCGTAGCGGACGTCCTCGCTGCCGTGGTTGTGCAGCCGGACCACACCGTCCGAACGGGTCGTCTGCAGCAGCCAGTTGGGGACGGGGAGGGGCCGCACCTCGTCGGCGCGGTCGGCCGGGCCCGGTTCCTCCGTCGCCGTCCACACCTCGTGCTCCGGGGGCAGCAACAGGCCGAGAAACCCTTTACTGGCCCAGTACGGGGAGGCCGGCCCCGAGTACGCCTGCACGAGCGACTCGTCGGGGCCGAGCCAGCCCAGCGGGAGCAGGCCGCGCTCGTCGACCGCGCCGCCGTCGAGGAAGTACCGCAGCGCGCCGGACGCGAGGCGCCGGGTCTCCCCCGGGGTCAGGGGGGTCTGCCCGGTCAGCGCGCCGAGCCAGAGCGGGGCGGTCGTCGCGAAACGGTAGGTGAGGGAGCGGCCCTGATGCATCGGGGCGCCGTCGCCGCCGAACAGGCGGGAGTGGTCGGCGAGGTGGCGTGACAACCGCCGACCGTATACAGAAAGCAGTTCGCTGTCGTCCGCCAGCCATGCGTGGAGGACCGTGTACAGGTGCATGGCCCAGCCGTTGTAGTAGTCGAACTTCCGGCCGTCGCCGTCGGTGTACCAGCCGTCGCCGAGGTACCAGCCCTCGATCCGCTCCAGACCGCGGTCGATCGCCTTGCGCGCCGCCTCGGGCCGGTGGCCGATCTCCTGCAGGAAGCCGCCGACGGTGACGGGGAACAACTCCCAGTTGCACGGCCAGGGTTCGGCGGTGAGCGCGTCCGCCAGCCAGTCGGCGGTGCGCTGCCGTACCGGGTCGTCCAGCCGGTCCCACAGCAGCGGCCGGGTCAGCCGGAGGGCGAGCGCGACGGACGCGGCCTCGACGAGCGGCTGACTGCGGTCCCCGATGCGCGGCCACACCCCGCCGGGGCCGGTGGCGAGGCCGTCGGCGTACCGGCCGAGCGCGGCCTCGTCGCGGCGGAAGGCGGCCAGCAGCAGTGTCCGGGCGTACCCCTCCAGGCCGTCGGAGAGATGGCCCGAGTGGCTCACATGGTCGCCGGGCAGGTGGTACAGGGCGCGGTCGGGGGTGGCGTACGGCTCGACGGCGGCCAGCAGCGCGTCTGCGGCGGCCTCCCAGTGGGCGCGGGTGTAGCCGGTGCACGGGCTCGACGCACGGTCGTCGGCGGGCAGTTCGATCACGCGGTGGCCTTCCTTCCTGGCGAACCTGGGGCGCCCCGGTTCCGGTCGGGGCGCCCCAGGGCTTCATCCCACCCGCACGGCACCCCCGGGCACCAGATGCCGGGCGAGAAGCCCGTCGCGGACGAGGCCGGCGTAGACGGTGGCGCCGTGCACGGAGGTGTGCGTGTTGTCGCGCTTCTCGTTGTAGAGGTAGATCGCCTTGGAGCCCTCCGGGCCGAGGGATTCCACCAGCGCCTTGGTCTCGGCCGTGAGGTCGATCAGGGGGGCGTCCTCGGCGGCGGCGGAACGGATGACGGCCGGGAGGTCGACGCCGAGGCTGTTGACCAGCAGGGCGGTGCCGTTGTCCAGGGTGCCGTCGGCATTGAACCAGCGGCGGACGATCGGGACGGCGGTCTCCGGGAGGAGGGAGCGCCGGGTCTCCCCGGTGATGCTCGTGCCGGACGCCGTCGCGCCGCCGAGGCGGACCGTCACGTCGTAGGTGCCCGGCGGTACGTCGAAGTGGCAGGCCGTCGTGGTGCAGTTCGCGATGCCGGGCGACCGGGCGCCGTCGGCCCGGGCGGGGGTCGCCGTCAGCGTGGCGCCCAGGGCGACCGCCAGCAGCACGGCGGTTCCGACACGTCTCATGCGCGGCTCCTCCATCGATGCTCGTCGGCCGAGCCGAGACCGTACCGGTTTGAGCAAGCGCTTTCTAGCTCCAGGCAGAAATTCGCTGGATCGGTAAGTCCCCAGTCTCGCAATCCCTTTCGCGAAATACGTTCGACTGTCACTCTGCCAACACCCGCACCCCCACGCCTTCCGAAGGAGCCCCCATGTCCGGATCCCGAAGCAGAACGGTCCGACGCCGCACCTTCGTCCTCGGCACCGCTGCCGCGACCGCCTCGGCGGCCCTCGCCGGCCCCCTCGCCGGATCCGCGACCGCGGCCGGTTTCGGCTGGAGCGACGACGGCTCGAACTACGTCGTCGACACCGGCGCGAACCTCGTCTTCAAGGTCAGCAAGACCAACGGCGACCTGACCTCGCTGGTGTACAAGGGCACCGAGTACCAGGGCTACGGCGGCAAGAACTCGCACGTCGAGTCCGGCCTCGGCACCTCCACGGTGACCCTGGCCCGGTCCGGCTCGACCATCCTGATCTCCGTCGCGTACGGCACCCTGCGGCACTACTACGCGGCCCGCAGCGGCGAGAACAACATCTACCTGTGGACCGACAAGGCCGACTCCTCGGTCACCGCCACCCGGTACATCGTGCGCGTGAAGGCGGGCCTGTTCCTCAACGACGAACCGGACTCCTACACGTACACCACCAGCACCGTCGAGGCCTCGGACGTGTTCGCGAAGTCCGACGGCCAGACCCGCTCCAAGCACTACTCGAAACACCGGGTCATCGACTACGACTCCATCGGCTGGACCACCGGCGGCGTCGGACTGTGGATCGTCCGCAGCAACCACGAGAAGGCCTCCGGCGGCCCCTTCTACCGCTCGCTGCTGCGCCACCAGAGCGCCGACGGCGGCGGCCTGTACGAGATCCTCTACTACGGCGAGAACCAGACCGAATCCGAGCGCTACGGCCTGCAGGGGCCGTACGTCATCGCCTTCACCGACGGCGGCGCGCCCTCGTCCGCGCTGTACCACGGCACGCTCACCACCCCCTGGGCGGACTCGCTCGGCATCTCGGGGTACGTCCCCGACAGCGGCCGGGGCCGGGTCGCCGGCGTCGGCATCGCAGGGCGGGACACGGCGTACGCGTACACGGTCGGGCTCGCCAACCCGGCGGCGCAGTACTGGGGAGCCGCACGTGCGTCGGACGGGTATTTCTCGGTGTCCCGTATCCTGCCGGGTGCATACACGCTGACTGTCTACAAGGGCGAGCTGGCTGTATACAGTACGCAGGTGACCGTATCCGCGGGCGCGACGACCACGCTCAACACGATCACCATCCCGTCCTCCAACGACCCGTCCAACGCGAGCGCGATCTGGCGGATCGGGAACTGGGACGGCACGCCGAGCGGTTTCAAGAACGCCGACCTGATGACGTACGCGCATCCCTCGGACGTACGGGCCGCCTCGTGGACCGGCAACGTGGTGATCGGAAGCGGTTCCGAGACCTCCGCCTTCCCCTGCTGTCTGTGGAAGGACGTCAACAGCGGCCTGCTCGTCCGCTTCAGGCTGACCGCGGCCCAGGCCGCCGCCGCGCACACCCTGAGGATCGGCGTGACGACGGCCTACGCGAACGGCCGGCCGCAGATCACGGTCAACGACAGCTGGACGTCGGCGATCCCGTCCCCGCCCACCCAGCCGAGCACCCGGTCCCTCACCGTGGGCTCCTACCGGGGCAACAACCACACGTTCAGCTACAACGTCCCGGCCAGTGCGTGGCGCACGGACACCAGCCAGTACAACGTGCTGAAGATCGACGTGGTGAGCGGTTCCGGGACGACGGGCTACCTCAGCGCGGGCACGGCGATCGACGCCATCGACCTGCTCGCCTGAATTCCGGTCACGTTCCGCGTGTCCCTGCTGGTTGGTCCCTGTCCTCTCAGCGGGAGGGCCGGGGTGCGGTCAATGGGTCCGGCGAGGGTGGGAAAGCTCTTTCCCCACGAGGCTTCTCCAAGGGGAGAGGCTTGCTTCGACTAGCGTCGTGACATGACCAGCAACTCCTCCCCCAGCCTCGCCGACGCCCTCGCCGCCGGGACGGTCGTGCTCGACGGCGGCATGTCCAACCAGCTGGAGTCGGCCGGGCACGACCTCGGCGACGAGCTGTGGTCGGCGCGGCTGCTCGCCGAGCGGCCGGAAGCGGTGACGCAGGCGCATCTCGCCTACTTCCGGGCGGGCGCGGACGTGGCCATCACCGCGAGCTACCAGGCCACCTTCGAGGGTTTCGCACGGCGCGGGACGGGCCATGACGAGGCCGCGCGGCTGCTCGCGCTGAGCGTGGACCTCGCGCGTGAGGCCGCCCGGCAGGCCCAGGGCACGGGCGCCGACCGGCCGTTGTGGGTGGCGGCGTCCGTCGGACCGTACGGCGCGATGCTCGCGGACGGCTCCGAGTACCGCGGAAGGTACGGGCTGAGCGTGGCCGAGCTGGAGCGCTTCCACCGGCCGCGGATGGAGGTGCTGGCCGCCGCCGCGCCGGACGTCCTCGCACTGGAGACGGTGCCGGACGCCGACGAGGGCGCGGCGCTGCTCAGGGCGGTGCGCGGGCTGAGGGTGCCGGCGTGGCTGTCGTACACGGCCGACGGTCGGCGCACGCGGGCCGGGCAGCCGCTGGAGGAGGCCTTCGCCCTCGCCGCCGACGTGGACGAGGTGATCGCGGTCGGCGTGAACTGCTGTGCGCCGGAGGACGTCGGGCCCGCGGTGGAGATCGCGGCGCGGGTCACCGGCAAGCCGGTCGTGGCCTATCCCAACAGCGGCGAGGCCTGGGACGCCGAGGCGCGCGCCTGGACCGGGCGAACGAGGTTCGGCGCCGCCCAGGTGAAGACGTGGCGAGACGCGGGGGCGAGGCTCATCGGGGGGTGCTGCCGGGTGGGTCCGGAGGGGATCACGTCGATCAGACAGGCCCTGGCCAGCGCCTGAACGGTGCCTCTTCCCCCCTTCTTCCCCGTGGGAGTCGCGCATCGGCACTGGGCACCTGCTGCTGGGCACGCATGTGGTGGTGCGGGATTCGGTGGGCCGCCCCGGCCGGCGGCTGTACACGGTTCACCGGCGCCGGGCCCCCACCGACCGCCGCAGCCGCCATACCGCCGCCGCCAGCTCCGCTCCCGGTGCCCGGATGTCGGAGGCGGGGGCGGGTTCGGGGACGGTGGGGGCGGCCGACCAGAGGGCGAGTTCGGCGTCCCGCGGACCGTGCGCGGTGTGCGGCTCACCGTCGCCGAAGACCCGCACCGGGTGGGTGGCGTCCCAGGGCTGCCAGCCGGGATCGCCGGTCGTCACGAAGCGCACCCAGGCCGTGTGCATCGCCTCGGCCAGCTCCCGCGGGGCGCCCTCACCCGCCAGTTTCTTCGACTCGGGCAGCTCGCCGGAGTCGAAGACGAAGCCCAGCTCCAGGGCGTGGCAGGCGCCGAGGTCGGGGAGGCGGGACGGCCAGGCGAACTCGTAGAGGTGACAGGTGCGGGGTCGGGCGTCGGCGAGGCGGTGCAGCGGGAGGCGCAGCAGGTGGTCGGTGACCATCTGGCCGACGATCTCGGCGGCGCCCGCCTCGGGGTGCAGGGCGCGGTAGCCGCGGGGCACCTCGTGGCCGGCGCGGCAGCGGGCCATGGCTCCGGCGAGGGCGACGGGGCCGAGCCGGTCGACGTGGTCCAGCAGGCCGCCGGGCACGAGCCAGAGCCGGTACTCGTCCCGGGTCCAGCCCATGAGCAGGTCGACACCCTGGGCGGTGTCGCCGTCGATCAGGGCCTGGAGGGGGTCGCGGGGCACGAGGTCGCCGTCCATGACGATGCCGAACGCGGGTCCGCCCAGGACCGGGCTGCTGAGCCGGCCGACCTCGGCCTGGGTGCGCAGCAGCAGGTCCCGGTCGACGGCGGCGAAGGCCTCGGCGGTGGCGGGGATCCTCAGCCGGCCGGCCATGCGGCGCACCATGCGCCGTACCTTGTCCCGTTCGGACGCCTCCGGTGCTCCGCTCTGCAGCACCGCGCGCCGGATCAGGCCCCGGGTCGCTGGTGCGGCGAGCAGGGCGCCCGCGCTGATGGCACCGGCCGACTGGCCGCACAGGGTGACCCGGTCGGGGTCGCCGCCGAACGCGCCGATCGCGTCGTGCACCCAGCTCAGGGCGGCGAGCTGGTCGCGCAGGCCGGGGTTGGGCGGTGCGTCGGGGAACAGCCCGTAGCCCTCGACGCCGAGCCGGTAGTTGACGGAGACGCAGACGACGCCGTCGCGGGCGAAGGTGGCGCCGTTGTAGACGGGAACGGCGGAGGATCCCCTGGTCAGGGCGCCGCCATGGAGCCAGACGAGGACGGGCAGGCGGGCGCCGGGGTCCGGGTCGGGGGTCCAGACGTTGAGGTTGAGGCAGTCCTCACCGGGGATCTCCGGGTCGGACAGGTACTGGGCGAAGGCCTCGGAGTACGGCGGTTTCGGCGCGGTGGGCCCGAAGGCGCCGGCGTCCCGCACGCCGTCCCAGGGCTCGGGCGGCTCGGGCGGGCGGAACCGGCGGGGGCCGAAGGGCGGGGCGGCGTACGGGATGCCCCGGAACACCGCGACGCCCTGCTCGTACCGGCCGCGTACGGTCCCGTACGGCGTTCTGACCTCGGGTCTGACCTCGGGGTCCGCCTGGTCTGCCGTCATCGCCCACCAGCCCTTCGCCGCGCCCTCGTGCACCGTGCACCATCAGAGCATCACAAGAGCGTCCGGTATTCCGGTGCACGGGCGCACGGGAGGGCCGTTCGGGCTACCTCGGCACGATGGGTGATCGGTTGTCGGCGGTGGGGACAGCACGAGAAGCGAGGCAGGCGGCCGCTTGGGTTCCGCTGCTTCCGTCGAGAGGGCGGTAACCGATTTCTGAAGCAATGCCACGACCTGGAGACGGGCACGACTGGGGCCGACACGCGGACAGTCCAGACATCGCACCTACCTGCCACCCGTCGGCCGTACGCCCAGCCGATTGACCACCCCCCTCCGCAAACATACGGTGGAAGGCGCTTTCTGACACTCGTTTCCATCCCTGCCCCATCCCTGCCCCACGCCACCCCCGTTGCGTTCCCGTTCCCTCCCAGGAGAGCCATGCCCAGCCCCCAGCCGCCGCGGGCCGTGTTCGCGATGGATCCGGTACACCTGCCGCTGCTCTTCCCTCCGCCGCTCATGGCCCGGCTGAGACGGACGGCCGACATCGACGCGCAGCTCGTCGTGCGGGACTTCACCGATCCGTCGGCCGCCGACGCCCTCGCCTCGGCCGACGTACTGATCACCGGCTGGGGCTGCCCGCACCTCGACGCCGGCGCCCTGGCCGCCGTCCCGAGGCTGCGTGCCGTCCTGCACGCCGCGGGCTCGGTCCGCTCCCTGATCGGCGAGGCCCTGTGGAAACACGGCGTCACGGTCTCCAGCGCGGTCGCCGGCAACGCCCTGCCCGTGGCCGAGTACACGCTCGCGATGATCCTGCTCGCCGGGAAGGACGCCTTCGGCCACCGCGAGCGCTACGGCCGCGCCCACACTCGTCCGACTCCCGCCGAGAGCGCCTCCGCCGGCAACTTCCGCCGCCGCGTCGGGGTCGTCGGCGCCTCTCGCGTGGGCCGCCGCCTCATGGAGCTGCTACGGCCGTTCGACCTCACGGTCCTGCTGCACGATCCCTATGTGAGCCCCGACGAGGCCGCCGCCCTCGGGGCGGAACTGCTGCCGCTGGAGGACCTGTTGCGCAGCAGCGACATCGTCAGCCTGCACGCCCCCGACATCCCCGAGACCCACCACATGCTCGACCGGGGCCGGCTCGCCCTCGTCCGGGACGGCGGTGTGCTGATCAACACCGCGCGCGGCGCGCTGGTCGACCACGAGGCGCTGACCGACGAGCTGGTCTCCGGACGGCTGCGCGCGGTCCTCGACGTCACGGAGCCCGAGCCGCTGCCCGCCGATTCCCCGCTGTACCGGCTGCCCAACGTCTTCCTCACTCCGCACATCGCGGGCTCGCTCGGCAACGAGCTGGAGCGGCTGGGCACGATCGTGGTGACGGAGCTCGAGCGGCTGGCGGCGGGCCGGCCGCCGCTGCACGAGGTGCGGCACGCGGACCTGGACCGGGTCGCCTGATGCCCGGTGGGCCGCCGTCGATGCCCCCGCGGGCCGTTGTCCACAGGCCCACCGGGTCCGGGAGGGCCGTTGTCCACAGGCCCCCCGGCCCGGAGTAACGAAGGGCTACGGTTTCCGCACCGGCGCGGGCGCGCGAGCGCGGCCGCACCCCCGGGGAGCAGCCGCCCGCGTGATGCGCGACGGCCGCTCTGGCGCCGACTCCGGGTCGGCAGCGGGCCAGCGTGGCGGCGTGCGGCGACGGGCACGACACGGGGACGCGGCGACGGCCGGACAGTCCGGTCAGGGGGTGCCCGGCCGCCGCCGTCAACGGCCGTGCAGCGGCGATCAGTTGTCGTCCGGCGGCCTGGTTGCGGCCTGGTTGCGGCCTGGCCGCCGGCAATCCGCCGACTGCCGGACCCTCGTCCGGCGGCCGGTTTTTGCCCCGCGACCGATCCTCGTCCGGAACCCGGTCGTCGCCCGGTCGGTCAGTCCCAGACCTCCCTGTGCTGGTGGTCGCGTCCGGCGAGGGCCTCGATCGCGTCCACGGCGCTGCCGTCGTGGTCGCTGCCGGCGGTGCCCTTGCCGGTCTGGACATTGGCCGCGCGGTCCACCTCGAGCCAGGAGTCGGCGTTGGAGTTGTCGATCACGGTGATCAGACTGCCGGACGCGGCCGCCGGTGCCGCACCGGCCGCGAGCACCGCGACGGCGACCGCCGCCGCCATTCCGAGCCGGGGTACGACGCCGGTCACACGCTCACACCCTCGGGGGCGAGCCGCTCCCGGGCGATGTTGCGCTCCAGCAGGCTGGTGGAGGCCTTCACGCCGATCCCGCTCGCGGGGTCGACCTCCGGCAGCCGGCCGTCGGCCGCCTTCAGCCCGGCGAGCGCGGAGTCCATCGCCTCGTGCGCGGCGAACAGGCACGGGGTGCTGTAGATCGCGACGTCGACGCCGAGGTCGGACAGTTCACCGAGGGACAGACGGGGCGACTTGCCGCCGGCGATCTGGTTGAACAGCAACGGCTTGTCCCCGACGACCGCACGGATACGCTTGATCCACTCGACGCTGCGCACCCCGTCGACCAGGACCACATCGGCGTCGGTCGCGGCCAGCCGCTCGGCGCGGTGCAGGATGTCGTGCTCGTCGGTGGCGTCCGTACGCGCGACGACGACCAGGTCCCTGCGCGTCTCGAGGACCTGGTGCAGCTTCTCCAGGTACTCCTCCAGCGGCAGCACCTGTTTGCCGTCGGCGTGGCCGCAGCGGCGGGGCCGTTTCTGGTCCTCGAGAATCACACCGGAGGCGCCGATCCGCTCCAGCCCCTCGACGACGTGACAGGCGACCTCGGGGTCGACGTAGCCGTCGTCGATGTCGACCAGCAGGTGATGGTGCGGGAACGCGCCGCGCAGGCGCTGAACGAAGGCCACCATGTCGGGCCAGGCGATGAAACCGATGTCCGGCAGCCCGTAGTACGAGGCCGCGAAGCCGAAGCCCGAAACGAACATCCCGTCGTAGTGCTTGGCCGCGATCGACGCGGAATACATGTCGTGCACGCCGATCAGCGGTGTGGTCCCGGGCCCGGCGATGCGTTCGCGCAGCTTCTTACCGTAAGTCAAGGTCCGGCTCCTCCTGTGGGTGGGTGACGCGGGGCCGGATGGCCGACACGTCTCGACGCCCTTTGCCAAGACAAGAGCATCTCTAGATACTCACATGACCTTCCATGTAAGCGAGCTTTACTCACCCCAATGGCGTAACCGGTTCACCGCAGAAACGTCACGCGGGGAGTCGGCCCGCCCAGCGGAGCCCGCCGTCCAGATGGGCCAGGAAGAGCGGGTCGCGGTAGGCCTCGGCCGTGTGACCGAGCGCCGTGTAGAAGACGCGACCGCCGCCGGCGCCCTGCTCACGGCACCAGGCCAGCGGATGGTCCGCGCCCATCCCGCCGCCGTCGTACGACGCCTCGTCCGCGCTGAGCAGCACCCGCACCCGCCCGCGAGGGCTCGCGTCGAAGTCGTACCACTCGTCGGTGAGGTCCCAGACGGCCGGCAGCCCACGGGTCGCCGGGTGGCCCGGATCCTCGACGACCACCCGGCCGGGCTGCAGGGCGGGGTGCCGTACGAAGCGGGCGCCGAGGAGTTCGCCGTAGTACGGCCAGCCGTACTCGGTGCAGGCCGCCGCGTGCACCCCGGCGAAGCCGCCGCCCGAGCCGACGTACCGCGCGAGCCGCTCCCGGCCGGCCGGGGTCAGCACATCGCCGCTGGTGGAGAGGAAGACCACGGCCGCGTACCCGTCCAGCGGCCGTTCGAGGTCCAGGGGGTCCTCGGTGTGTTCGACGGCGAACGGGCCGAGCGCGCGTACGGCGGCGACGGCGTCCGGGATCGAGTCGTGGCGGTAGTCCGTGGTGCGGGTGTAGAGCAGCAGTCGCGCGGCCATGCGACGACCCTAAGCCTCAGCCGCCCGCCTGAGCGCCAACTCCCTTGAAGCGCAGGGACGCTGACCGTAGCCTCGCCGGGCATGGACGCCGTTCCCCCGCTGCTGGACCACCTCGTCCTCGCCACGCCCGATCTGGCGGCGACGGTCGCCGACTTCGCGCGGCGGACCGGGGTGACGCCCGTGCCCGGCGGTGCCCATCCCGGTCTGGGCACGCGCAACCATCTGGTGGGACTGGGCGGCCGCGGCTATCTGGAGATCCTCGGCCCCGACCCCGAACAGCCCGATCCCACCGGTCCGCGGCCGTTCGGGGTCGACCGGCTGACCGGGCCGCGCACGCTGACCTGGGCGATCAGCCCGCCCGACCTGGACGCGGCGATCACCACGGCCCGCCGGCGGGGCTACGACCCCGGGCCCGTGCACCCGATGAGCCGCCGCACCCCTGACGGCACCGTTCTGCGGTGGCGGCTGACCGACGGCGGCCATGCGCATCCCTCCGGTCTCGTCCCGTTCCTGATCGACTGGGGCCGGTCCCGCCACCCCACGGCCTCGGGGCTCCCGGTCACCCCACTGCTGGAGGTCTCCGCCACGGCGCCGAACCCGGGGGAACTGCGCACCCCGCTGGCGGCCCTGGGCACCGAGTTGCTCCTCACAGCGGGACCCGCCGCACTCTCCTTCACGGTGGACACACCCAACGGCCCGGTCACCTTCGGCTGAGGCGGGGGCGGGCGAAGGGCTCGGGCGAAGGGCGCGGTCGCGGGCCCGATCGCGGGCGCGAGAGCTTTTGTCCCGTCGCACGTCGCCTCCCCGTGTCCGATTCCTTCAAGACCGGCCCGCGACCGCCCGCCTACGGTGGCCGCATGACTCCACGATTCGCCCTGATCGGCGTGGTGACGTCCGACATGGCCGCCGCGCTCGCCTTCTACCGTCGCCTCGGGCTTGTCTTCCCCGAGGGGTCCGAGGAGCAGCCGCACGTCGACGCCGAGCTGCCCGGCGGCATGATCTTCGCCCTGGACACCGAGGAGACTGTCCGCTCCTTCCACTCCGGCTGGCAGCCGCCCGAGCACGGCGGCCGGGTCGGGCTCGCCTTCCGGTGCGACTCGCCCGCCGAGGTCGACGCCCTGTACGAGGATCTGGTGGCCGCCGGCCACCACGGAGAGCTGAAGCCGTGGGACGCGTTCTGGGGCCAGCGGTACGCCACCGTGCACGACCCCGACGGCAACGGCGTCGACCTGTTCGCCCCGCTACCCGCCGCCGAGTAGCCGCCCGAGCGGCATGCCGGTCAACTGCCTGACCTCGCGCGCGAGGTGGGGCTGGTCCGCGTACCCGGCGCGGACGGCCGTCTCGGCGTACGGCGTCCCGGAGCGGGCCAGCGCCAGCGCCCGCTGCAGCCTCAGGATGCGGGCCAGCGTCTTGGGGCCGTAGCCGAACGCGTCCAGGCAGTGGCGGTGCAACGTCCTTGTGCCGATGCCGAGTTCGGCCGCCGCGGCCGACACCGGGCGGCCCTCTTCCAGGCGCTCCACCAGCCGGTGCAGCAGCGGGTCGGGGGCGGTGGTCCGCGCTGCCCGGTCGAGGGCGATGTCCTCCAGGGCCGTCGCCGGGTCGGGCGCCGCCTCGACACGCTCGCGCAGCCGCCGGACCCGGGCGGCGGGCCAGAGGTCGGCCAAGTCGACCCGCAGATCGCGCAGTTCGTGCGCGGGCACGCCCAGCAGGACGGGCGCGGTGCCGGGGAAGAAGCGGACACCGGCCCAGGAGCGGGGCGGGCCCCCGGGGACGTACGGGCGGGTGTCGGGACCCGCGACCAGCAGTCGGCCCTCGCTCCACAGCAGATCCATGCAGCCGTCGGGCAGCACCGGTCCGCCACCGGCTCCGTCCGGCGTGTTCGTCCACACGACCGCGCCGGTCAGCCGGGACGACCGCTCCCTGTACACGGGTGCAGCCTACGTCGCGGACGATGCCGGGCCCCACTCCCCGAGCTCCGCGATCGGCTCGCCTCCGGTCAGCCCCCGGCTCGGCCGATCAACCCCGGCTCGGAGCCGATCCACTCGCCCGCCGGGCGCGGGGTCGCCGAGACGCCGAGGGCGCTGGGGGCTCTGGTGCCGCCGGGGTGCGTATGTGTTCCTTCGTCGTCGGCCGGCGCGCCTCCGGGCTGTCGCCGGCACCGGCCGCGGTGCCGGGTGCGCCGAACAGCGGGAGGCCGTGGCGGGTGCGGAAGCGGCGGGCGTAGGCGACGGTGGCCGCGCCGGTCAGGGCCAGCAGGAGAAGCGAGAGGGCCCGGGCGAGCAGCGGCACGGCGTCCGTGGGCAGGGTGGCGGCGGCGAGTGTGCCGAGGCCGCCGTCGAGCAGTTGCTCGGTGCCCCAGACGACGGTCAGGACGCGCAGTGCCCGGCGGAACTCGACGCAGTCCCGCCATATGCCGGCCCGTGCCCCGGCCGCAGGGCCCCGGTGCAGTCGCTGGCCCAGCTGGAAGGCCAGCGGCCTGCCGGTGAACCCGGTGCCGAGTATCCAGCCGCCCACCACGAGGGACAGTGCGGCGTCCTTGAGCAGCAGAAGGCGGGTGCCGCCACCGATCAGAGTGGCGAGCGCGGCGGCGGCCAGCAGCACCGTGCAGAACAGGTCCACGCCGTCGATGCGCCGCTGCCGCAGCGCACCGAACACCAGGCGCAGGGCGGGGGGCGCGCCACTGAGCAGCAGCGCGGGACCCTGGCCGACCGCGAACCCGCGGGCGGCGTAGTAGACGAGGAGCGGCAACAGGATGTCGACGGCGACGGTCAGCAGCGGGCCGTAGGCCATGCCGCCTGCCCCGGCCCCCGTGCGCGAGCGCCGTTCCCGGCCCGACACGTCCGCCACATCCACCATGTCCCCGCCTCCTTGTCCGGTGTGCTGCCTGCGGCCGGACGGTGCCGGCCCACGCGAGAACGCTAGGTCCCGGGCGGTACCAGGCGGATCGGAGCACGGGTGGAACACCGGGTGGAGCACCGGGTGGAGCACCGGGTGGAAAGAGGGTGGACGGCAGCGTCACTCACTGGGTGGAGACCACCGGGTGGCCACCTGGTGGTCTCCACCCACGCCCGCGGCGACCGGCTACTGCCGTCCCGTGCCCGCGTCCCCGTTGGCCCCGTGCGGATGCCGTTCGTCGTTGTCGTGCGGCGGCTCGCCGTCGGGCTCGTGCGGCTCCCGGCCGTGGGTCTTGTGGGCGTGGTGGGCCTGGTGGGTTTGGTGGGTGTGCTTGGCGGGGGTGCGCAGGCGGGCGGTGACGTCCTCCGGGGGCAGGAAGCGGGACCAGCGCTCGGGGAACTCGGAGGGCATGTCGGGGTCGTCCGGGTCGGCTTCGCGGGCCGCCGCGGCCCGGGCGACGTACTCGGCGACCTGGGCCTCGCGCGCCCGTTCGTTCGCGGCGCGGGCGGCGGCCGTGGCGGCGGCGGGCCAGACCCGGTCGATGGCGGCGTTCACCGCCGCCCCGACGAGCACGGCGAAGGCGGACACACCGATCCAGAGCAGCACGGCGACGGACGCGGCGAGGGAGCCGTAGATCGTGGCGCCCTCGATGGTGTGCACGAGGTAGATCCGCAGGAGGAAGCTGCCCAGGACCCACATGGCCAGCGCGACCAGGGCGCCGGGGACGTCCTCGATCCACGGGGAGCGGACCGGCACGGACACGTGGTACAGGGTCGTCAGGAAGGCGATGGACAGGACGATGACGACCGGCCAGTACAGGACCTGCACCACGGTCGCCGACCAGGGCACCACCCGCACCACCGCGTCGGGGCCCGCCACCATCAGCGGCAGGGCCACCGAGCCGATGAGCAGGGCCACGATGAACAGCAGGAACGACATCACCCGGGTCTTGACGATGCCCCGGACGCCGTCGAGGCCGTACATGACGGTGATGGTGTCGATGAAGACGTTCACCGCGCGGGAGCCGGACCACAGGGCGAAGAGGAAACCGATGGAGATGATGTCGGGCCGGCCCTTCATCACGTCGTGCAGGATCGGCTCGGTGATCTCCTTCACACCCTTGTCGGACAGGACCGTCCGGGAGGCCTCGAGGATGTTGGTCTCGAGGCTGCTGATGGTGTGGGCGCCGGTCCAGGTGTCGACGTAGGCGAGCAGCCCGATGAGGCAGAGCAGCAGCGGCGGCACGGACAGCAGCGTGAAGAACGCCGCCTCGGCCGCCAGGCCCAGGATGCGGTACTCCATGCAGGAGTTGACGGTGTCCTTGAGCAGCAGCCAGGCGGTCTTCCGCTTGGAGACGTTCCGGTAGAGGGCTCTGGCCCGGTGGAGGCGACCGGCGGGCGGCTCGGGGGGTTCACTTGCTGGCTGCACGACCCAAAGGTATCCGCAGCACCGGACCGCCCTCACCTTCCCGGGCCGGGCGAGCGCATCCGGCGCGCTCTGCGGCGGCACTGTGCCACTCTGGAGGCCATCACCGCCGCCTCCCCGGGTAGGTTCGCACCATGGCAGGCACCTCCACCCACACCGTGACGAACCAGCCGCCGCCCCTGGTCGGCTACGACGTCTTCACCGCCGACCGGGCCCTCGTGGCGGCCGTCGAGCGGTACACCGGTCCGGACGTGCTCGACGAGGTGCGGTCGGAGCTGTCCGCGCTGGGCCGCGCCGCCGGCTCGGCGCAGCTGCAGGAGTGGGCGGTGCAGGCGAACGAGCACCCGCCCCGGCTGCGCACCCACGACCGCTACGGCCACCGGATCGACGAGGTCGACTTCCACCCGGCCTGGCACCGGCTGCTCGGCAAGGGTGTCGCGGCGGGCCTGACCGGCGCCTGGACCCGGCCGTCGGGGCATGTCCGCCGGGCCGCCGGCTTCCTGGTCTGGACCCAGGTCGACGCGGGCAACTGCTGCCCGCTGTCCATGACCCACGCGGCGGTGCCGGCGCTGCGGACCGACCCCCGGCTCGCCGCCGAGTGGGAGCCGCGGCTGACGTCCACGGTCTACGACCGTCAGCTGCGGCCCGCCGGGCAGAAGCCCGGTGCGCTGGTCGGCATGGGCATGACCGAGAAGCAGGGCGGCAGCGACGTACGCGCGAACACCACGTGGGCCCGGCCGCTCGCGGAGCCGGGCACGTACGAGCTGACCGGGCACAAGTGGTTCTGCTCGGCTCCCATGTCCGACGCCTTCCTGGTGCTGGCGCAGGCGTCCCCCTCTCCGGGAGAAGGGGGCCTCACCTGCTTCCTCGTGCCGCGGGTCCTGCCCGACGGTTCCCGCAACGTCTTCCTGGTCCAGCGGCTGAAGGACAAGCTCGGCAACCGGTCCAACGCCTCGGCCGAGGTCGAGTTCGCCGGTACCTGGGCGCGCCGGGTGGGCGAGGAGGGGCGCGGGGTGCGGACAATCATCGAGATGGTCGCGGCGACCCGGCTGGACTGCGCGCTGGGCTCGGCGGGCCTGATGCGGCAGGCGGTGGCGCAGGCGATCCACCACTGCGCCCACCGGGAGGCGTTCGGCGGGAAGCTGATCGACAAGCCGCTGATGCGCAACGTCCTCGCCGACCTCGCGCTGGAGTCGGAGGCGGCGACCGCGCTGACGCTCCGGCTGGCGGCCGCCTATGACGACGGCGGCGAACAGGAACGCGCGTTCCTGCGGCTGGCGGTGCCGGCCGCCAAGTACTGGATCACCAAGCGCTGTGCGCCCGTTGCGGTCGAGGCCGCGGAGTGCCTGGGCGGAAACGGTTACGTCGAGGAGTCGGGCCTGCCCCGGCTGGTACGGGAGTCACCGCTGAACTCGATCTGGGAGGGCGCCGGAAACGTTCAGGCGCTGGACGTGCTCCGGGCGCTGCGACGCGAGCCGGGCGCGCTCGACGCCTGCCTGACCGAGATCGGCCGGACCCATGGCACCGACCACCGCCTCGACCGCGCCGTGAAGGACCTCTTCACCGAACTCGCCGACCTGGACGCCGTCGAGGGGCGCGCTCGGCGGCTCGTGGAGCGCCTCGCACTGGTGCTCCAGGGTTCACTCCTGGTCCGGCACGCCCCACCGGAGGTGGCAGACGCTTTCTGCGCGTCCCGCCTGGGCGGCGACCACGGGGCGGCTTTCGGCACCCTGCCAACGTCCCTGGACCTGACGTCGATTGTGGAGCGGGCGCACCCCGCCCTGTGAGCCGCGCGGGCGCGAGCAACACGCCCCACCAGGCACTCTCTGCCGCGAATCCGGCCGAACCCCCGGGCGGGGGTGGTGCTGCGCCGACACGGCACCACCCCCGCTCCGCGTCAAGTCTCGGCCACCCTCCGGGCGTCCACCAGGGTTGCAAGGGGTTGCAACTTGTTGGCGCACGTGCGCGGAGTGTGTGCCTCCGGCCTGCCCGGAGCGGCAGTATGAGAGGTGCAGCCGGACCGGAAACCGCCGCCCGGACGGCTTGACAAGCATGTTCGACGCCCTCTCCGGGAGGACCCCCGTGGTGAACCCGCCGATCAACGTGGCGCGCCTGGCCGCCGTGGACGCGACGCAGGCGGCGCGAGTGCTGAACGAGGTACGCGACGCCACCCTTGCCGGTCAGCGGGCCAGGGTCGCGCCCCGGCCGGTGATCGAGCAGTCCTGGGGACGGATGCTGCGCAGCGGTGTCGATCCCGACCGCGACTTCAGATCGGGACTGCTGTCCTCCGACGAAGTGCGGCGCCGGCGCGAGGAGTCACCGCTCCGGCACGTCCTGCCGGTACTGCGCCAGGGTCTGCTTTCGGTCGCCGACGTCGCCCAGCACATCATGGTCGTCGCGGACGCCGACGGCCGGGTGCTGTGGCGGGAGGGAGCCTCGCCGGTGCTGCGCAAGGCGGACGGCCTGGGGTTCGAACTCGGCGCGGACTGGCGGGAAGACGTCGTCGGCACCAACGGAGTGGGCACCCCGGCGGTCGTGCGGCGGCCCGTACAGGTCTTCGCCGCCGAGCACTTCGTCCGCTCGCACGCCTCCTGGACCTGCACCGGCGCCCCCATCACCGACCCCCGGGACGGCCGGCTGATCGGTGTCGTGGACGTCAGCGGCCCGCTGGAGACCATGCATCCGGCCACCCTCGCCTGGGTGGACTCGGTGGCCAAGCTGGCCGAGGCGCGGCTGCGGGAGATGCACCTGGACTCGCTGGAGCGGTTGCGGGCGGTGGCGGCGCCGGTGCTGGCCCGGCTGGACGGGCGGGCGCTGGTGGTGGACCGGGACGGCTGGACGGCGGCGGTGTCGGGGATGCCGTACGTACGGCGCGTCGCGCTGCCCAAGTCGCTGGCGCCGGGCCGCCGGTGGCTGCCGTCACTGGGTTCGTGCGCCGTGGAGCCGCTGGCCGGTGGCTGGTTGCTGCGGGCGGCGGAGGAAGCGGTCGGCACGGTCACGCGGATCGTGCTGGACCTGGCCAGACCGGGGCGCGGCACGCTGACGGTGTCCGCTTCGGCGGGATCCTGGTCGCGTGAACTCAGTCCGCGGCACGCCGAGTTGCTGTACCTGCTCGCCGTGCACCGGGCCGGCCGCGGGGCGGCGGCCCTGGCCGGGGACCTGTTCGGGGATCCCTCACGCACGGTGACGGTACGGGCGGAGATGTCCCGGATCCGGCGGTACTGCGGGGAACTCCTGCAGCATCGACCGTATCGTTTCCGCGAGGACGCGGAGATCGAGGTGCTCCTCCCCGACGACCCCCGTGACCTGCTGCCTTCCTCGACGGCGCCGGCGATCACGCGGAGGCGGACGGCCGCGCGGCGCGGGGGGCCCGTGGACCGGTGAGCGTGTCTTCCGCATATTTGCGGGGTCTTCGCCCTGCGCGGGCCGTTACTGCCGTAGCATCCCCTAGGGGCCTCCCCAGCCGCTTCTCGCGTCAACGAACGGATCATCAGGCGCAGTTGGCCCGCCACCGGCCGGCCCGCCCCGGCGGCGAAGGAGCCCCGGAGAAGGGGACGAGATGAAGCATCGCGGCAGACACCGCCGGCGCAGACGGGGCGCTGCACTGCGCGCGGTCCTGACCGGGACGGCGCTGGCGCTCACCGCGGCCGCCACCCTGATCAGCGCTTCCCAGGCGGACGTCACCGACAGCCCCGGCGCGCTCAAGCCGCTCTCCTCCCCCGCGGACACGGGCCCGCTTCGACTCCAGGAGCAGCTGGTGCCCGCCCGCACGCTGGACCGGCTCTCGGCCGCGATGGGCCGTCCGGTCGGCGTGGACGCCGTGCTGGCGGGCGCCGACCGCGCGATGCGCACCTCCGCCGACTGCTCCTCCGCCGACCGCGCGTCCCTGCCCGTCGCCCCGGCCGCCACCCGCGCCTACTGCTGGGACCGGGCCGACTCCGGCGGCAGCGCCTGGCGGCCGGCGTCGGTGACCACCTCCGGGGACGCGGACGACGACGGCGTGTGGGGCACCCACCGGGTCGTGCTCGCCGGGTGGACCCACAGCGCCTCCACCGGCCGGTCCGCCGAGCGGGGGCTCGCCAGGGTCGCCTTCGTGAACGCCGACGACCCGGCCCACCTCGCCTACCGGTGGGTGCTGCTGGTGGTGCCGGTCGACGGCGGCCGTGACTACCGGGGGCTGGCCTCCGGGATCTCCGGGATGGTCTGGTACCAGGGCAAGCTGCTGGTCACCGCCAGGACCGGCGGCGCCGACGCGCTGTACGTCTACGACCTCGACCGGATCCAGCGCGCCGGTGTCGACGGGCCCGCGATCGGCCGGGTGCCCGGCGGCTGGTCCGCCGACGGCTACCGCTATGTGATGCCCGCGGTCGGCTCGTACCGCTTCACCGGGGGCCGGTGCGGCCGTTCCGGCCCGCCCTGTCCGGGCGCGCTCGCCCTGGACCGGAGCACCGTGCCGGACAGCCTGGTCGCCGCGGAGTGGACCGAGCCGGACGGCCGCCAGAGCGCCCGGCTGTGGCGGTATGCGTTCAGCACGGCTCCGGCGCGGGAGGGGCTGCTCGCCACGGACGCCGCGGGGCGGGTGACGGCGGTGGAGGCGTACCGGACCCGGGCGGCGGGGATCCGCGGTGTGCTGTCGTACCAGCGGCCGGGCGCGGAGGCCGCGTCCTGGTATGTGGGACGCCTGCCCGGTTCACGGGACGGACACGGTGCGCTGTGGCGGCAGGACGCCGGCGGGGCGAAGGCGGCCCACTGCGGCGCGGACGGCTCGCACCGCTGCTGGGCCGAGACGGCGGGCTCCCTGTCCTACTGGCAGGAGACGGGCGAGGTCTGGTCCCTGTCGGACCGGATGCTCTTCACCATGCCCCTGGCCGAGCTGGACCGTTCCGTGGGGTGAGCCCGTGAGGTGAGTCCGTGGGCGGCCGGGGCGTCCACGGACCCGGGCTTCTGCGGAGTGGGGCGGCCGCGTGCGAGGTTGAAGCGGCCACGTCGAGGATGGGGCGGCCGCGCGGGGTGAAGCGGCCGCGTGCGGGGTGACCAGGCCGATCGACAGACCGGGCGGCGGGATGATTCCCTGGCCCGCATGAGCAGCGTCCCTGTCACCACCTGGTCCCTGGAGCAGACCTCGCCGGCCGACCTCCTGCCCGCGGCCGCGCCGGAGGGCGATGTCCGGATCGTCCGCGCCGAGGTCCCCTCCCCCGAGTTCAGCCGCTTCCTGTACGCCTCGGTCGGCGGCGACATCCGCTGGACCGACCGGCTCGGCTGGACGTACGCGCGGTGGCAGGAGTACCTGGACCGGCCCGGGGTGGAGACGTGGGTGGCCTACGACCGGGGCACCCCGGCCGGTTATGTGGAGCTGGACCCGCAGGACGAGGGCGTGGTCGAGATCGCCTACTTCGGGCTGGTACCCGCCTTCCGCGGCCGGCGCATCGGCGGCCATCTGCTGTCGTACGGTACGGCGCGCGCCTGGGACCTGGCCGAGCGGTGGCCCGGGCGGGCGCCGACCAAGCGGGTGTGGCTGCACACGTGCAGCAAGGACGGCGAGTTCGCCATGGACAACTACCAGCGGCGCGGGTTCAAGCTGTTCGACACCAAGGTCGAGCTGGAGCCGGACGCGGCGGCGCCGGGACCCTGGCCCGGCGCATACCGGCTCTGACCTGCCCGTACAAGCCTTCCCGCACGGCATGTGAGCGACGACACCCTCGTCCCATATTCCGGGACAAGGGTGTCCGCATGATGGATAAAGCTGGACTGTGTCCAGATCGCCGTGACACGCTTCCGTCATGTCTGGAACTGGAATTGCCTTGGTGAGTCGGCGGCACGTCGACCTCGGCCGCATGTCCAGCGCCATCTGTCCGGCGAGCTGACGCCCCAGCACCGCCGCGAACCCCCTACCTGATTTTCCCCGCGCAAGGACGCGCACGCCTGCCCGCGTGCGCGCCTACGTGCAGGTCAGAGCCGCTTCCCACCGGTCCGAAGGACGTACAAACCATGGCCGCCAATCCGCCGAACCCCGCCGCAGCGCCCCGCCGCAAGGTGAGCCGTCACCGTGGTGAGGGTCAGTGGGCCGTGGGCCACTTCACCCCGCTGAACGGCAACGAGCAGGTCAAGAAGGACGACGACGGTCTCAATGTGCGGACACGCATTGAGACGATCTACTCCAAGCGCGGTTTCGACTCGATCGACCCCAGCGACCTGCGGGGCCGGATGCGCTGGTGGGGGCTGTACACCCAGCGCAAGCCCGGGATCGACGGCGGCAAGACGGCGGTGCTGGAGCCGGAGGAACTGGACGACCGCTACTTCATGCTCCGGGTGCGCATCGACGGCGGCGCGCTGACCACCCAGCAGCTGCGCGTCATCGGTGAGATCTCCCAGGAGTTCGCGCGCGGCACCGCGGACATCACCGACCGGCAGAACGTCCAGTACCACTGGATCCGGATCGAGGACGTGCCCGAGATCTGGGAGCGGCTGGAGGGCGTCGGCCTGTCCACCGTCACCGCCTGCGGTGACACCCCGCGCGTGATGATCGGGTCCCCGGTCGCGGGCATCGCCGAGGACGAGATCATCGACGCCACGCCGGCGCTGGAGGAGATGAAGCGCCGGGTCCTGAACAACAAGGCGTACTCGAACCTCCCCCGCAAGTTCAAGACGGCCATCTCGGGTTCGCCGCTGCTGGACGTGGTGCACGAGATCAACGACGTGGCGTTCGTCGGCGTGCGGCACCCCGAGCACGGCCCGGGCTTCGACCTGTGGGTCGGCGGCGGCCTGTCCACCAACCCCAAGCTGGGCGTGCGGCTCGGGGCCTGGGTGCCGATCGACGAGGTCCCGGACGTCTACGAGGGCGTCATCTCGATCTTCCGTGACTACGGCTACCGCCGGCTGCGCAACCGGGCCCGCCTGAAGTTCCTCGTCGCCGACTGGGGCGCGGAGAAGTTCCGTCAGGTGCTGGAGGACGAGTACCTGGGAGGGCGCAAGCTGATCGACGGGCCCGCCCCCGAGCAGCCCGTGCAGCAGTGGCGCGACCACATCGGTGTGCACCGGCAGAAGGACGGCCGGTTCTACGTCGGTTTCGCCCCGCGGGTCGGCCGCGTGGACGGCGCCACGCTGACGAAGATCGCTGACCTCGCGGAGGCGCACGGCTCGGGCCGGGTGCGTACCACCGTCGAGCAGAAGATGATCATCCTGGATGTCGAGCAGGACAAGGTGGACTCGCTGGTCGAGGGCCTTCAGGCGCTGGACCTCAGCGCCCGCCCGTCCTCCTTCCGGCGCGGCACCATGGCCTGCACCGGCATCGAGTTCTGCAAGCTCGCCATCGTCGAGACCAAGCAGCGCGGCTCGCAGCTGATCGACGAACTGGAGCGCCGCCTGCCGGACTTCGACGAGCCGATCACCATCAACCTCAACGGCTGCCCGAACGCCTGCGCCCGTATCCAGGTCGCGGACATCGGTCTCAAGGGCCAGCTGGTCCTGAACGACAAGGGCGAGCAGGTCGAGGGCTACCAGGTACACCTCGGCGGCGCCCTCGGGCTGGAGCCGGGCTTCGGCCGCAAGGTGCGCGGCCTGAAGGTCACGGCCGAGGAGCTGCCCGACTACGTCGAGCGGGTGCTGAAGCGCTTCCAGGCCGAGCGCGAGGACGGCGAGCGCTTCGCCGCCTGGGCCGCGCGTGCTTCCGAGGAGGCACTGTCGTGAGCGAGCGTGCCGCACCTTTCTACTGCCCCTACTGCGGCGACGAGGACCTGCGTCCGCACGAGGAGGGTCACGGCGCCTGGGAATGCGGGGCGTGCAACCGCGCATTCCAGCTGAAGTTCCTCGGGCTGCTGGCCCGGGGCCTTCAGCGAGCCGACCACGGAGGGGACCCGATATGACGACGGCTCAGGAAGACCGCACGACCGAGGAGTTGAAGGCACTCGCCGAGCAGGCGGGACGCGACCTGGAGGACGCCTCCGCGCTGGAGATCCTCCAGTGGGCGGTCGACACCTTCGGCGCGAAGTTCTGCGTCACCTCCTCCATGGAGGACGCCGTCGTCGCCCATCTCGCCTCGCGCGTGCTGAAGGGCGTGGACGTCGTCTTCCTCGACACCGGCTACCACTTCCCGGAGACCATCGGCACCCGCGACGCCGTCGAGGCCGTGATGGACGTCAACGTCATCACGCTCACGCCGAAGCAGACGGTCGCCGAGCAGGACGCGGAGTACGGCCCGAGGCTGCACGACCGCGACCCGGACCTGTGCTGCGCGCTGCGGAAGGTCAAGCCGCTCGAAGAGGGGCTGAAGGGCTACCAGGCCTGGGCGACCGGCCTGCGCCGCGACGAGTCCCCGACCCGGGCCAACACCCCGGTCGTCGGCTGGGACGAGAAGCGGCAGAAGGTCAAGATCTCGCCGATCGCCCGCTGGACGCAGGACGACGTGGACGCCTATGTCACCGAACACGGAGTGCTCACCAACCCGCTGCTGATGGACGGCTACGCCTCCATCGGCTGCGCCCCCTGCACCCGCCGGGTCCTCGAGGGCGAGGACGCGCGCGCCGGCCGCTGGGCGGGCCGCGCCAAGACCGAGTGCGGGCTGCACGGATGACGAACCACCGGAACCTTCAGGAGAACGACGTGACGACCGGAGCCACCGTCTGGCTCACGGGTCTGCCGAGCGCCGGCAAGACCACCATCGCGTACGAGCTGGCCGGCCGGCTGCGTGCCGAGGGCCACCGGGTCGAGGTGCTCGACGGCGACGAGATCCGCGAGTTCATCTCGGCGGGCCTCGGATTTTCCCGCGAGGACCGGCACACCAACGTGCAGCGCATCGGTTTCGTCGCCGAGCTGCTCGCCCGTAACGGCGTCAAGGCGCTGGTACCGGTGATCGCGCCGTACGCGGACAGCCGGGAAGCGGTGCGCAAGCGGCACGCGGAGAACGGGACGTCGTACCTGGAGATCCATGTGGCGACTCCGGTCGACGTGTGCAGCGTGCGGGATGTGAAGGGGCTGTACGCCAAGCAGGCCGCGGGTGAGCTGTCCGGGCTGACGGGCGTCGACGACCCGTACGAGGAGCCCGAGACGCCGGATCTGCGGATCGAGTCGCAGCACCAGACCGTGCAGGAGTCCGCGGCGTCGGTGTACGCCCTGCTGAGCGAGAGGGGACTGGCATGACGACGACCGTGGCGAAGGCCGAGGAGGGCACGGCCAGCCCGTACGCCCTGTCGCACCTGGACGCGCTGGAGTCCGAGGCGGTGCACATCTTCCGCGAGGTGGCGGGCGAGTTCGAGAACCCGGTGATCCTGTTCTCCGGCGGCAAGGACTCCATCGTCATGCTGCACCTGGCGCTGAAGGCGTTCGCGCCGGCCGCCGTGCCGTTCTCGCTGCTGCACGTGGACACCGGGCACAACTTCCCCGAGGTGCTTCAGTACCGGGACCGTACGGTGGCCAGGCACGGGCTGCGCCTCCATGTGGCCTCCGTGCAGGACTACATCGACCGGGGTGTGCTCAAGGAGCGTCCCGACGGCACCCGCAACCCGCTGCAGACGCTGCCGCTGACGGAGAAGATCCAGAGCGAGAAGTTCGACGCGGTCTTCGGCGGCGGCCGCCGGGACGAGGAGAAGGCCCGCGCCAAGGAGCGGGTGTTCTCCCTGCGCGACGAGTTCTCCCAGTGGGACCCGCGCCGCCAGCGCCCGGAGCTGTGGAACCTGTACAACGGCCGGCACGCCCCCGGCGAGCACGTGCGCGTGTTCCCGCTGTCGAACTGGACCGAGCTGGACGTGTGGCAGTACATCGCCCGCGAGGGCATCGAGCTGCCGCAGATCTACTTCGCGCACGAGCGCGAGGTGTTCCAGCGGGGCGGCATGTGGCTGACCGCCGGTGAGTGGGGCGGCCCGAAGGACGGCGAGACGGTCGAGAAGCGCCAGGTGCGCTACCGCACCGTCGGTGACATGTCCTGCACCGGCGCCGTCGACTCCGACGCCGCCACGCTGGACGCCGTGATCGCCGAGATCGCCGCCTCCCGGCTCACCGAGCGGGGCGCGACCCGCGCCGACGACAAGCTGTCCGAGGCCGCGATGGAAGACCGCAAGCGCGAGGGGTACTTCTAAGCATGAGCACGACCACGACCGAGGCGCTCTCGGCCACCACGCTGCTGCGGTTCGCCACCGCCGGCTCCGTCGACGACGGCAAGTCCACGCTCGTCGGACGCCTCCTGCACGACTCCAAGTCGGTCCTCGCCGACCAGCTGGAGGCCGTGGAGCGGGCCTCCGCGAGCCGTGGCCAGGAGGGCCCGGACCTCGCGCTGCTCACCGACGGCCTGCGCGCCGAGCGGGAGCAGGGCATCACCATCGACGTCGCCTACCGCTACTTCGCCACGCCCCGGCGCCGGTTCATCCTGGCCGACACGCCCGGCCATGTGCAGTACACCCGCAACATGGTGACGGGTGCCTCCACGGCCGAGCTGACGGTGATCCTGGTGGACGCCCGCAACGGCGTGGTCGAGCAGACCCGCCGGCACGCGGCGATCGCGGCCCTGCTGCGGGTCCCGCACGTGGTCCTCGCGGTCAACAAGATGGACCTGGTCGGCTACGAGGAGTCGGTGTTCGCGGCGATCGCCGAGGAGTTCACGGCGTACGCCACCGAGCTGGGCGTGCCCGAGGTCACCGCGATCCCGATCTCGGCGCTCGCCGGTGACAACGTGGTGGAGCCGTCCGCCACGATGGACTGGTACGGCGGCCCGACCGTCCTGGAACACCTTGAGACCGTCCCGGTCAGCCACGACCTGGCGCACTGCCACGCCCGGCTGCCCGTGCAGTACGTGATCCGGCCGCAGACCGCCGAGCACCCGGACTACCGGGGCTACGCGGGCCAGATCGCGGCGGGCACCTTCCGGGTCGGCGACGAGGTCACGATCCTGCCGTCCGGGCGGACCACGAAGATCTCCGGCATCGACCTGCTCGGCGAGCCGGTCGACGTGGCGTGGACGACGCAGTCGGTGACGGTCCTCCTCGAGGACGACATCGACGTCTCGCGCGGTGACCTGATCGTCCCGACGAAGGACGCGCCGGCCACCACCCAGGACGTGGAGGCGACCGTCTGCCATGTGGCCGACGCCCCGCTGACCGTCGGTCACCGGGTGCTGCTCAAGCACGGCACCCGCACGGTCAAGGCGATCGTGAAGGACATCCCGTCCCGGCTCACGCTCGACGACCTGTCCCTGCACCCGCACCCGGGACAGCTCGTCGCCAACGACATCGGCCGGGTGAAGATCCGTACCGCCGAGCCGCTGCCGGTCGACTCCTACGCCGACTCGCGCCGCACCGGCTCCTTCATCCTGATCGATCCGAGCGACGGCACCACGCTGACCGCGGGCATGGTCGGCGAGTCCTTCGCCGCCCCCGAGCCGGTCAACGACGAGTCCGAAGACGACGGCTGGGACTTCTGACCATGAAGACGACCGACGTCTACTCGACGTTCGCGAAGGAGGGCGGCCGTGTCGGCAGCGGCGCCCTGGGCAGCGGGCAGGGCGGGGTGGCGCGATGTGTGCGCTGACGTACGCGCACCGCTCGCGCGCCCTGTCCCCCCACCCGGCGTCGTCCCGGAAACGACGAAGACCCTTTGCCGAACTCCCGGCCACGACCTGAGAGACCGTGACCGCCGGGCCAACGAGAGGAGACCCTCCCGTGCCTGCCAGCCGCTCGAAAATCCTGCGCCGCGGCATAGCCGCGCTCGCCGCCCTTCCCCTCCTCACGCTCGCCGCCTGCGGTTACGGCTCCGAGTCCAAGAACGACGACACCGCCAAGGTCGCCGCCGGCGCCAAGAAGATCGACGGGCTCGACTCCGTCAAGATCGGGTACTTCGGCAACCTGACCCACGCCACCGCGCTGGTCGCCAACCAGAAGGGCTTCTTCCAGAAGGAGCTGGGCGCCACCAAGGCGGACTACGCCACCTTCAACGCCGGGCCGTCCGAGATCGAGGCCCTCAACTCGGGCTCCATCGACATCGGCTGGATCGGCCCCTCGCCCGCGATCAACGGCTACACCAAGTCGAACGGCAAGAGCCTGAAGATCATCGGTGGTTCGGCCTCCGGCGGTGTGAAGCTGGTCGTCAACCCGAAGAAGATCTCGTCCCTCAAGGACGTCAAGGGCAAGAAGATCGCCACCCCGCAGCTGGGCAACACGCAGGACGTGGCGTTCCTCGACTGGGCGGCCGAGCAGGGCTGGAAGGTCGACCCGCAGAGCGGCAAGGGTGACGTCACGGTCGTCCGCAGCGACAACAAGGTCACCCCGGACGCGTTCAAGGCCGGGTCGGTCGACGGCGCCTGGGTGCCGGAGCCCACCGCGTCGAAGCTGGTCGCCGAGGGCGGCAAGGTGCTGCTGGACGAGTCGTCGCTGTGGCCGGACAAGAAGTTCGTGATCACCAACATCATCGTGCGGCAGGCCTTCCTGAAGGAGCACCCGAAGGCGGTCGAGGCGGTGCTGAAGGCCGCGGTCGAGGCCAACAAGTGGATCAACGCCAACCCGGACCAGGCGAAGGCGGCGGCGAACAAGCAGCTGGGCATCGACTCCGGCAAGGAACTGCCGGCGAAGGTCCTCGACCCGGCGTGGAAGTCCATCCAGTTCACCGACGACCCGCTGGCCTCCACCCTCAGCACCGAGGCGGCGCACGCGGTCAAGGCCGGCCTGCTGGACAAGCCGAACCTGAAGGGGATCTACGACCTGACGATCCTCAACAAGGTCCTCAGGGCCGCGGGCGAGAGCCCGGTCGACGCCGCCGGTCTCGGCACCAGCTGACGCCAGTCCCGATGAGTTCCCAGGAGGTGACGACCATGGCCACGACCCTGGCCAAGGCCGCTGAGTCGGTCGAGTACGCCGCACGCCTCGAGCACGTCTCGAAGTCGTATCCGACACCCGGCGGGCAGCAGCTCGTCCTGGACGACATCAGCCTCGATGTCGCGCCCGGCGAGTTCGTCACCCTCCTGGGGGCCTCGGGCTGCGGCAAGTCCACCCTGCTGAACCTGGTGGCGGGCCTGGACCGGCCCACCGCCGGGTCCATCACCACGGACGGCCGCCCGGCCCTGATGTTCCAGGAGCACGCCCTGTTCCCGTGGCTGACCGCGGGCAAGAACATCGAACTCGCCCTGAAGCTCAGGGGGGTGGCCAAGCCCGAGCGGCGCGGCAAGGCCGAGGAGCTGCTCGAGCTCGTCCGGCTGAAGGGCGCGTACGGCAAGCGTGTCCACGAGCTGTCGGGCGGTATGCGGCAGCGGGTGGCGCTGGCCCGCGCGCTGGCGCAGGAGAGCAATCTGCTGCTGATGGACGAGCCGTTCGCGGCGCTGGACGCCATCACCCGGGACGTGCTGCACGACGAGCTCACCCGGATCTGGTCGGAGACCGGGCTGTCCGTGCTGTTCGTGACGCACAACGTGCGCGAGGCGGTGCGGCTCGCGCAGCGTGTCGTGCTGCTCTCCTCCCGTCCGGGCCGGGTGGCCCGCCAGTGGGAGGTCGACATTCCGCAGCCGCGCCGCATCGAGGACGCGCCCGTGGCGGAACTGTCCCTGGAGATCACCGAAGTACTGCGTGGGGAGATCCGCCGCCATGGCCAGCACTGAGACGACGACCTCTCCCGAGACGGGGAGCGTGGAGGCGGGCCTCGACGCGCTGGAGACCGCGCAGCCGGGCCGTACGCCGTTCCGTAAGACCCTTGTCGACAAGGTGGTCCCGCCGATCACCGCGATCGTCGTGGTGCTGGTGGTCTGGCAGGGCCTGATCAGCCTGAAGATCGTCGACGACCCGACCAGGCTGCCCACCCCGGGCGCGGTCTGGCACGCCTTCCACAACGACTGGCTGCAGGGCAAGCTGCTCGGCTACATCTGGACCAGCGTCTCGCGCGGTCTGCTCGGCTTCTGCTTCGCGCTGCTGATCGGCACCCCGCTGGGCCTGGTGGTGGCGCGGGTGAAGTTCGTGCGCGCCGCCATCGGCCCGATCCTGTCCGGTCTGCAGTCGCTGCCGTCGGTGGCGTGGGTGCCGCCGGCGGTGATCTGGCTGGGCCTGAACAACTCGATGATGTACGCGGTGATCCTGCTCGGTGCCGTGCCGTCCATCGCCAACGGTCTGGTGTCCGGCGTGGACCAGGTGCCGCCGCTGTTCCTGCGGGCGGGCCGCACGATGGGCGCCACGGGCCTGAAGGGCACCTGGCACGTCACCCTGCCGGCCGCCCTGCCCGGGTATGTGGCGGGCATGAAGCAGGGCTGGGCCTTCTCCTGGCGCTCCCTGATGGCCGCCGAGATCATCGCCAACTTCCCCGACCTGGGCACGGGCCTCGGCCAGCTGCTGGAGAACGCCCGCACCGCCAGCGACATGGCCATGGTGTTCGAGGCCATCCTGCTCATCCTGTTCGTCGGCATCGCCATCGACCTGCTGATCTTCAGCCCGCTGGAGCGGTGGGTGCTGCGCAGCCGCGGTCTGCTGGTGAAGGGCTGAGGCACGCCCATGCGCCGTCCGGTTCTCCTCGTCATCGCCCACGGCAGCCGCGATGCGCGGCATGCCGCGACCGTGCACGCCCTCGTGGAGCGGGTCCGGTCGCTGCGGCCCGGGCTGCGCGTGGAGACCGGATTCCTGGACTTCAACGTCCCGTCCGTGCAGGGGGTGCTGGAATCCTTGGCGGCGGAGGGCGTGCGGGACGTCGTCGCCCTGCCGCTGCTGCTGACCCGCGCCTTCCACGCCAAGGCCGACATCCCTGCCGTGCTGAGGGAGGCGCCGGCCCGGCTGCGGATCCGGCAGGCGGACGTGCTGGGCCCGTCGCCGCTGCTGCTGTCGGCGCTGGAACGGCGGCTGTACGAGGCGGGGTTGAGCCCCGCCGACAAGTCCTCGACCGGGGTCGTGCTGGCCTCGGCGGGGTCCTCCGACCCGGAGGCGATCGCAGTGATCGCCGACATCGCGCGGGAGTGGTGGCACACCGGTTGGTGCGCCGTGCGGCCTGCGTTCGCCTCCGCATCCCTTCCGGGCACCGAGGACGCCGTACGGGAACTGCGCGCCCTCGGCTGCGAGCGGGTCGCCGTCGCGCCGTACGTCCTGGCCCCCGGCTTCCTGCCGGACCGCATCGCGCGGGGCGCGGCCGGGGCGGACGTACTGGCGGACGTGCTGGGCCCCGCGCCGGAGGTGGCGCGGGTGCTGCTGGAGCGCTACGACGCGGCGCGCCGGCCGGCGCTGACGGCGCTGGGCGCCTGACCGTCCCCCGGCCTGCCCGGGGTCACAGGCCGAGCGCGTGCAGGAGGTGCTGGGTGAAGGTGAGGCTGCCGGTGCCCGCGCCCGCCGTGATGGCGACGTTCTCCAGTGCGGTGCGGATCCGGCCCCGGTTGGGCGGCAGGCCGTCCTCCGCGGACAGGGCCAGCTCGGCCTGGATGACCTCCCCGTTGGCGACGATCCCCGGGTACTCGGCCCGCAGGGCCTCGGTGAGCCGCTCGGCGACGGCCATGAGGGTTTCGATGTCGGGTGTGCCGTTCCTGGGGTCGATACGGGCGAAGTACGCGGGGCCGTTCCCGAAGTCGTAGGTGCTCATCGTCCTGTCCTCGCTTGTGATCCGAAGGAGCCTTCGGGGGTGGGGGGTGGCTACGGCTTCGGCGCGGGCGACCGGGCTCTGGTTGCCGAAGATGAAGGTGCTGAGGCGGCTGACGTTACCGATGGTGCGGGGAGGAACACCGCGCGTGCGGTGCGGTGGGCCGGGGTCCCGCCAGCCGCGATGGCGCCCATTGGGCCGAAAATCGCCACCCGTTCGGGTGAACGGCATCCGTTGACCGGGCCGTAGACCGGGCCGCGGAGGGTACCGGGGGCGTTTCCCCTCCGGGTCACACCGGTCACCGCGGTACCACGGCTGTGCCCGTAAAGGTCCGCCCGTCACGCTCATCCGTCCCCTCCCCCCTTCCGGCGTCTGCGCGCTTCACCCTAGGGACAACGGGACGCGTTTGTCGCGACGTTGGGCGAGGGCTGGCCTTGGAGGACGGGCTCGTGGTAAGAGGGCCGCCGGGGTTCGGGCGCTCCCCTGTGACGTCCGACCACGGCGGCTCTTCGTTCTGCGTCGATCACGGCTCGTGTGTCACACGAGCGGCGAACCCGGGGCCCTCGAGGGGCGTTTATCGGCCACTCCTTGCTCCTGCTCAGTCGAAGCGGAGGGCGCCGGTGCGGGTGCGCTTGAGTTCGAAGAGGTCGGGGTGGCGGGCCAGCACCCGGAAGCTGTCGAAGAGTTCGGCCGCCTCCTCGCCGCGCGGAACGGCACGCAGCACGGGACCGAACCACACCGTGCCGTCGACGTGCAGGGTCGGCGTGCCCACATAGCCGCCCGTCCCGGGCTCGACGCCGGCCTCGTGGCTGCGGCGCACCGCGTCGTCGTACGACGGATCGTGGGCGGCGGCCGACAGGTCGGCGGGCAGCCCGAGTTCGGCCAGCGACTCGGTGACCACCCGGTCGAAGTCCTCGGTCCGGCCTTCGTGGATCCGGGTGCCGAACGCGGTGTACAGGTCGCGCAGCACCTTGTCGCCGTGCCGTTCCGCGGCGGCCGCGGCGACCCGCACCGGCCCGATCGAGCGGTCCACCAAGTCCCGGTACCAGTCGGGAAGTTCGTTGCCCAGGTTGTGCAGGTACAGGCTCATCACCCGGAACCGGAGGTCGAGCGGGCGCAGGCGCTCGACCTCCAGCAGCCAGCGGGAGGTGATCCAGGCGAAGGGGCAGGCGGGGTCGAAGAAGAAGTCGACGCGGGTCGGGGCGGACTGGACGGCGGTGTCGCGATAGGTCATGGCAGCGACGCTAGTGCCGCATTGGTTCAGTGTCCCGGCCCAATCCGCTCTCGATTCAGTGGTCCACTTCCCCGGGGTCGCCACCGGTCCTGGTCCGCACCGGGTCCACCACCGCGATCTGTGTCCCGCGCAGGCGTTCCGGTTCCGCCACGACGTCGATCCGGGTGATCCCGGCGTCCGCGCCGAAGGCGAAGGCCAGGACCAGGCGCGGCCGCCCCCGCTCCGCCATGACCAGGCCGAACTCGCCGTCCAGCAGGGCGAGTCCGGTGAGCCGGGCGCGTGCCATGGCGGCCATCGCGCCCTGGGCGACGGGCTCGGCGCCCCGCACGGTGATCGGTTCGGGCGTGGGGACGACCAGCGCGTCGGCGTGCAGCACCACGTCCGGGGCGAGCAGCGCGACCAGGGCCGTGAAGTCGCCGTCGCGGGTGGCGGCGAGGAACGCCTCGACGGCCCGGCGCCGGCGTACCGCGTCGGCCGCGGGCGCGGCCGGCCGGCCCTGGACCCGGCGTCGGGCCCGGCCGGCGAGCTGCCGGGTGGCGGCGGGGGTCTTCTCGATCAGCGGGGCGATCTCCGAGAAGGGCACGGCGAACATGTCGTGCAGCACGAAGGCGACCCGCTCGGCCGGGCCGAGGGTGTCGAGGACGATCAGCAGCGCGACGCCGACCTCATCGGCCAGCATCGCCTCCCGGGCGGGGTCGCACGTCTCGGTGGGGGCCGCCGGGGTGCCGTGGGCGTCGTCGTGGGCCTCGAGGAACTCCTCACGCCGGTTGCGGCGGGCCCGCAGGAGATTGAGGCAGACCCGGGTCACCACGGTGGTCAGCCAGCCGGTGAGGTTTCGCACCGCGCCGAGGTCCGCGTGCCGGGCCCGCAGCCAGGCCTCCTGCAGCGCGTCGTCGGCCTCGGCGGCAGAGCCGAGCAGCCGGTGGGCCACCGCCGTGAGATGCGGCCGGTCCGCCTCGAACCGCTCCGCCAGCCACCGCCCGGCGTCCTCCGTGACGTCGTCCACCCGTTCCCCCGTTCCCACCCGGTACCTGTGGTCCAGCTTCCACGAAACGCCGAACCCACCGAAAGATCAACCGGCTTGTGGCGAGCCGCGGGAGCGGTTCTTGTGCTTGACCTTGCCCCTGGGGCAAGCAGCAGCGTGCGGGGCATGGACGACTTCTACCTGCGGCAGACGCCCTACAGCGACCCGGGCGATCTCGACGTGGCGGCGCTGCCGCGAGATCCGCGCCGGCTCACCGAGCTGGTGCGCGGGCTGATCCTGCACCGGCTGGAGGGTGAGCGCTTCGGTTGTGCCATCCCCGAGGAACGGCTGCACCACGACGCCGAGTCCCGGTACGTGACGAAGATCCTGCGCATCCTGCGCGAGCGCGGCAGCGGCCCGCTCACCGAGGAACGGCCGTACGAGCAGCGGTTCGTGGGCACCTGCCGCGACTACGCGCTGCTGCTGTGCTCGCTGCTGCGCGCCACCGGCACCCCGGCCCGCGTCCGGGGCGGGTACGCCGCCTACTTCGTCGCCGGCTTCCACGACGACCACTGGGTGACCGAGTACCGACTCCCGGACGGCTCCTGGCGGCTGGCCGACCCGCAGGTCCACGACGACCGCTACGGCGTGCCGTTCGACCCGCTGGACGTGCCCCGGGACCAGTTCGTCGTCGCTGGGCAGGCGTGGCGGGCGTGCCGGTCCGGGGAGGCGGATCCGGACTCCTTCGGCGTCTGGGGCGTACCGGAGCTGCGGGGTCTGCGGATGGTGGCCCACAGTGTCGTGCTCGACCTGGCCTGTGTGGCCGGCACTGAGACGCTCCCCTGGGACTGCTGGGGGCCATGGGACGCGGAGCGCCCCCTCGGCCCGGACGAGCTCGCGCTGCTGGACGCGGTGGCCGCCGCCGGCACCGCCGAGGAGCAGCGCCTGCTGCACGCGGACCCGAGGCTCGCCGTACCTCGCGAGATCGTCGCCCGCACGACCTTCCTCGGCCCGCGGACCGTCACGCTTCCGGAGCCGTCAACTCGACCAGCTTGACCACGGTGTTCCAGTTCCGGCTGGTGGCGATCAGGCCCTTGGTCCGGGGGCGGCGGGACAGCACCTCTGCGAGCTTGGAGCGGCCGAGGCCCTCGGGGGCGTACAGGTACAGGCAGCGGTCGCCGAGGCGGAACTCCTCGGGGAGGTGCGCGGCGGGGTCGATGTCCGCGAAGCGGTCCGGAGTCACCGGCGCGGAGAAGTACGTGACGTGCAGCTGCTTGGGCTGCAGGTCGGCGGCCGGGAACGGGCAGGCCTCGGCGACCGCCTTCAGATAGGCGTGGTCGCGCACGATCACGTCGACCGGGAAACCGAACCGGTCCTCGATCGCCCGGCTCAACTCCGCCGCCAGCGACTCCTCGTCGCCGTGTCCGCTGGTGAACACGGCCTGGCCGCTCTGCAGATGGGTGCGTACGCCGGTGTGGCCGAGGCCGGTCAGCAGGGTACGGAGGTCGGCCATCGGCAGCTTCTTGCTGCCGCCGACGTTGATTCCGCGCAACAGCGCCGCGTAGGTCGTCATCCGGCCAGCGTAGAGCGGCCGTCGTGCCCCGTGGGGGTGGGCACGACGGCCGCGCCCGCGCCAGGCGGGGCTGCGCGAAACTCTCGCCGATGGGCGGGTGGTGGATCAACCTCTACACGCAGCTGTGACTTGTTCAACAAGGTTTCGTAATCACAAACCGCCGCGCCGGCGGCAGAACGGACAGCCCATGTCCGACGGCCGGCGGAACGGGCCGCCGAACCCCGAGACGCGTCCCCGAGAAGTGCGGATAGGTGTAGGGGGCCGCTGTCCTCCCCAGTGCGGACCGGAGGGCCGCCGAGTTCACCGGGCAGCACGACGAGAGGCGTTTATGCGGGTCATACGGTCATACCGGAGCAAGCGCAGAGGTGGCGGCAGGGGGTCGCCACCGCACACGAGGGGGTGGACCCGCGATGGGGAACAGGGACGTGCCGGTGGGGGGACTGGCCGCCCGCGCCGGCGGCTGGAGCGCCCGGCACCGCTGGGCGGCCGTGGGCATCTGGGTGCTGTTCGTCGTGCTGGCCATGGGGCTGGGCTCGGCGGCGGGCCGGGTCGACGTCGACGAGAACAACCAGCTCAAGGGCGAGACGCACACCGCCGCCCGGATCATCGACGACGCGGGGATCAAGGAGCCGGCCGGCGAGACCGTCCTGATCCAGTCCAAGGACGCGGGAGTCACGGCGACCGGCGCCGAGTTCCGGGCCGCCGTCGCCGACGTGGTGAAGGCCGTCGAGGGCACCGGGAAGGTCACGGCCGTGACCTCGCCGTACGACACGCACACCATCTCCCGGGACGGCCGCAGCGCGCTGGTGCAGTTCGACCTGCGCGGGGACGCCAAGACGGCCGTCGACCGGGTCGAGCCGGTGCTGAACGCCGTCGCCGGGGCGCAGAAGGCGCACGGCGGCCTGCGGATCGAGGAGATCGGCGGCGCCAGCATGCAGAAGCAGTACAAGGACGCCTTCGGGGACGACTTCAAGCAGGCCGAGTACTCGGCGGTGCCGGTGGCCCTCGGCATCCTGCTGATCGCCTTCGGGGCGCTGGTGGCGGCGCTGCTGCCGGTGGCCCTCGCGATCACCGCGATCATGGCGACGATGGGCCTGATGGGCGTCGTCAGCCATCTGCAGCCGATGAGCGACACCGCCAACTCCGTGATGCTGCTGGTCGGTATGGCCGTCGGAGTCGACTACTGCCTGTTCTACCTGCGCCGCGAGCGCGAGGAACGGCAGGCCGGGAAGGACCCGGGCACCGCCCTCAGGATCGCCGCCGCCACCAGCGGCCGTGCCGTCATCGTCTCCGGGGTCACGGTGTGCGTGGCGATGGCGGGCATGCTCTTCACCGGGCTCGCGCAGTTCGAGGCGATGGGCCTGGCCTCACTGATGGTGGTCGCGGTCGCCATGGTCGGGTCGGTGACGGTCCTGCCGGCGCTGCTGTCGCTGCTCGGTGAGCGCGTGGAGAAGGGCCGGATCCCGTTCCTGAGCCGCCGGCGCGGGAAGCGGGCCGCGGACGGGGGCAGCCGGGTCTGGACCGCCGTCCTGCGCGTGGTGCTGGTCAGGCCGCTGGTCAGCACCGTCGTGGCGGCCGGCGCGCTGCTGGCGGTGGCCGCGCCCGCCCTCGACATGAAGACCCAACAGCTCACCCTGGACCAGGAGTTCGGCAAGTCGCTGCCGATCGTGCAGACGTACAACCGCGTCAACGACGCCTTCCCGGGCGGCAGTGAGCCGGCCCAGGTCGTCGTGAAGGCCAAGGACATCAGCGCCCCCGAGGTGCGGCAGGCGCTGGCCGACTTCAAGCGGGAGGCGATCTCCTCGGGTGCCTCGCGCGGCCCGGTCGACATCCGGCTGCACGCGGCGCAGAACGTCGCCCTGGTCTCCGTGCCGCTGGTCGGCGGCTCCGACATGGACCGGGCGGTCCAGAGCCTGGACAAGCTGCGCGACGAGGTGCGGCCCGCCACGCTCGGCAAGGTGTCCGGCGTGCAGGCGCCGATCACCGGGCAGGTGGCCGGCAACCACGACTTCAACGACCAGCTGCTCGGCTCCGTCGTCCCGGTCTTCGCGTTCGTGATCGTCTTCGCCTTCCTGCTGATGCTGCTGTCCTTCCGCTCGCTGACCGTGGCGATCACGTCGATCGTGCTCAACCTGCTGTCGGTGGGCGCCGCGTACGGCATCCTCGTCGCGGTCTTCCAGCACGGCTGGGGTGCCTCGCTGGTGGGCGCGGAGGGGGTCGGCGCGATCGTGACCTGGCTGCCGCTGTTCCTGTTCGTGATCCTGTTCGGGCTGTCGATGGACTACCACGTGTTCGTGGTGTCCCGGATCCGTGAGGCCCGCATGAACGGCCGTACGACGAAGGACGCGATCCGGCACGGCGTGGTCACCACGGCCGGTGTCGTCACCAGCGCCGCGGTCATCATGGTCGCCGTGTTCGCGATCTTCGGCACGCTGTCGATGCAGTCCATGAAGCAGATGGGCGTGGGCCTGGCCGCGGCGGTCCTCATCGACGCGACGGTCATCCGCGGTGTGCTGCTGCCGGCGGTGATGGCCCTGCTCGGCGAGCGCAACTGGTACCTGCCGAAGTGGCTCCACCGGCTGCCGGACCTGACCCACGACGAGACGCCGGCTGTGGTCGCCGCCCGTCCGGTGCGGGAGGAAGCGGAGCGGCTCCCGGTCTGATCCGCGGGCCGGACGGGCGCCTGCCCGCCGGGCGGTGGAGAGCGTGCGCGGGTGCGGGGGCGGGGGCGTGGGGCTGATGGCACAGTTCCCGCGCCTCCTTCGGGCGCTCGTGGCTGCGGGCAGCCGTGCCGCTGGGGGCGGCACGGAGGGACGCGGGGAGTACCCCCTGCGGGGCAGGCACCCCGCAGGCGCGGGCAAGCGACCCGGCACCCGCCCGGCCCCGCCCAGGGGCCGGTGAAACGCGGGGCCAGGTGCCCTACTTCCCCACGCGGCCCGGCAATTCGGCCTCGATCAGGTCCGCCGCCCGCCGTGTGCCGCCCTCCTTCGCCATCTCCGCCCGGATGTCCTGCAGGCGGCGCGCCACCTCCGGGTCGTCCGCCAGGGCGAGCGCGGTCGCGCGGAGGCGGTCGGCGGTGGCCTCCTCGGTGTCCAGCCGGCGGGCGACGCCGAGAGCCTGGAGCACGTCGGCGTTGCCGAACTGGTCGACGGCCTGCGGTACGGCGATCATCGGCGTGGCGGTGGCCAGCCCCTCCTGGCTGCCGCCGGCACCCGCGTGCGTGACGAACAGGTCGGCCTGCCGGAGGGTCGCCAACTGCGGTACCCAGCTGTGCACTTCGACGTTGGCCGGTATGTCGCCCAGCTCGGCGGGGTCCACATGCCGGCCGACCTGGAGCACCAGGTGCCAGCCGGGCAGATCCGCGAAGGCACGGACGCACGCTCGGTAGAACGCCGGCTGCCTGGTGAAGGCCGAGCCCAGCGACACCAGCACGACCTTCTCGGCACCGGCGGGCCGCTGCCAGTCGCCCTGGTCGGCGCGGTCGCCCTGGCAGGCACCGACGAAGGTGTACACGCGTTCGTCGACCCGGTCGGCGTGCGGTTGCAGCGCCTTCGGGATGAGGACGAGCGAGCGGGCCGGGCGGCCGGCGAAGGAATCCGGGTGTTCGGTGATCCCGTTCTCCGCCAGCCACGCCTCGAACCGGGCGTAGTACGCCTGCCCGCGCGGGGTCCTCCTCGGCTCCGCCCACATCGGCTCGGCCACCTCCTGGGCGTATCCCTCCCAGGCGACGAGGTTCGGGGAGAGGGAGATGACCGGAACAGCCCAGCGGTGGGCGAGGACGCGGGCCGGGTAGGAGGCGATGTCGTGCAGCACCAGGTCGGGCTCGTCGCCCTCGTAGGCGGCCACGAGCTGCGGGAGCGCCTGGATCGCGTCCTCGAGGAACGGCTCCACGTGGTCCAGCAGCGTGGTCCCCCAGGCCTCCGGGTCGGCGTCGGGTCCGGGCAGCGTGGAGGCGTACGGCACGGGCCGGGCCCCGGTGGCGGCCACCTTCTCGGCGAACACCGGCGGGATGGCGTACGTGACCCGGTGGCCCCGGTCGACCAGTTCGCGGATCACCTCCAGGCTGGGATTCACATGGCCGTGCGCGGCGATGGAGAACATGGCGATATGGGCGGGCGTGGTCATGGCGCCGACAGTAGGCGAGACGAGACGTCTCGTTCAAAGTGTTTTCCTTCCGGGACCCGGCCCCGTGATCACCGCCATGGGACCGCGCACCTCTGCCGACCTGTGGGAATGCGAGACTGACCGGAGAGACGGCACCGGACGGCAGCACGGCGCGGAGGCACGATGGACGAGGCACGGGCACGGGACGTACTGGCCATGGCGGGAGTGCTGCCGGGCCGGGTCCGCGACGCGGCTCTCCTCGCCCTCGGCGAGAACGCGGTGTTCGCCGCCGGTGAGGTGGTGGTGAAGGTCGGCCGCGACGCCGAGTTGCTCCAGCGGGCCCGGCGCGAACTGGACGTCGCCGGCTGGCTGGCCGAGGCGGGCGTGCCGGCGGTGCGGGCGGCGGAGCCGAAACCACGGCTGGTCGAGGGCCACCCGGTGACCGTGTGGCACCGGCTGCCCGATCCCGTACGCCCGGCCGAGCCGGGGGACCTCGCACGGCTGCTGCGGATGGTGCACGCACTTGCCTCTCCTCCCTTCGCCCTGCCGCCCCGCGAACTGCTGGGCGGGGTGGAGCGCTGGCTGCGGCTCGCGGGCGATGCGATCGACCCCGAGGACGCGGCCTACCTCCGCGCGCGCCGGGACGGGTTCGCGGCGGCCGCGGCCGCGTTGACGCCCCGTCTGCAGCCGGGCCCGATCCACGGCGACGCGCTGCCCCGCAATGTGCACATCGGTCCGCACGGGCCGGTCCTGGTCGACCTGGAGACCTTCTCCGCCGACCTGCGTGAGCACGACCTGGTGGTCACGGCCCTGTCCCGCGACCGGTACGGGCTGCCCGCCGAGGCGTACGACTCCTTCACCGAGGCGTACGGGTGGGACGTGCGGGAGTGGGAGGGCTGTGCGGTGCTGCGGGGCGCCCGGGAGACGGCCAGCTGCGCCTGGGTGGCCCAGCACGCGCCTAGCAACCCGAAGGCCCTGGCCGAGTTTCGGCGGAGGGTCGCGTCGCTGCGGGACGGGGACGAGACCATCCGTTGGTACCCGTTCTGACAGCGCTCCGGAGTTTTCGGGCACCCGGCGTCCGAGCCGGGCCCTGCAAGTCGCGCAGCCCGGCTATACCGGCCGGCTCTCCGTCAACTCCCGCAGCGGCCACGCCCCGTCCACCACCGCTCCCGCGTCCCCCTTGCGGCGCAGGAACGCCTGGAAGTCCGCCGCCCACTGCGCATACCACTCGATCTGGTGTTGGTGGAGGTCGGCCGGGCTCAGGGACGCGATCTTGGGGTGGCGGTCGGCTATCGCGGAGGCGAGGCGCGCCGCGGCGAGGGCATCGGCCGGGGCGGTGTGGGCCGCGTCGAGGGGTATGCCGTACTCGGCGCAGACCGCTTCCAGGTTCCGTTTGCCGCGGCGGTAGCGGTCGACCCAGCGGTCGATGGTGTAGGGGTCGATGACCGGGGCGGGGGCGGCGCCGCCCAGGCGGTCGGCGAGGGACGGCAGGGCGTGGCGGCGCAGTTCGGCGGAGAGCAGGGTGAGGTCGAAGGCGGCGTTGTAGGCGACGAGCGGGACGCCCGACTTCCAGTACCCCACCAGGACGTCGGCGATGGCGTCGGCCACCCGGTCGGCCGGGTGGCCCTCGGTCGTCGCCCGCTCGTTGCTGATGCCGTGCACCGCGACCGCGTCCGCCGGGATCTCCACGCCCGGATCGGCCAGCCACTCCCTGCGTCCCCTGGGCTCACCGGCCCTGACCTCGATCACCGCGCCGGTGACGATGCGCGCCTCGTGCGGATCCGTCCCGGTCGTCTCCAGGTCGAAGCCGATCAGCAGCTCCCGGTGCCAGCCCATGGGCGGCCCCCCTTCTTGGTGGTGCTTTCCCCCAGTGGCCTCCACCCTCGCACGCGGCACTGACAATCAGAGGATCGCGCTCCGCTTGCACCGGCGGACCGTTGCTCAGGACACAGGGCGCGAATCCGCCCAAGCCAGCTCGAACTCCTCGCGGTACGTAGGGAAGAGTCCCGCTTCACCCACTTCATCCGACTTGACCAGCTTGCTGCCGTTGCGCAGCACCAGTACCGGCGACTCCATCCCGCGCGCCCCGCACAGATAGGACTGCACCACGGCGATGCCGTCGGCGCCGTCACCGTCCACCAGGTAGGCGGTGAAGCGGGGCGTCTCGTCGTAGACCTGGATCTCGAAGGCGCCCGGGTCGCGCAGCCGGGAGCGGACCCGGCGCATGTGCAGGATGTTCATCTCGACCGACCGGCTCAGTTCGCCCCGTTTCATCCCGAGTTCACGCTCGCGGCGCTTGACCGAGCTGGAGGCCGGGTTGAGGAAGAGCAGCCGTACCCGGCAGCCGGTCTCGGCGAGCCGGACCAGACGGCGGCCGGAGAAGTTCTGCACGAGCAGGTTGAGGCCGATGCCGATGGCGTCGAGGCGGCGCGCGCCGCCGAAGAGGTCCTCGGCGGGGAACTGGCGCATCAGCCGCACCCGGTCGGGGTGGACGGCGACGACGTCGGCGTACCGGTCGCCGACCAGGTCCTCGACCGCGTCCACGGGCAGCCGGCGCGCGGAGGGCACGTCACCGGCCGCGCCGAGCGTCTCCAGCAGCCGGGCCGAGGCGCGTTCGGCCTGGTTCAGGACCGCCTCGGACAGCGCCCGGTTGCGGGAGACGACATTGCGGGTCACCTCCAGCTCGTCGAGGGCGAGTTCGAGGTCGCGGCGCTCGTCGAAGTACGGCTCGAAGCACGGCCAGTGCTGCACCATCAGCTCACGCAGCTGGGGCAGGGTGAGGAAGCTGAGCACGTTGTCGTCGGCCGGGTCGAGCAGGTAGCCCTTGCGGCGGCTGACCTCACGGACGGCGACGGCGCGCTGCACCCACTCCTGCCCGGCCGGACCGGCCGCGGCGACCACCCACTCGTCCCCGTGGACGGGTTCGTAGATGGGGCGCAGCACGGCGGCCACGACCGCGCGCAGCCGCTGTTCGACGAGGTTCAGCCAGATGTATGCCCGGCCGGCCCGCTGGGCGCGGGTGCGCACCTCGCGCCAGGCGTCGGCGTCCCAGTCCAGCTCCGGCCCGATGGACCCCGCGTCCATCGGGCGGGCCAGGGACACCGCGCCGGGCGGGACGTCAGTGGAGTTCCCCTCGTGACCCTCGTCACCAGGGGGCAGCTCCAGGCCTCCCGAGCCCACCCGCGCACCGCCTTCCGATCCCCCGGGCCTTTCCCGTCTCAACGATCAAGGAAGGGTACTCCGCGAGGGGTGGGCGGTGCAGCCGGATGGACAGGTCGGTTTCTCAACTGTTTTCCTCAACTACGCGGCTCCCAGTGGCCGTTCTGCCATGCCAGGTCACGCGGAGTGAGCGGATTCATAGCGGTCACGTCCCGGGGCACGAGGGCGAAGCCCTGCCAGTGCACCGGCATCGGCTGCTGGTCCTCGTCCCGGGCGATGTGGTGGAAGCCGACGTTCATCCAGATCACCGGGTGGGTCAGGGTCTGCCCCCCGGCCCATCGGTCGACGGATGCGGGGTGCCCGCGGTCGCACTTCGGGTTGTCGCTGGCGAAGAGTTCACACGGGTTGTACTCGGTGACATAGAGGTCGTGCTCGGTGAAGGCGCGGCCGGGGTACTTGGTGGAGGGGCCGGGGACCACCTCGTACGAACGTGCGTGTCCGTCCTTGTTCCTGCCGGTCGCGCTGACCACCCGCCACCAGCGGTAGTCCTTCAGGTCACCCGCCATCTCCTCGGTGACCTGGGTGCGGGTGGTCCTCGTGGTCGGGCCCTGCCGCCGGCCGGTGCGCGGGCTGACGGCCGAGTCGTACTGTTCGACCTTCGTCCTCGAGGAGCCGTCGAGACCGAAGTCCAGCCGCCAGAAGACGTTGTGGCTGTGGCTGGTGGCATAGGCCTTCGCGCCCTTGCCGATGGGCCAGCCGCGACCGTCACCGGCGTCGTAGTCCTCCCAGGAGAGGCTGCCGGTCGCGCCGACGTTCATGGCGATCATGCCGTCGTCCTGGAAGCGCCACTCGGTGATGTACTCGTACCAGCCGACCTGGTTGACGGTGTAGACGAGGAAGTCCTTGCCCTGGGCCTGGTAGAGCTTGCCCGTGCCGAGGTCGTCGTGCATGCGGTAGGCATGGACGCGGGCGCGGGTGGTCGTGCACAGGCCGCCCACGTCCGGGTGCCGTGGGTCCGCGGCGTCCGGCACCTTGACGGTCCTGATGGTGCCGCCGGGGCATTCGGCGGGTGAGAGGTTCATCAGCGACCGGGCGAAGTCCTGGCCCGTCAGGTCGCTGTACTCGTTCTTCCCGTCGTCGTAGGGGACGTGGATCTGGGCGAGTCTGGCGCTGTTGAGGACCTTGATCGGCTTCGGTTCGTCCTTGGGCTGGTAGCTGATGTCCTCCAGGACGAGACCGGCCTTGCTGTCGTAGTGCCAGCACATGCGCCAGGTCGTGCCGGTGGAGAGCTTCTGTTCGATGCGGTGGGCGGCGCTGCAGTCGGCGGCGGGCGCGGCGGCGGCCGTTCGCGGGCGGGCGGCGGCCGGTCCTGCGGCGGTCGTCGCGCCGGCGGCCAGCGCGGCCACGGTCAGGCCGGCGGCCGCCGCCCTGCGGGCGCGGCGGATTCCGTACTCGGGCATGACGAAATGGCTCCCTTGGCGGAGGCGAAGATCTGAGGAAACGTTTGTTCAGCGGCGGTCGAGAGCGGCGGCCCTGCGGGCACTCAGGTCGATCACCAGGGACCTGGTGTCGATCCAGGGGCCGTTCCTGACCTTGGTGAACAGCCGGACGCACCGGTGCACGCTGCACTGGTCGAGGACCGCCGGCTGGGCGCCCGGAGCGGCCCGGTAGACGCCGCCGCTCAGCAGCAGCTGGTCCGGGGAGGTGAGCTCCTTGCCGGTGGCGTCCTTGTAGTCCGCCCTCAGGCCCGCGCCGAGCGGGGAGGCGATCAGGAGCCGGGCGGCCGCGGCGTTCTCGTCCCCGCTCGGCGGCGGCTGGACGCCGCGCTGGGTACCGGTCCGCTCCACCTTGCCCGTGTCCAGGTCGACGGTCGTGGTGACGAGGGTGTCGTTCCGGTAGTCGTAGAAGGTGAGGTCGGCCCGGCGCGGCGCGGCCGGGTCGTCCGCCCCGCCGGGCTCGGGTTCGGCGAGGTCGACGCTCAGGCGCTGCGGTCCGCGACCGCCGTCGACGTTCTCGCCCGTGGTCAGCGGCCGCCGGTTCAGGGCGATCTGCTCGGCCCGCCGTATCTCGTCGTCGGTGAGCGGATCCCGGCCGATGCCCTTGCCGCGCTCGTCGGGCGCGTGTTCGACGACACCGGGCCGGACCGCGTCCATGCCCTGCCCGGCCCGCGTACCGCCGCTCGCGCCGGCCGAGGTGTCCGCCCCGGCCGTGCCCGGCAGCGTGATCGCCGCCATCGCGGCGGTCCCCACCGCCGCGACGGCCGCCGCGGCCACTAACTTCCCCAGATGGCGGTGCACAGTCTCACGCACATTTCCCCCTGCTCCCCATGGTTCACGGGAGTACGTGTTGCCCCACTGGTTCGGCACACGGCTGGTACCAGAGGCGCCGTGTGCGCCGGTCGGTGGGTAAGAGGGACGCAAGACACATGAGGTTCCCTCAATTCGGGGCGACTCGGGGCCCAACGCGGCCCCGGGGCGGCGGCACACCTGGGAGAGTCGTAGCCATGCAGGTCTGGCCTGGAGAGGCGTATCCGCTCGGCGCCACCTATGACGGCGCCGGAACCAACTTCGCGGTCTTCACGGAGGTCGCGGACCGAGTAGAGCTGTGTCTGCTGCACGACGACGGCTCCGAGACAGCGGTGGAACTCCGCGAGAGCGACGCGTTCGTGCGGCACGCGTACCTGCCGGGCGTGATGCCGGGACAGCGCTACGGATTCCGGGTGCACGGCCCGTACGACCCCGCGCGCGGGCTGCGCTGCAACTCCGCGAAGCTGCTGCTCGACCCGTACGCGAAGGCGGTCAGCGGCGCGGTCCGGTGGGGCGAGGAGGTCTACGGCTACCACTTCGGCGCCCCGGACAGCCGCAACGACCTGGACTCGGCCCCGCACACCATGGCCTCGGTGGTGATCAACCCGTACTTCGACTGGGGCGACGACCGGCCGCCGCGCACCGAGTACCACCACACCGTGATCTACGAGGCGCATGTCAAGGGCCTGACCATGCGCCATCCGGGGCTGCCGGAGGAGCTGCGCGGCACCTACGCGGCGCTCGCGCATCCGGCGCTGATCGAACACCTGACCAAGCTCGGGGTGACGGCCCTGGAGCTGATGCCGGTCCACCAGTTCGTGCACGACCACCGGCTGGTCGACATGGGCCTGAACAACTACTGGGGCTACAACACCATCGGTTTCTTCGCCCCGCACAACGCCTACGCCTCCTGGGGCGACCGCGGGCAGCAGGTCCTGGAGTTCAAGTCGGCGGTCCGCGCGCTGCACGAGGCCGGCATCGAGGTCATCCTGGACGTGGTCTACAACCACACCGCCGAGGGCAACCATCTGGGTCCGACGCTGTCCTTCAAGGGCATCGACAACCGGCAGTACTACCGCCTCACCGACGACCCCCGCTACTACATGGACACCACGGGCACCGGGAACTCGCTGCTCATGCGGTCCCCGCACGTGCTCCAGCTGATCATGGACTCGCTGCGGTACTGGGTCACCGAAATGCATGTCGACGGCTTCCGCTTCGACCTCGCGGCGACCCTGGCCCGGCAGTTCCACGAGGTGGACCGGCTGTCGTCGTTCTTCGACCTGGTGCAGCAGGACCCGGTGGTCTCCCAGGTGAAGCTGATCGCCGAGCCCTGGGACGTGGGCGAGGGCGGCTACCAGGTGGGCAACTTCCCGCCGCTGTGGACCGAGTGGAACGGCAAGTACCGCGACACGGTACGCGACCTGTGGCGGGGTGAGCCGCGGGCGCTCGCGGAGTTCGCCTCCCGGCTGACCGGCTCCTCCGACCTGTACCAGGACGACGGCCGCCGCCCGCTGGCCTCGATCAACTTCGTCACCTGCCACGACGGCTTCACCCTGCACGACCTCGTCTCGTACAACGAGAAGCACAACGCGGCCAACGGCGAGGACAACCGGGACGGCGAGAGCCACAACCGGTCCTGGAACTGCGGCGCGGAGGGCGAGACCGACGACCCCGGGGTGCTCGCGCTGCGCGCCCGGCAGATGCGGAACTTCATCGCCACGCTGATGCTGTCCCAGGGCGTGCCGATGATCAGCCACGGCGACGAGTTCGCCCGCACCCAGCGCGGCAACAACAACGCCTACTGCCAGGACAACGAGCTGTCGTGGCTGCACTGGCCGGAGTCCCTGGAGAGCGAGCTGCTTCAGTTCACGCGCGCGATGGTGTGGCTGCGCCGGGACCACCCTGTGCTGCGCCGGCGCCGTTTCTTCCACGGCCGTCCGGTGGAGGGCACCCACGACGAGCTGTCCGACATCGCCTGGTTCACCCCCGAAGGCGAGGAGATGACCCAGCGGGACTGGGACTCGGCGCGGGCGTCCGCGCTGACGGTGTTCCTGAACGGCAACGCGATCTCCGAGCCCGGCGCGCGCGGGGAACGCATCACGGACGACTCGTTCCTGCTGATGTTCAACGCCTCGCCCGAGCCGCTGGACTTCCTGGTGCCGGTCAACCACGGCCGGCAGTGGCAGGTGGTCGTCGACACCGCCCGTCCGGAGGGGGTGCCGCCGGGATCCGGGACGAAGGTCGGGGCGGGCGACCGGATCACCCTGCCCGACCGCAGCCTGACGGTGCTGCAGCGGCCGACGTGACCGGACGTGGTCCGTTCAGGGGTCGATGACAGGAAAGACGGCGGGCTGGGTACGTAGGTTTCCATGACTTCTGCGCGCCCCGGACCGGAAGTGCCCACGGCCACCTACCGGCTGCAGCTCCAGCCCGCTTTCCCGTTCGCCGCCGCCGAGGCGGCCGTACCGTATCTGGCGTCGCTCGGCGTCTCGCACCTGCACCTGTCCCCGGTCCTCGAGGCCGTGCCCGGCTCCCCGCACGGCTACGACGTGGTGGACCACGCGCGCGTACGCGAGGAACTGGGCGGTGAGGAGGGCCTGCGGTCGCTGGCGCGGACAGCGCGGGAGCACGGTCTGGGCCTGGTGGCGGACCTCGTGCCGAACCACATGGCCATGGCGCCCCGGCACAACCACGCCCTGTGGGAGGTGCTGCGCGAGGGTCCCGGCTCGCCGTACGCGCGCTGGTTCGACATCGACTGGGAGGCACAGGGCGGGCGGGTGCTGCTGCCCGTACTGGGCGGTCCGGTCGGCTCGCAGCTGGAGCACCTCGTGGTCGACGGCGACGTGCTGCGCTACCACGAGCACGCCTTCCCGCTCCGCGCGGGCACCCAGGACCTGCCGCTGCCTCAGCTGCTGGACGCCCAGTGGTACCGCCCGGTGTGGTGGCGGCTGGCCCGCACCGAGCTGAACTACCGGCGGTTCTTCAGCATCTCGGAGCTGATCGGGCTGCGCGTGGAGGATCCGGAGGTGTTCGACGCCACCCACGCCAAGATCCTCCAGCTGCTGCGCGAGGGAGTGATCGACGGGCTGCGCGTGGACCACCCCGACGGGCTCGCCGATCCCGACGCCTACCTGGCGCGGCTGCACGAGGCGACCGGCGGGTGCTGGACGGTGGTGGAGAAGATCCTCGCCGACGGCGAGCTGCTGCCGGCGTCCTGGCCCGTCGCCGGCACCACCGGCTACGACGCCCTGCGCCAGGTCGACGGCCTGTTCACCGACCAGACCGGGGCGTACGAACTGCTGGGCCGCTACCGGGCGTTCGCGGCACCGCAGACGGACCGGGGCGGCAACTGGGACGCGACGGTGCGGCGGGCCGCCTACAAGGTGCTCACGCACGAGCTGGCCGCCGAGACCGACCGGCTCACCCGGGTGGCCACCCGGGTGTGCGCCGCCTCGCCGGACCTGGACCTGCGCGACCGGGCGCCCTGGGCGCTGCGCACGGCCGTGGAGGAGCTGCTGGTGCGGCTGCGGGTGTACCGGCCGTACGCCTCCGGTGACGCGGCCGCCGTCGTCACCGAGGAGGCCGCCGAGGAGGCCCGGCTCGCCTTCGTGGTGCCCGAGGAGGCGGAGGCCGTCGGCATCGTGCGGCGGCTGCTGGTCGAGCCGCCCGGTGAGCCGTCGGCACCGGACCACGCCGACCGGGTGGAGTTCCGCACGCGGTTCGCGCAGACCGCCTCGGCGCTGCGCGCCAAGTCGGTGGAGGACACCGCGTTCTACCGCTATGTGCCGCTGCTGTCGCTGACCGAGGTGGGCGGCGATCCCGGCCGGCCGGGCGTGTCGCCGGAGGACTTCCACGCGTACTGTGCGCGCGTGCAGCGCGACTGGCCGGTCACCGGCACGGTGGTCTCCACGCACGACACCAAGCGCAGCGCCGACGTGCGGGCCGCGCTGGCCGTGCTCACCGAGTGCCCGGACCGGTGGGCGGAGTTGCTGGCGGAGGTGAACCGGCCGGAGGAGGGCGTGGGCGTGCCGGACGGGCAGCTGGCCTGGGCGGCCTGGCAGACGGTGTTCGGGCTGGGTCCGGCCGAGGCGGAGCGGGTGCAGCGGGCACTGCTGAAGCATGTGCGCGAGGCGGGCATGTACACCAGCTGGACGGAGCAGGAGCCGCCGTACGAGGAGGCAGTGGCCGCGTTCGTCGCCGCGGGGCCGTGCGGGCCGCCCGGTGAGCGCGTGGCCGCCTTCCGCAAGGCGCTGGAGCCGCACGTGCGGGCCAATGTGCTCGGCACCGCCCTGGTCCATCTGACGATGCCCGGGGTGCCGGACGTGTACCAGGGCACGGAGGGCGAGTGCCGGTCGCTGGTGGATCCGGACAACCGGCGTCCGGTGCCGTTGCCGCCCGAGGTGCCCGGCGAGAAGGACGCGCTGACGGCGGCGGCGCTGCGGCTGCGCGCCCGCCGTCCCGGCGCCTTCGGCCCGGCCGCGTCGTACGAACCGCTGACCGCCGAGGGTCCGGCGGCCGGGCACTGTGTGGCGTTCGCGCGCTCCGGTGAGGTGGTCACGGCGGTGACCCGGCTGTCGCTGCGGCTCGCGGAGGCGGGCGGCTGGCAGGAGACCCGGCTGACGCTGCCCCCCGGACAGTGGACGGACGCGCTCACCGGCGGGCGGGAGTTCACGGGCCACGCGCGCGTGGCGGACCTCTTCCAACGGCTACCGGTCGCGCTGCTGGAACGGACCGCGCAGGACTGAGCCGACTCAGGCAGTGGCCGCGGTGGACAACCGGCAGCGCTCGTACAGCCCCTCCGGCGGGGCGCCCAGATCGGCCCAGGCGACGCCCAGGAGAACCACGACCGGGCAGAAGACCCTGCTGACCCTCCCCCCGGGACAGTGGACGGACGCGCTCACCGGCGGGCGGGAGTTCACGGGCCACGCGCGCGTGGCGGACCTCTTCCAACGGCTACCGGTCGCGCTGCTGGAACGGACCGCGCAGGACTGAGCCGACTCAGACGGTGGCCGCGGTGGACAACCGGCAGCGCTCGTACAACCCCTCCGGCGGGGCGCCCAGATCGGCCCAGGCGACGCGCAGGAGATCCACGAAGGCCTCGGCGGCGCCGGTGAGCGGCACGCGCGCGTAGACGGCCATGGAGCGCTTCCAGGCCGGGTCGGGAGTGAGGATCACGCAGTCCTCGCCGACGGCGCCGCGTACGAGGTGGGCCGAGGACGCGCACACACCGACGCCGGCGGCGGCCATCCGCACGGCCGTCGAGGTGTGCTCGGTCCACACGGCGGTCCGCGGGGTGAACCCGGCCCGGCCGCAGGCCCAGTCGAGGAAGCGCTCACCGTGCACGACGGGTTCCATGGCACAGCGGATCCAGGGCCGGTCGGCCAGTTCCGGCAGCGTCACCGTCGTACGGCCCGCCAGTCGGTCGTCGAACGGGACCACCAGGACGACTTCCTCCTCGCCGACCGGTACGACGGTGCCCGGCGGGTCGGCGGGTTCCGGGCCGAAGGCGAGGTCGGCGGTGCCGCGCTGGACGGCCTCCTCCAGCGCCTCGGCGGTGGCGTACTCGTGCAGGCGCAGCAGGACCCGGGGGTGGGCCTTGCGCCAGCGGGCGAAGACATCGGGCAGGACGCCGACGGCGAGCGAGTGCAGGGTGGCGACGTGCAGTTCACCGCCCTCGGCGCCGGCGGTGGCGCGGGCCGCGCGGCGGGCCTGCGCGGCGCTGCGGACGGCGAGTTCGGCGTGCGGCAGAAAGGCCCGGCCCATCGGGGTGAGGCGCACACCGCGGGCCATGCGCTCCAGCAGGGCGCCGCCGACCGACTTCTCCAGGGCCTTGATCTGGTGCGAGAGCGCGGGCTGGGTGACGTGCAGGGCGTCCGCCGCGCGGGTGAAGGACGCCTCGTGGACGACCGTCACGAAGTACTCCATCTGTCGCAGGCTCAACTCCGCACCCCCCTACGAGTCGCAGGCATCCACTCATAAGCATCCTGCATGGCTCCTACAAGAACATTGCCTTGGACTCATGGCAAGAGGTGGACGGAGGGTGGATGCCATGACCGTCAACACATCGGATGTCATCGTCATCGGCGGCGGCACGGGTGGTTACAGCACCGCTCTGCGCGCCGCCGCCCTCGGTCTTGACGTCGTCCTCGTCGAACGCGACAAGGTCGGCGGCACCTGTCTGCACCGGGGCTGCATCCCGAGCAAGGCGATGCTGCACGCCGCCGAACTGGTCGACGGAATCGCCGAGGCACGCGAGCGGTGGGGCGTGAAGGCCACGCTGGACTCGGTCGACTGGTCGGCGCTGGTGGCCACGCGGGACGACATCGTGGCGCGCAACCACAAGGGGGTCGAGGCGCATCTGGCGCACGCCGGCGTACGGGTGGTGCGGGGCAGCGCCCGACTGACGGGGGCGCGCGCGGTGCGCGTGGAGGGCGCGCACATGGATCCCACGCCAGGCGTGGGCGACTTCACCGCGCGCCGGGGAATCGTGCTCGCCACCGGCTCACGCCCGCGCACGCTCCCGGGGCTCGAGCCCGACGGGCGGCGTGTGGTCACCAGCGACGACGCGTTGTTCGCACCGGGGCTGCCGGCGTCCGTACTGGTGCTGGGCGGCGGCGCGATCGGCGTCGAGTACGCCTCCTTCCACCGGTCCATGGGCGCGGAGGTCACCCTGGTCGAGGCCGCGGACCGGATCGTTCCGCTGGAGGACGCCGACGTGAGCCGGCATCTGACGCGCGGGCTGAGGAAGCGCGGCATGGACGTGCAAGCGGGCGCCCGGCTGCTGGACGCGCGGGTTCTGGAGAGCGGCGTACGCGCGCGTGTGCGCACCGCGCGGGGCGAGACGCGCACGGTGGAGGCGGAGCGGCTGCTGGTGGCCGTCGGCCGGGCACCGGTCACCGAGGGCCTGGACCTGGCGGCGGCCGGCCTGACGACGGACGGCCGGGGGTTCGTCGTACCGGCGGACTGGAACCGGCTGCAGACGGCCGTGCCGGGCATCCATGTCGTCGGCGACCTGCTGCCGCCGCCCTCCCCGGGCCTCGCCCACGCCTCGTTCGCGGAGGGCCTGCTGGTCGCCGAGACCCTGGCCGGGCTGCGGCCGGCCCCGGTCGACTACGCGGCTGTGCCCCGGGTGACGTACTCCTCGCCGCAGACCGCCGCGGTGGGGCTGAGCGAGACGGAGGCACGCGCGCGCGGGCGCGAGGTCGAGGTGAACACCATGCCGCTGACCGCCGTGGCCAAGGGTATGGTGCACGGCCAAGGCGGCATGGTGAAGGTCGTCGCCGAGGCCGGCGGCGGGCAGGTGCTCGGCGTGCACCTGGTCGGCCCGCACGTGTCGGAGATGATCGCCGAGAGCCAGCTGATCGTCGGCTGGGACGCCGAGCCCGCGGACGTGGCCCGGCATGTGCACGCGCACCCGACGCTGTCGGAGGCGGTCGGCGAGGCGTTCCTGACGCTCGCGGGACGCGGCCTGCACCAGCAGTGAACCCACGGCACGCACCGCGCCCGCCGCACCCCCGCGCTTCCGTCCGGGCGCCCCCGGTAGCCTCCCCCGCCGCATGCTTGACAGTTCACCTTCCGCGTGCGGGACTTGGAGGGCGAAGCCGGGCGGAACAAGTCGGGGGTGAGTCTTCTGCCGGAGCTGCGCTACCCCAGCGTTCCCGAACTGATCGCCTCCGCACAGGCGTTGGCCGCTCAGGAACCCGGGCTGTGCTCGCTCAGGCAGGTGGGCGTCTCACGCGCGGGCAGACCCCTGCACCTGCTGTCGGTGGGGCACGCCCGGCGGGCGGTGCTGGTGGTCGCCGGCGCCCACGCCAACGAGCCGACCGGGGGCTCCACCCTGCGGGTGCTGGCCGAACGCGTACTGGCCGAGCGGGAGTTGCGGGCGGGCACGTCCTGGCACTTCCTGCTGTGCGCGGATCCGGACGGGGCGAGCCTGCATGTGACGCCGGCGCCGCGCAGCCTGCTCGACTACCACCTCGGCTTCTACCGGCCGACGGGCGCCGAGCAGCCGGAGTGGTCGCCGTCCGTGCTCCCGCCGGACCGGCTGCCGCCCGAGACCCGGGCGCTGACCGGGGTGATCGACGAGCTGCGGCCCTACCTCCAGGTGACCCTGCACGGCACCGACCTGGGCGGCAGCTGGGTGCAGTTGACCAAGGACGTGCCGGGGCTCGCGGAGCCGTTCGCCAAGTCCGCGGCGCAGCTGCACATCCCGGTGGAGGCGGGCGCCTCGGACGCCGCCGGCTGGCCGGCCTCCGGCCCCGGGGTGCACGTCATGCCCGGCCCGGAGACGGGCGCGGCCTACCCGAGCATGCCGGACGACGCCCGGCACAGCACCTGGTACCACGCGCACCGCTACGGCGGTCTGACGGCCGTGGTGGAGGTGCCGATGTGGGCGAGCGACCTGGTGGACGATCCGGCGCCGCACCCGGCGCCGGCGGCGGCGATGCGGCGCCTGGCACAGCGGCTGCTGCGGGACTCGCTGGAGGTGGAGCGGATCCTCGCCGAGGCGCTGCCCCGCCTCGAGGGCGTGGACGGTCCGCTGCTGCGGGCGGCGCGCTGGGCGCTGGAGCTGATCCCGGGCCTGGCCGAGGACTGGGTCCACACCCCGCCGGCCGCCACGACGATGGCGTACGTCGGCAGTGTGGACGCCTTCGGGCGGCGGCTGCCGCTGCGTGCTGCGGCGATGCTGCTGCGGGTGCTGCGGGAGACGGACGACCGGGCGGCGCCGCGGCTGGAGCAGCTCGTCACCGACTGGTGCGATGCCTTCGCGACGCGTTTCCGGGCCCGCTGGGTGCCGGTGGAGCACCAGGTGGAGCACCAGTCCCGGACGGTGCTGGTGGCGGCTCAGCAGGCCCGGGAGCGGGCGGTGTGAAGCCTGCACGCCGCCCGTGTCGGCTCTCCCGGCAGCCGGGCTCAGTGGTCCACGGCGAACACCGCTCCCGTCCGTGCCTCCATGGCGCACTTGCTGGAGTACGTCTCCTGGTAGTCGACCGGCTCTCCGTTCCACTGCCCGTGCGCGTGGACGGTCACGGGGGCGTAGATCATCGGGCAGAAGACCTTCTTCTGCGGGATGCGCGAGATGTCGCCGCCGGCCTTGGTGAGCTCGTCGCAGGCCTCGGCCGCGCGCGCGTACCCCAGGGGCAGCGGGTCGCACATCAGCAGCGTGCCGTGCTTGTCACCGGCCTGGGCGTTCTCGCCGCGGATGACGGTCACATAGAGCCAGTTGTCGGTGAGCGGAAACGTGGATCGCGCGGCGCTGGGTGCCGCCTGGGCCGGGGCCGCGGCGAGGAGACCGGCACAGGCCAGCAGGGCGCCGGCGGCCGTGGTCAGTCGGGTGAGGTACGTCATGCCCGATGCATCGGCACGCGGGGCCGCGTTCCACAGCCCGGATCACCCGATCGGGAGGCACGCGCGCGTGCGGGGGCGCCGGTTCCGCACCCGCGCGGCCGGTGTCCCTCAGCTCACGGCGAGCCGGAACGCCATCCTGCCGAAGGCGACCTGGTCACCCTCGCGGACGACGACCGAGCCGGTCACCCGGCGGCCGTTGACGGTGGTGCCGTTGGTGGAGCCGAGGTCCCTGAGGACCCACATGCCGCCCTGGCGGCTGAGCTCGGCGTGCACCCGGGAGACGGTCTCGTGGTTCAGGCGCAGCCCGTTGGCCGGGTCGCGGCCGATGCGCAGCGGATGGGTGCGCTCCGGGTGCGGCAGCAGCAGCTTGGGCAGCCGCTCGGCCTGCCAGGCCCGGCGCAGCCGTACGGTGAACCCGGAGACGGCCTCGACGGTGCCGAGGACCGCGCGGGAGAGGCGGTTCTCCCGGGGCAGGTCGGCGACGAGGGCGGCCAGTTCGTCGGCGCGGCGGGCGGCCAGCGCCAGCTCCATGCGGCGCACGAACGTGTCGTGCGAGAGCCGGCCCATGGCGACGCCGTCACGCAGCACCTGCAGCGCCTTGTCGCGCTCCGCGTCGGACAGCCGCGCGGGGTACGTGGAGAACTCGAAGGACGACGTCACGCTGGTGATTGTCGGGCAGTGAACCCCGGGTGTCCAGAAAACGCGGAATCGGCGCCGGTCTGCGGGTACTTCCGCGACACCCGCCGGGAAAGGGCGGATTCGAAAGCGGATCGATCGTCCGGGCGGGCACGATGGGGGCGCGGGACATCACGGTGAGCAGGCGAGACATCACAGACGAAGGGGAACCGTCCGTGCAGTTCGAGGTGTGGGCACCGCAAGCAGACCGAGTGACGCTCCATTGCGAGGGCGGCACGCGCGCGTTGGCGCGCGATCCCGAGCGCGCGGGCTGGTGGACGGGGGAGGCGGAGGCCGGGGACGGCGCGCGGTACGGCTTCGCGCTGGACGACGGGCCCGTACTGCCGGACCCCCGCTCGCGCCGTCAGCCGGACGGTCCCGAGGGGCTGAGCGCGGTCGTGGACCACGGCCGCCACGCGTGGCGCACCGAGTGGGCGGGGCGGGAGCTGCCGGGTGCCGTGCTCTACGAGATGCACGTGGGCACGTACACCCGGGAGGGCACCCTGGACGCGGCGGCGGCCCGGCTGGAACACCTGGTGGAACTGGGCGTCACGCACGTGGAGTTGATGCCGGTGTGCCCGTTCCCCGGGCGGCACGGCTGGGGCTACGAGGGGGTGTCGCTGTGGGCGGTGCACGAGCCGTACGGCGGCCCCGAGGCGCTGAAACGGTTCGTGGACCGGGCGCACGAACTCGGCCTGGGGGTCGTCCTGGACGTCGTGCACAACCACTTGGGGCCGTCCGGGAACCGTCTGCCGCTCTTCGGGCCGTACTTCACCGACGCGCACCACACGCCGTGGGGGTCGGCGGTGAACCTGGACGGGCCCGGCTCGGACGAGGTACGCGCGTTTCTCATCGGCAGCGCGCTGGCGTGGCTGCGGGACTACCGGATCGACGGGCTGCGGCTGGACGCGGTGCACGCGCTGTACGACACGCGCGCGTGCCACTTCCTTGAGGAGCTGTCGGCGGCCGTCGATATGCTCGCCGGGGAGCTGGGCCGGCCGCTGTTCCTGATCGCCGAGTCGGACCTGAACGACCCGCGGGTCATCACTCCGCGCGCGGAGCACGGCCTCGGGCTGCACGCGCAGTGGAACGACGACTTCCACCACGCGCTGCACACCGCGCTGACCGGGGAGTCGCAGGGCTACTACGCGGACTTCGCGCGCGCCCCGTTCGCCGCGCTCGCCAAGACGCTCACCGGTGGCTACTTCCACGACGGCACGTACTCGTCGTTCCGGGGCCGGCACCACGGCCGCCCGCTGGACCGCGCGCGGGTGGCCGGGCACCGGCTGCTCGGCTACGGCCAGACGCACGACCAGGTGGGCAACCGCGCCCAGGGCGACCGGCTCTCCGCCCGGCTCTCCCCCGGCCTGCTGGCCTGCGCGGCGACGCTGACGCTGACCTCGCCGTTCACGCCGATGCTGTTCATGGGCGAGGAGTGGGCGGCGGGCACGCCCTGGCAGTTCTTCACCGACCACACCGACCCGGAACTGGCCGAGGCGGTACGGCGGGGCCGGCGGCGGGAGTTCGCGGCGCACGGCTGGGCGGAGGAGGACGTGCCGGACCCGCAGGACCCGGCGACGCGTGAGCGGTCCTGCCTGGACTGGTCGGAACCGGAACGCGAGCCCCACGCGCGCGTGCTCGCCTGGTACCGCAGGCTGATCGCCCTCAGGCGCGAACAGCCGGACCTCACCGACCCCGACCTGGCCGACATCAAGGTGGCGTACGACGAGGACGCCCGCTGGCTGGCCTTCCGGCGCGGTGACGTCCGCGTGGCGGTGAACCTGGGCAAGGCACCGGCGGCGATCCCGCTGGGCACCCGTCCGGCGGCCGTCCTCGCGGCGTGGGAGCCGGTGGAGCTTCCGGGAGCGGACGGGTTGCTCCAGGTGCCGGGGGAGTCGTGCGTGGTGCTGGCGCAGCCCTGAGGCGGTGCCCGAAAGCCGTCCGGAGCCGGTTTCCTACGGCTCCGGCTGGTCCTCCTTGAAGTCCGACAACCGCTCCAGCAGGATCGGCTCCCACGCGCTCCGCAGCTGGGTCCGGAGCAGCGCCGGGGAACCGCCCGCGCGGCCCTCGAGGTGGTCGGCGAGCCGGATGACCGCGTCGCAGCGGGCGAGCCACAGGCCGCGCAGGCAGGGGCGGGCGCCGTAGCCGGCGAGGGTGGCGGCGCGGACGGCCGCCGGGGAGCCGACGGCGACGGCGAGGCCGGCGATGTCCTCGGCGGGGTCGCCCAGCGCCGCCCGGGTCCACTCCAGGACGCCGCGCACCCGGCCGTCGGCGCTGACCACCACGTGTTCGCCGGTCAGGCCGTGGTGGGTGAGGACGGCGGTGCCGGGCTGCGCGGCGAGCTGGGCCGCGCCGGGCGGGGTCAGCTGGTGCAGCCGGGCGGCGTCGAACTCGTCGGCGGCGGCGAGCCCTTCGGCCGCGTGCACGGCCATGCGGCGCAGCGCCTCCAGGGAGCGCGGGGCGGTGCGCGGCACGCCGAGCGCCTCCGCCTGCCGTACGGGCACCGTGCGCAGCCCGGTGAGCAGCCCGGCGAGGTCGGCCTCGCCGACGGCGGAGACGTCGTGCTCGTCGGCCGTGCCGCCGGGCACCTTGGTGTCCAGGGTGTAGGCGAGGCCGGGCGCCCAGTCCCCGTGCGCGACGCTGGTGGGTACGGCCACGGGCAGGTGCGGCCGGACCAGGTCACGCAGGCGCAGTTCCCGGCGGCGCAGTGCCGAGGCCTCGCGGTCGGGCGCGAGCCGCAGCACATGGCGGGCGCCGACCCACCACGTGTACGCGCGGCCCTCCGTCACGGGGCGCACGTCGGGGCCCGCGGTGTCGTCGCCGCCCTCCTTGAGCAGCGAACGGACCAGTCTGCGGACGGTGTCCGCGGTGGGTGTCGGTGCCTGGGTCATGGGTCGCGCGTCGCCGTTCCGGGATGTCGTCGAAAAGGGGTGTCTCCTGGCACTCTGGCTGGTCTCTCAGTCCACTATGACCACATCACGCGTGGTGTTGTTGAGACGACGGCCGCCGTCCTCGGTGACCGTGACGATGTCCTCGATGCGCACCCCGAAGCGGCCGGGCAGGTAGATGCCGGGCTCGACGGAGAAGCACATGCCGGGCACGAGCGGCTGTTCCTCACCCTCGATCATGTACGGCGGCTCGTGCGTGGTGACGCCGATGCCGTGCCCGGTGCGGTGGATGAAGTACTCGCCGTACCCTGCGTCGGTGATCACCGCGCGGGCGGCGCGGTCGACCTCCTGGCAGGCCACGCCGGGCCGTACGGCCTGGTAGCCCGCCTCCTGTGCCTCGCGCACGATGTCGTGCACCCGGCGCTCCTCCTCGGTGGGCTCGCCCACGTGGACCGTGCGGGTGGTGTCGGAGCCGTAGCCGTCCTTCAGGCCGCCGAAGTCCAGGACGACCATGTCGCCGCGCTCGATGACGCGGTCGCCGACCTCGTGGTGCGGGTTGGCGCCGTTGGGTCCGGAGCCGACGATGGTGAAGTCGACCTGGGAGTGGCCGAAGCGGCGCAGCAGGCCGGCGAGGTCGTGGCCGACGTCGGACTCGCGGCGGCCGGCGAAGGGAACTTTGCGGATCTCCTCGAACGTTGCATCGGCGGCCGCTCCGGCGGCGGCGAGGAGTTCCAGTTCCGCGGCGTCCTTGACGGCGCGCAGCATGGGGAGGGCGTCGGTGAGAGAGGCGTAGGAGGTGTCCGGCAGGGCGCGCTGGAGGCCCAACAGGTGCATGGCCCAGGTGTTGTCGCTGATGCCGAAGCGGCCGCGGCCGTCGAGGAGGGCGGCGGTGACGTCGTAGGGGTCCTTTCCGTCGGTCCAGTCGCGCAGGGTGAGCGCGGACGCGCCGACCGCGTGCTCGGCGTCGGGGGCCTCCAGGGTGGGCACGACGAGCACGGGGTCCTGGCCGGGGGTGAGGACCAGCACGGTGAGCCGTTCGGTGACGGCGGTGGGCGTGTAGCCGGTGAGCCAGACCATGTCCGGTCCCGGCGCCACGAGCAGCCCCGCGAGGCCTGCGTCGGCAGCGGAGCGCGCAGCGCGCTCCATGCGGGCCCTGTAGTCGGCGGCGGTGAAGAGCGCGGGCGTACTACCGGTCATCCGGGCCTCCGGGCGCGGGTCGGGAAACGGGCGACGGCATCTCGGGCAGCATCCTGCCCGGCCGGACAGGGTGACGCGAGCCGATCGCCGGTACTCCCCGCAGGGCGCGGTCGGCTCGGGAGGGACTCGGCATGGGGCCATCATGGCGCGCGGTGCGAAGGGTGACCAGCGAGTTACCCGGGGTGCCCGGAAGCCCCCGAGACGGAGGCCGAACCGGCCCGCCGCGAGGCCGGGAGGCAGGGACCCGCACCGGCGCGCCGTGGAGTTCCGCGACAGAGACCCACACCGGCCCGCTGAGCGGTCGTGAGGCAGAGGCGCCCGCACCGGCCCGCCGAGAGGCCGTGAGCCCGGGACGAACCGGCCCGCTGAGCGGTGCCGAGGCAGGGGCGCCTGCACCGGCCCACTGAGAGACCGTGAGCCCGGTCACGAACCGGCCCGCCGAGCGGTCGTGAGGCAGGGGCGCACGCAGCGGGCCGCCGGGAGACCGTGAGCCCGGGGACGCACCGGCCCGCTGAAAGGCCATGCACCAAGGCCCGCACCAGGCCGCCGAGGAGTCCCGAGGCACAGACCCGCACCCGCCCGCCGAGCGGTCGTGAGGCAGAAGCGCCCACACCGGCCCGCCGAGAGACCGTGAACCCGGGCCCAACCGGCCCGCCGAAAGGCCATGCACCAAGGCCCGCACCAGGCCGCCGAGGAGTCCCGAGGCACAGACCCGCACCCGCCCGCCGAGCGGTTGTAAGGCAGGGACCCGCGGCGGGCCGCCGAGGGCTTCTGAGGCAGGGACCCGCGTCGCCCACCGAGGGGTCGGGAGCCAGGGCGCGAACCGGCTCGCTCAGGAGTTCCGAGGCACAGACCCGCACCGGCCCGCCGAGCGGTCGTGAGGCAGAGGCGCCCGCACCGGCCCGCTCGGCGGTCGTGAGGCAGGGGCACACGCGGCGGGCCGTTGACAGGTCATGCGGCGGGGCCCCGCGCCGGCTCGCTCAGGTCACCACGCCCGGTACGGCCGTCAACTGCTGGTAGCCCCCGCCGCTGTGACGCACGGTGAGGAGCACCGCCTTTCCGGGGCGGGCTCGGGCGACGGCCCGGGCGAGGTCGGCGGCGGTGTCGACGCGGACGGAGCCGAACTGCAGCAGCACGTCACCGCGGACCAGCCCGGCCGTATAGCCGGGGCCGGGCACGTGCACGCCCACCACCAGCGCGCCCGCCTTCTCCGCGTCGACGGCCTCGACGCCCAGAGCCGCCCCGGCCGGGAGAGCGGGAGCGGGGCTGGGCGTGGCGGCGGGGGCGGTGGGCGTGGCCCTGGCCGGCGGCGTGCCCGGCGGGGCCTGGCGTTGCAGTTCGGCGAGCCTGCTCATGCCGATGACCGTGGCGCCGACCGTGCCGATGCCGATGCCGGCCAGCACCAGCAGGGTGCCGGTGCACACGACGAACAGCAGGGTCCGCAGCCGCCGTCCGCGCCGTGGCGCGGCGTGCGGACGGCGGGACGGGTCGGGGGTACCGCCCTCGCACGGGTCCTGACCGGGCATCGGCTTGGGACGCAACGCAGTCTGTTCCATGGTTCGCTCGCCTCCGGCTGGTGCTCTACCCGGGGCGCCGGGCCGCGACGAGACACGAACGAGTGAGACTGGCCGGAGCGTGGCGGAGGGTAGCCATGGACCCGGGGACCACCATGCGGGGCGCGGTGCTCAGCCCGCTCCCACCCGTCCCACCGGTGCTCCGGCCGGTCCCACCAGCCGCCGTACCACGTCCTGTGCCGCTCCCCCGGGGCTTGTGCCGTGGAGGAGTTCCGTGCGGTGGACGAGTCGGGGTGCGCCGAGCGGGACGGCCACCGCGCCGGGTACGGCGTCGGCGGTCGAGCGCGGCAGCAGGACGAGGCCGTGCCCTGCGGCGGCGAGGGCGGTGAGGGCGCGCAGGTCGGTGCCCTCGTAGCGCAGCGCGGAGCGGAACGCGCCGCCGCCGGTCGCCGCGCGCAGCTGGTCGAGCGGGAGGGCCGCGTCGGGCGCGTCCAGCCAGCGGGCGTCGGCGAGGTCGGCCAGGCCGAGGCCCGTCCGGGCGGCGAGGGGGTGCCCGGCGGGCAGCAGGACGCTCACGGGTTCCTCGGCGACGCCGTGCGTGGTCAGCGGTGCCACGTCGGGCAGGCGCAGCGGATCGCTGGGCGCGGCGAGCCCGTCGACGAGGCCGAGGTCGGCGGTGCCGGTGGCGACGGCCGCCGGGATCTCGGCCCGGGTGAGGACGCGCAGGATGACACCGGCCGGGGGGAGGGCGGCGAGGACAGCGGCGCCGAGCGCGGTCGGGGTGGTGGCGAGGGTCAGTCCCTGCTGGGGTGCGGCGGCCATGCGGCGGACGTCGGCGCGGGCCGCGTCCAGGCGCAGCAGCAGCGGGCCCGCGTGCTCCAGGAGCCGCTCTCCGGCCGCGGTGGGGCCGACCGGCCGCCGGGTCAGCAGGGGCGCGCCCAGGTCCTGTTCGAGCGCGGCGATGTGCTGGGAGACGGCGGACTGGGTGTAGCCCAGCTCGCGGGCGGCCTCCGAGAAGGAGGCGAGGCGGGCCACGGTGACGTACGTACGCAGCAGATGCGGGTCCATGCGGCAAAGGATCGCATCAGTGATGCTTATCGATGGTGCAGTGATCATCGTTGGACGTGAACTCGGGCTCCCGCTGAGGATGAGGGCATGACGAACACCGCCACCATCGCCCTCGTCGGCGACCGCTCCCCCGACGTCGTGTCCCACACCCGTGTCCCGCTGCTGCTGGAGGCTCTCGCCACACATGACCGGCTGATCCTCGACGCGTACTGGATCCCCTCCGAGGACGCCGGGGCCGAGGGCGCGGTCCGGGGGTTCGATGCCGTGTGGGTGCTGCCGGGCAGCCCGTACCGCAGCGAGGCGGGTGTCCTCGCGGCCGTGCGCACGGCGCGCGAGGAGGGGATTCCGTTCCTGGGCACGTGCGGCGGTTTCCAGCATGCGCTGCTGGAGTTCGCCCGCAACGTGTGCGGTCTGACCGGGGTGGCGCACGCCGAGAACGACCCGGAGGCCGCCGACCCGCTCATCGAGCCGCTGGCCTGCTCGCTGGTGGGCCATGAGGCCGCGGTGACGATCGAGCCGGGCTCGCTGGCGCAGTCCGTGATCGGTTCTGCGCGCACGGTCGAGCGGTACTTCTGCGCCTACGGCCCCTCCCGCCACCTCGACACGCTCCGCGCCCACGGTCTGCGGTTCTCCGGGCACGACGAGGAGGGTCGGGTGCGGGTCGCCGAACTGCCCGGTCACCCCTTCTTCCTGGCGTCCCTGTTCCAGCCGGAGCTGGCCGGCGACGGCTCGCGCCCGCACCCGATGGTCCGGGCGCTGGCGCGAGCCGCGGTCGAGCACGCCGCGTCCCGGCTCGCCCGGCCGGCGTGACCGCCCGCCGGCCGGTCCGCCGGTACCGGTGCGGCGTCAGCCCGTGTGGCCCTCCCCATGGCCGCCGTGTGCCCCACCGTGGTCGAACTTCATCGCCTCGGGCGGCATCACGACGAAGGGCCGCATCATGCCCATGTCCTCGTGCTCCAGCAGATGGCAGTGGTACATGAACCGGCCGTACGCCCCGTCGAAGCGGCCCATGACCCGCAGCATCTGGCTGCCCGGCACCCGGAAGACGTCCTTGTTGCCCCGCTCGTTGGGCGCGAGCGGGATCGCCCGGCCGGCGTCGTGACGGATCGGCGTGCGGGTGCCGCCGACGGCCGGGTCGAAGCCCGAGACGTCGTAGGCGTCGCGGCCGAGCAGCTGGAAGTCGGCCAGATGGATGTGCATGGGGTGGACGATGGGCGCGAGGTTGAGGAAGCTCCACTGCTCGTAGCCGCCCTCGGCGATGGTGAAGCCGAGGCCGTCGTTGAACGTACGGGAGGTGCGCCGGTATGTCCTCGTGGTGCCGTCGGGCCCGGTGACCTGCACGATGCCGTCGGCCGGGAGCGTCAGGCCGCTCGGGTCCTCGACCTCGGTCAGCTCCCAGATCTCCGGGTGGCCGCCGGCCCCCTTGGTGGCGGGCGGGGTGAGCAGGATCAGGCGGTGGCCGTGCGGGAGGTCGTGGGTCAGGCGGCGGAAGGACCCGGAGAGCACCTCGGGCAGCTCGAAGGTGTCCTCCGCACACGTCTCGCGGATCCGGAACTCCAGGACGTGCGGGTAGCGCACGTTGCCGGCCGGGTCCGGCACGCCCGGCGGCCGGCCCGGGCCCTTGTTCACCAGCCGCAGGGTGCGGCCCGCCAGCGCACGGAAGTCGACGAGCAGGTCGAAACGCTCGGCCGGCGCGGCGGTCAGCGTGGGCAGGTCGCCGTCGAAGTCGACCGGCACGGGGCGGGGCAGCAGCCCGCCGTCGCTGCCGATCTGGTGCACGACGCCCGGTACCGGGTTGCCGTCCTCGTCGATCAGCACGAGCTCGAAGATGCGCGCGTTCGAGGCGTTGACCAGCCGGAAGCGGTACCAGGCCGCGTCCACCTCGGCGTACGGCCAGATGCGGCCGTTGACCGTGGTGTACGGGCCGGTGAACGGGATGGAGACCGGCTTTCCGGTCTCCGGGTTGCTCTGCTGGACGATCACCGTCTTGTGCAGCAGCCGGCCGTTGAGGCGGCCGTCCTCGTCGGTGTCGAGGTTACGGTCGGCGAGGAGCAGCGGTATCTCCCGCTCCCCGGACGGCAGACGGAGGGCGTCCTCCTCCTCGTCCCGGACGAGGTAGGTGCCGTACAGGCCCGTCATCACGTTCCACCGCGTGATGTTCATCGCGTGGTCGTGGTACCACCACTGCACCGCCTGGTGGTCGTTGGGGTACTCCGACAGCTGGGCGTCGCCGTACCCGACGGCGTTGTCCGCCCAGCCGTCGTTGCCGCCGCCGGTCTGGGCGCCGTGCAGATGCGTCACCGTCCAGGCGGGCAGCGCGGCGACGTCCTTGTCGGGCTCGACGCCCTCGCGGCCGGGATCGGTGCTGGGCGGCGGTGCGCCGGGTGCGCGGGCGGGCACCTCGACCGAGGTGACCGGGTACTCGCTGTCCTTCGGTATGCGGTTGGTCCAGGCGATGCGGACGCGCTGTCCGCGCCGCACCTCGATGGTCGGGCCCGGCACCTGCCCGTCGTACCCCCACATCAGGGTCGGCGGCAGCTGCGGGTGCAGGCGCACCCAGGTCGGGCGGATGGCGATCTCGGTCTCGCGCAGGACGTCCGCGGAGGCCGGGCGCAGGACGGGCGGGACGGGCAACGGCTCGACGTACGGCGTCAGTTCGGTGGTGACCGGCGTTTCGTCCGGCTCCTTCTCCGCCTGCTGCCCGGCCGCGCCGGTGGTCCGCTCGATGAGGTCGGTCAAGCTGAACACCCCCGTGTGTTCTGGTCTCGTTCCCTCACCCTGCAAGACTCCCGGCGGCTCGCCGAAGTTCCCTGAATGTCCGCTTCCGGACGCGAAGGGCCGAAAAGCAGCGGGTGCCGGGGCAGGCGGAGCCGGGCGGGGCCCGACGGCGTTGTCAGTGGCGGCTGTTACGTTCTGTGACATGACCGATCACGCCCTGCGGCTGCTGCGGCAGCACCGGCACCTTGCCGAACTGGCTGCTTTTCCCTTCGAGTTCGACCTGGAGCGGGCCGACGACGGCCACGTCGAACCGGTCCGCCTGGCCTCGGGCGGCCCGCTCGAGGTGATAGCGGGTGACGACTCCGGCGGCACGTACTTCCTGTGCGCGGACGGCTCGATGCTGTACGCCGACTCGGAGGGCGGGGCCGGGATCATCGGGGCGAGCGCGGACGAGGCGCTGGAGATCATGATCGGTCTGCCCGGCCGGCGGGACTACGTCGACCTGTCTCCGGCGGACGGCGAGGAGGCGATCCTCGCGTACGTGACCGAGACGGAGGACGAGATCCGCGAGTGCTACGGCTTCGACGCCGAGCGCGTCGAACTGCGCGCCGCGCTCGGCCTGCCGGAGCGTTCCCCGGTGGAGCTGATCGGCGTGCTGCACGCGGCCCTGCTGCGCACCGAACCGGACCATGTGCTGCTCAACGCCGAGGAGGGGATGGCCTATCGGCTGCTGGACAGCCATCCCCGCCCGCCGTTGTGGGAGCGGGTGCTGGCCGAGGGCCGGGCCGGCCTCGCCCGGCTGCGCGCCGGGGACACCGCCGTGGCCGACGATCCGCTACGGCGCCGGCTGGTACTGCGGGCCGCGCAGTTCGACCGCGCGGACGGTGACCTGCCCGTGCTGCGGCTGCTGCTGCGCCGGGAGGCGGAGTCCTCGATGAGCGACGAACTGCGGCTCGCGGCCGTCCTGGTGGGCCTGCACGGGGATCCCGCGGACCTGCCGCTGCTGCAGGAGGTGCGCGAGAGGGACTACGACACCTGGTGCGGCCCCGGCGGCATACCGGATCCGGACGCCGACGGGACCGACCTGCGCCGGTGGGCCGAGGGCCTGGACGGCTCCCTGTTCGGCACGGACCCGTCCGAAGAGCCGGAGTCGACGTGGACGGACCTGGCCGCGGCGCAGGGCCTCACCGAGCCGGCCAGGGTGACCCTGATCCGGCGGCTGGACGCCGTCGTCATGAACCAGAGCCTGCTACGGCGGCCCGACGCCCCCACCGCCATCGACCCCTCCCCGCTCGGTTCCCTGGCCTACGACCTCGAGCACCTCGGCGACCTGGAGCAGGCGCTGCGCGCCCAGCGTCTGTACGCCGCGCTGGGGGACACCGCCCGCGACCGGGTGTCGGCGCTGCGGGACCAGGCGCGGCTGGAGCGCGAGACGGGCCGGCTGGTCCCGGCCGCCCGGACCCTGGCCAGGATCCGGGACACCGTCATCTTCCCGGGCGACGACTCGCTCGGACACTGGCGGGAGGTCAACCCCGGCCGGCACCTCGCCCAGGAGCACTACGCCCTGGCCCGCACCCTGGCCGAGGCGGACCTCCTTCAGGAGGCCCGCGCGGTCCTGGCGGGCGGCGAGGCGATACGCGGCGAGCTGGCCGGAGCGGCCCGCGCGGGGCTGGACGAGGCCGCGGCGGAGGTGGCGGAGCGGGTGGACGAGGTCAGCTGACGAGCTGGACGGGCGGCGCGGGGGCCCGGTCGGGCAGGAAGCCGTGGGAGCGGCGGCCCAGCCACTCGGCCCTGTAGCGGTCCACGTTCCGGTGCCAGTTCAGGATTCCGGCGAGCCAGTTCTGCAGGTCGAGGACATAGTCGTCCATGGCCGCCCGGCCTGCCTCCGACAGCGCGAAGTCGTCGTACAGCACGGGCAGTTCATGCTCGATGACGTGCTCGAACTGCTGCATGCGCTGGGTCGTCAGGTCGTGGACGACACCGAGCGCGGTCGGGTAGTCGACGCCGAAGAAGTTCTGCACCACCAGTACGGCGTTGTGGAACTCGCCCTCGTACTCGATCTCCTTCTGGTAGGAGAAGATGTCGTTGACCAGACAGGCGTAGTCGATGGCGGCGTTCTCCAGTGAGCGCACCGGGCCGCTGCGGTACACCTCCGGCGGGACGGCGGGGCCGTGGCCCATCCGGCACAGGCTCAGGGTGAGATCGGAGCCGAAGGTGGCGCGTCGCATCTCCAGGTAGTCGACCGGGTCGGGGATGCGGTTCTGCAGCTGGTTGGACAGCTCCCACACCCAGCTCTCGGTCATCGTGTCCACGGCGGCCTTCAGGGTGCGCCGCTCGTCGGCGGTCATGCCGGCCGTCGTCCGCGCCCACAGGTCGACGAGCCCGCGTTCCATCGCGTCGGCCGGGACCAGGGCGGGCTCGCCCTCGACGGGCATGCACTGCGACAGCCGGGCCGTGGTCAGCCGGGCGGCGGCCAGGTCCCGGCGGTGGCCGTAGACCAGCGGGTAGTAGTCGTCGCCGTACGTCCCCCAGGCGAGCCACTGGGCGCTGAGGTCGAGGGCCTCGGGGGTGGCGTCCGGGTCCATGCCCGCGGAGCACAGCGCGAGGTCGTAGGCGGCGAGTTTGTCCTCGTCCCAGATGCCCTCCTGGAGGATGCCCATGCGGTGCGACCAGCCGACGAGGTTCCGGCGGGCGTCGTCGAGATGCGGGCTCAGTTCGAGCCGGTAGGGCATGGGGAACTCGGGCAGGATGGACGGGCCGACCGTCTGGTACGGCAGGTGGGCGTAGGCGCGCAGGCGTTCCTGGGCGGCCGAGGCGAGGAGCGCGCCGACGTCGGCGGCAAAGACGCCGGGGCCGCTCGGCAGCTGCCAGGGCGATCCGCTCCGGGCGCCCTTGTTCATGTAGCGGCTGGAGCGCAGGTGCCATTCATGGCCGCCCGACTGCCAGTCCTGAAGTCCCTTGGTGTAGGCGGCGATCGCGGCGGCCTGGTCCGGGGTGAGGCCCTTCTCCAGGGCCACGGCGGGTACTTCGGTGAACGCGGTGTGCTCGAACTGGTGCAGGCGTGAGGTGAGGATGTCGTTGACGGTCTCGGCGGCCTCCTGGGTGGTACAGCCGAAGAAGGTCTCCAGCACCAGCACGCCGTTGCTGTTCTCGCCCTCGTCCTCGACCTCGCGCTGGTAGGAGAACAGGTCGTTGCGCAGGTGGACGGCGTCGGCGAAGGTCTCCATCAGGACCCGCAGCGGGCGGGTGCCGGCGACGGCGGCGGGCACCTCGGCGGTCGCGTACTCCACGAGCCCGGCCGACCAGGGGGCGCCGCCCACCTTGCGGCGCATCTCGATGTACTCGACGGGGTTGGCGATCCGCCCCTCGTTCATGTTCGACAGCTCCCACATCGACTCGTTGAGCAGATGCTCGGTGGCCACGGAGAAGCGGCGGCGCCAGTCCACGGACATCGACGGCACCGTGCGCGCCCACAGGTCCTTCAGCCCCGCCTCGACGGGATTCTCCGGCTGCGGCACGGGGGTCGCCGGGTCGAGCGGCATGAACAGCGGCAGGCGGTCCAGGTGAGCCTTTCCGGCGGCGCGGTCCTGGGTTCGCTTGTACATGTCGAGGAAGTGGTCGTCGAAGAAGAACACCCACACGTACCAGTCGGTGATCAGCGAGAGAGCGGGTCCGTCGCAGTCGGGGTGGGTGTAGGCGCACAGGAGACCGTAGTCGTGCGCCTCCAGGTCGGCCTGCTCCCAGATCCCGGATCCTTCCAGCATGCCCATCTCGCGCGCCCACTCGGTCGAATGGGCCCGGGCCTCGTCGAGGTGCGGGTTGAGCCGCGCGGGATACGGCATGTAGAAGTGCGGGAGTTCGAACGGCTGCGTCATGGCCGGGCCCTACCCGTGGCCCGCAACACCCATCCCCCGCCCGGGACATGATCACACCATCGCGTGAACCCCGCCGGGAACGGGGAACTTCCGCCGCCCGCCGGGGGCGATCACGACTGCGGGGCCGGGAGTCCAGGGGCCGGGTGCGGGGAGGACGAAACGCCCGTGGGAGAGCAGGTCGAGCGTGGCGGAACCGGGTTTCGACCCTGTCGTAACGGGCGGTCACCTGCCGGCCGTGGACGGCGGGGTGACCGCGGAGCTCCAGGTCCTGCTCGCCGCGGTGGCCCGCGCCACCGGGCGGATCGGGCTGGTCGCCGGCATCCCGGGGGCGGCGCTGTATGACCCGGTCGTCCCCGGCCGCCGGGCAACACCGCCGGCCCCACCCCTATGCCCCGGTCCGCGCCCTTGCCGTGCCCCGGCGGGCGGGTCACGGTAGGCGCATGACCTCCTTTGTGCTGCCCCATGAGGTGCACGGCGACGGCGCCCACAAGGTGTTCGCCGTGCACGGCTGGTTCGCCGACCGGTCCGCCTACGCCGCCGTCCTGCCGGATCTCGACCGCACCTCCTTCAGTTACGCGCTGGTCGACCTGCGCGGCTACGGCGAGGCCCGGGACGCGGTGGGCGCGTACACGACGGCCGAGGCGGCCGGGGACCTGGTGGAGCTGGCCGACCGGCTGGGCTGGGACCGGTTCTCGGTGCTCGGGCACTCCATGGGCGGCGCGGTGGCTCAACGCCTGGCGGCGCTCGTCCCGCACCGGCTGCGCCGGATGGTCGGTGTCTCCCCGGTGCCGGCCTCGGGAGTGCCGCTGGCCGGCGAGCAGGCCGCGCTGTTCACGGACGCCGCGCACAGGCCGGAGAACCGGCGCGCGATCATCGACCTCACCACCGGGGGCAGGCGTCCCGCCGCCTGGCTGGACCGGATGGTCGCCCGTTCGCTGGAGCGCAGCGACGCGAAGGCGTTCCGGGCCTGGCTGGACTCGTGGGCGGGCGAGGACTTCCACGCCGGTGTCGTGGGCAGCCAGGTGCCCGCCCTGGCCGTGGCCGGTGAGCTGGACCCGGCCCTGTCGCCCGAGGTCATGCGGCAGACCTGGATGTGCTGGTATCCGCGTGCCGAGCTCGTGGCACTGCCGTTCGCCGGCCACTACGCCATGGACGAGTCTCCGCTGGACCTGATCCGCGCGGTCGAGGACTTCCTGCGCGCGGACGCCGAAGACTCCGCGGGCGCCGAAGACTCCGTTGACGCCGATGACTCAGCGGCTGCCGTGGTCCCGGTCGGCGAGAGCGAGCCGGCGTGAGCGTGCGTGAGGCCTCGCCGGTGCCCGACGTGTTCGACCCGCGCCGGTACGCCGTCGGTGTGCCGTACGACGACTACCGCCTGCTGCGCGACCATCACCCGGTCGCCTGGCAGGAGGAGCCGGAGGTGCTCGGCTGGCCGGCCGGGCCGGGCTTCTGGGCGGTGACCCGGCACGAGGACGTCGTCCGGGTGCTGAAGGACGCCATGACGTACTCCTCTCACCTCGGCGCGACCCAGATCCGTGACCCGGACCCGGCGGACCTGCCGTTCATCCGCCGCATGATGCTCAACCAGGACCCGCCGCTGCACGGGCGCTTGCGGCGGCTGGTGAGCCGGGCGTTCACGCCGGGCCGGGTCGACCGGTTCGCGGCCGTCGCCCGGGAGCGGGCACGCACCCTGCTCGCCGGGGCCCTTCAGCAGGCCCGGGAAGGGGACGGCACCGTCGATCTGGTGGCCACTGTCACCGACGAGTACGCCCTGCTGAACCTGGCGGATCTGCTGGGCGTGCCGGAGAGCGACCGGCGGCTGCTGCTGCACTGGACGCAGCGGGTCATCGGCTACCAGGACCCGGACGAGGCCGGTCCTGAGGTGCTGGACGCGACGGGAAAGCCGGTCAATCCGCGGTCACCGGCGATGCTGAAGGACATGTTCGCGTACGCCGGACAGCTGGCCGAGCACAAGCGACGGCATCCTGCCGACGACATCCTGACGACGCTCGCCCACGAGGCGGAACTCGCCGACGGTGAGCTGGAGATGTTCTTCTTCCTGCTGACGGTCGCGGGCAATGACACGGTGCGCAGTGCGGCTCCGGGTGGGCTGCTGGCGCTGTCGGAACACCCGGCGGCGTACGACTCGCTGCGCGCCGGGAAGACGGAACTGTCCACGGCCGTCGAGGAGTTGCTGCGCTGGCATCCTCCCGTGCTGACCTTCCGGCGGACCGCGGTGCGGGACACCGAGCTGGCGGGGCAGCGGATCCGGGCCGGTGACAAGGTCGTGGTCTTCCACGCCTCGGCCAACCGGGACGAGCGGGTCTTCGCCGATCCGTCCCGGCTCGACCTCGCCCGCTCCCCCAACCCGCACGTGTCCTTCGGCGACGGCCCGCACGTATGCCTGGGCGCCCACTTCGCACGGTTGCAGCTACGGCTGTTCCACGAGGAGGTGCTGCGGGCGCTCCCCGCTCCGCGGCCGGCGGCACCGGCCGGGCGGCTTGTGTCGAACTTCATCAACGGCATCAAGTCCCTGCAGATCAAGGTCACTTGACCTCGACCCCGGAGACCTGGATCAGCGCGTGCGTGCCGCTGGTGCGCCAGCTCCCGTGCTCGGCCGCCTCCAGCGCGGCCTCGGCCGGCGCGGACAGGCCGGTGATCACGTCCGACTTCAGGGTGCGCAGCGCGGCGACCGGGCCGGGGAACCAGTCGGTCGTCTCCTGGAAGGGCGTGGTCGGCGGCCAGAGCCGGTCGCCCACCAGACGGCGGTAGTTGAGGTCGCCCTTGAAGACGGTGAGGTCGGCCGCGGCGAACTCGGCGCGCAGGTCGTCCGGCATCTCCGCGTACGGCAGCGGGGCGCAGGAGAAGGGATGGGCGCGCACGGTGAGGCGGCCGTCGGCCATGGCCGACCAGAGCACGCGCGCGTACTCGGCGGCCGCTCCGGACGCGGCCCGCAGCCGGTGGAGCGCGTCGACGACGTCGGCGGTGGTGGCGTCGGAGACGTAGTACGGGTACGGCTTGACGTGCAGCACCGCCCGGGCGGCCCGGCCCTCGGTGAGGAGATGGGCGAGCAGCAGCAGGTCCGGGACGAGTTCGCGGCCGGCGTTGTCGGCGACCAGGACGAGTGTGGCCGCGCTGCCGGGCGGCAGCAGGGACCACAGGGCCGCGCTGTCGTCGGCGACCAGCGCGGGGGCCGGGTCCCGGGCCTCGGCGCCCTCGGCGGAGAGCCGGAAGCCGAGGTCGGCGCGGTTGCCCCACAGCGAGCCGTGCAACAGGGCTCGCGCCCGCTCCTCCTCCGGCAGGCCGGGCAGCGCGTCCAGCGCGGCCAGTTCCCCGTCGGTCTCCGGCGCCTCGAGTTCGGCGCGCTTGAACGGGCGGAAGGGGTCGATGCCCTGCCAGGGCCCGGGTCCGAACCAGCCGACGGCCTCCAGCAGCCGGCGGTAGAAGTAGCTCTCGGCCCACAGCCACGGCACGTCGTACCAGGAGAGCCCGGCACAGCCGGGCAGACCCCACGCCTGCCACCGGTCCCGGTCCGGGGCAGCGGCGGGCAGCGGCTCGACCGTGCCCTCGGTGCAGCTCTTCAGCAGCTCGTCGAGTGCCCGGTGCTGCCCGGGTCCGTACGGGAAGGCGTCCCGCACCCGGCCGATGATGGCGGGATGCCGCTCGGCCAGCACGCTGTGCGGGAACGAGCCGGGTTCGTTGCCGAGGATCACGGGTGCGAACGGGGTGGGGGGCATGTCCGTCACCGTATCGCGTGCCTCAGGCGGTTCGGATCTCCCGCTCCAGCTGCGTGGCGAGCGTGACGTAGCGGGGGCGGCGGTGCACCGGGACCAGGCCCCGGATCAGCAGGTGCCACATCTCGGCGACCCGGCGCGGCAGCCGTCCCGCCGGTTCGAGCGAGCGGCCGGCGACCCGCGTGCCGACGAAGAAGGCGACCAGGGAGTGTGCGACGACGCCGACGTCGAGCTCGCCGTGCACATCGGACTCCCTGACGGCTCCGGTGAACTTACGGGTGGCGAACTCCAGCCACTCGGTGAAGGGATGCCTGAGGGGCGGCCGTACGGCGACGTCGGCGGTGGCGAGGCGGAGCGCGGCGCGCGGCACCGGGTCCTCCACGGCGAGCCGCGCGACCCCGAACGTGGTGCGCATCAGGGCCTCCAGCGAGGAGCAGCCGCGGCTCTCGACCTCGGCGACGACCGCTTTCGCGGCCTTGGCGTTGAGTTCGAGGATGGCGTGGGCGAGGTCCTCCTTGGCGGCGAAGTGGAAGTACAGCGCCCCCTTGGTGACCTTCGCGTGCGTGACGATGTCGCTCAGACTCGTGGACTCGTAGCCTTGCCGGTCGAACAGATCGGCGGCGGCCGTGATGATCGTTGCCCGGGTCTGTTCGGCACGTAACTGCCTCGCCATCCTGGGACCCCTCCTCGCGACTCATATCAACGAACGGGACATGCGGTTTGTTTTTGACCCCCCGCACACGATAACTCACCGAGTGGCAGCGGCGGTTCGGGCGCGGGTCGGCGGGCCCACACGTGTCACCGGTGGATCCGGCGCCGAACAGGCCCCCGGCGGTTCGTGAACGGCGAGATGAGAACGGTTTCCCCCTTCCTTTCCCGGCTGTCGTCGGCAGCCGCGGGGCGGCGGGCCCCCAACCCATGATCGCCACCATACGAGGACGGCCGCCGGCTCCTCAACGGGGCCCCGAATCAGGCGCGAAACGTCCGAACCGGTCGGTGCTTTCACGCCCCCTGACCATCGATCCGCCGGTCCGGGTGAACACACGCAACGCCTCGGCCGTACTGGACCGCGCAGACCCCGTTCCCGCGCCCGTCGAGGAGACATCCCGGATGACCCGGATGACCGCCCGCCCGAGCGTCACGGCGGCCGCCGCCGCGGCCCCGCTCCTGCTCCTGTCGTGGGCGGCGGGGTCTGCCCAGGCACACGGCGCCCCCACGGATCCGGTCAGCCGGGTCTACGCCTGCTCTCCCCGGGGCGGCGACGCCGCGCGTTCGGCGGCCTGCCGTGCGGCGGTCGCGGCGAACGGCACCCCCTTCACCGCGTGGGACAACCTGCGCGTGGCAGGGGTGAACGGCCGTGACCGGCAGGTGATTCCGGACGGCAGACTGTGCAGCGGAGACCTTCCGGCATACCGGGGCCTGGACCTGGCGCGGCGGGACTGGCCGGCGACCCGCCTGACGCCCGGGGCCGCACTGACGATGACGTACGCCTCGACGATCGCGCACGCGGGCACGTTCCGGCTGTACCTGACCAAGCCCGGCTACGACCCGGCGAGACCGCTCAGGTGGTCGGATCTGCCGGAGCGGCCCTTCGCCCAGGTCACCGATCCACCGCTGCGGGACGGGGCGTATCACATCGCCGTGAGACTCCCGCGGGACCGGACGGGGCGTCAGGTTCTTTACACCGTCTGGCAGAACAGCAGCACGCCGGACACCTATTACTCGTGTTCCGACGTGGTCTTTCCGGAGAAGGACGAGAAAAAGGCGGGAGCGGAGGCGGGATCAGGGGCGGGATCAGGGCAGGCGAAGGCCGCGCAGGCGACGTCTCCGGACCCGGCTCCCGCCGCGGGCGGGCAGGTCACCCGGGGCACGGGCCCCTCCGCGCCCATGCTGGCGGGCGGCGCCGCCGCGGTGCTGGTGCTCACCGGGGGCGCCGCCCTCGCAGTGCGTCTGCGACGACGCTGAAGTCTGCGGTTCTGCGGGACAGTCGGCCCCTCAGTTCACGTAGACCGGGGTACCGCCGTCCGTCACGGGCGCGTACTTGGCGGTGAAGTAGCCGTTGGCGAAGCACAGCGACGAACCGGAGGTCTTGGTGAACTGCTGGTTGGTGAAGCTGATGCTGTTGTCGGCGTTGTCGGCCTTCCCGGTCAGCGAGGCCGCCTGGTAGACGCAGGTGATGGAGCCCAGCAGGGTGCGCAGCTTGACCGTGGTCTGGATGGTGGAGCCGCTCGCCGGCGAGACGGTGAGGGTGCCGTCGGAGCCGACCGTCGCCGTGTAGGGCAGGTTGTCGACGGTGATGCTGCTGACACCGAGCACGCCGGTCACGTTGCTGGTGCAGGAGCTGGGGTCGAAGGTGTGCCCGGTGACGGACTCGGTGGCCGTACCGGGGGCGGACGGGTTGCCGGTGACCGTGGCGGTGAACTGGGAGGACGTGCACCTGACGCCGCTGGTGCCGGTCGCGCTGGAGTAGAGCGTGGCGGAGGTGCCGGAGGCCAGCGGCGCGGTGACGGTGTCGCCGGCCGCGACGGCGGTGCCGCCCGCGCTGCCGGTGGTGAGGACGGCGCTGCCGTCGGCGGAGGCGGGGGCGGCGACCGCGAGGGTGAGTGCGGTGGCGGTGCCGGCGAGGGCGAGAAGGGATCGGGTACGCATGCGGGTGCCTCTTTCCTGGGTGGGGTCCGGATGAGGTGGGTGGGGGGTGGCGGATGGGGGGTCGATGGTGCGGGACGGCATGGGATGCCGTAGGGGCGTGGTGCGGTGAGGTGCGCGGTGCCGCCGGCGCAGGACCGTGCGCCTTCTCCGTACGCGACGGTCCGGCGACGGCGGCCGTGCGGGCACCGGCCGAAGGCCCGGGGGTAGACCTTCGGCCGGGCCGGCAGAGGACGGCCGGGCACGACCGGGGGGACGGGGGCCGTGCCGGGCCGCACCGATGTGAACGGTTTCTGTCGTCCGAGGTGAGCGGTCGGCGTGAGAGGCCGGGAAACGCATCCGGTGCCGCTCGGCGGATCCGGCGCCACGGATCCGTGAAAGCAGGGGAAGTTGTAGACCTGATCAACCGTCAACGTCAAGTCCTACAAGGGCAGTTGCAACCGGCGATCGCAGCTCGCGCACATCCGGCACGCTTTTTTCACATCCGCCTTGACCCTCCGAAGTAACCGGCGGTAACTTCCTCGAAGGCTACTGCCGCGTAACGAGAAAGCCCTTGCTCCGCCGGGGTGCGGGGAGGCGTACGCGACAGTCGCTGTCCGCGCCAGGACACCGCGCCACTGAAGCCCGACCCGCATTGATGCATGCCCATGGGAGCAGACATGGCCTCGTCCCCGGACGTCCCGTCCGTCGGCAACACCCCCGAGAACCCGGGAAACGGTTCGCCCTCCGAAACTCCTGAAACGCCCGAAACACCGCAGGCGGCCGTCACCGCCGCGGGCGGCGAGAGACGGGGCCGGGTCCGGGCCCGGCGGGCCGCGGTGATGGCGGTACCCGCCACCCTCCTCGCAGCCGGTCTCGCGGTGCTCACCGCCCAGGGAGCGCTGGGCGTGCAGTTCGCGATCTCCGGCATGCCGTTCACGGTCACCGCGACGGAACTGAACGGAACCGGTTTCGAGCAGTTCGGCGGCCTCGACAACATGGCGGACGGCAGCCCGAACGCCGGTGACACCGGGGGGCAGGAGCTCGTGGTGACCTCCGCCATCAAGAACGCCACGCTCACCAAGCTGTGCCAGAGCGTCGACCTCGGCGGCACCAACCTGCTCATCACGGCGGGCGGCGGCGCGGACAAGGTGCAGGCAACGGACCTGACCACCGACTCCACCGAGCTGTCCGGCGACGCCGCGTTCAACAACATCGAGATCGGCAACGACGCCAGCACGCTGACCAAGGCGGGCGTGAAGGGCCCGATCGGTGTGTTCAGCCAGCAGGCCGACACCGTGCGCATCGCCAACCTACGGCAGACCAACTACGCGACGACAGCTGGTGTGTTCAAGCTGCCGGGCCTCAAGCTCCGTTTCAGCGGCTCGGGTTGCTGATCGCGGTGGCCGACCGTCCACGCCCGGGAGCGCGGGCCGCCTTCCGTGGCTGGCGGGCCCGCCGGCCGTTCTGGGGCGGGCTGCTGCTCGCGCTGGCCGGCGGCGAGATCCTGCTCACCGAGAAGGCCTCGCTGAAGGTCGTGATGCACATCGGCATGCAGGGGGCGGCCGGCTACCTGCTGCCGACCCTGATGGCACTGCTGGGCCTGCTGATCCTGTTCAACCCGGCGCAGCGGCTCTTCTACTCCATCACCGGCGTCCTGCTCTCCCTGGGCACCTGGGTCACGTCCAACCTGGGCGGCTTCTTCATCGGCCTCCTGCTGGGCGTCACCGGCAGCTGCCTCGCCTTCGGCTGGCTCCCCGACCAGGAGCCGCGCCTCAGCCGCCGTAAACGCCGTAGGCAGGCGAAGGCGGCGGCACGGGCACGGGCCGAGGGCATCAAGAGTCCGCAGGGGACGAAGGGCCTGGCCGCCTGACGGCACCGGAGGGCGGGCGCGGGTGTCGGCCCGCCGCGTGCGGATCCAGGCAAACCGACGGCCGTCTCCGCCGGTTGCCCGATCAGGCACCGACCACGCGAGCCGCTCCCCCGCTGGGCCCGCGCTCACGGGTGGCTCGGCGGACGCCGCGCGCCCGGTGCTCAACCCCCGCTCACCAGCGGGGCCCGGTGGACACCGCACGATCCCGTCACCCGGCCCCCGCTCCGGGCTCCCCCGGACGCCGCGCCGTCTGCGGGGCCGTACGCTCACCCGCCGACGCGCCGGCCTCGCTCACGGGGCACGACCTGCGACGGCTTCACGACACGGACCCCTCCGGCCGCCGCCGCGCGGGGTGCTTCGTGGTCATGGTGAGGGCCATGGCGTACAGGCCGAGGACGGCGGCCAGCAGCAGGTGGTACGGGGCGGGCAGGGCGGTCATGCCGAGCGCGGCGCCCAGCGGGCTGGGCGGTAGGGCGATCCCCACGGCGGCGAGGAAGGCGGCGGCCCAGCCGACCGGTCCCGACCATCCGCCCCGCGCAAGGCGCCGCCCGTCGCGCAGGAGCAGCATGACCAGCGCCTGGGTGAGCAGGTTCTCGGTGAACCAGGCGGAGTGGAAGACGGCCTCGTCGTGCAGCGCGTCGGGGCCGTTCAGGGCGAGCGTGAGGACGCCGAAGGTGGCGAGGTCGGCGAAGGCGTTGAGGACGCCGAAGCCGGTGATGAACCGCAGGAAGGCGGCCGGCCGCAGCACGGTCGGCCGACGCAGCTCGCTCGGGGCCGGGCGGTCGTGGGCGAAGGCGAGCTGGGCGGCGTCGAAGCACAGGTTCTGCGCGAGCACCTGCACGGGGAGCATCGGCAGGAAGGGCAGCAGCAGTCCGGCCGCGAGCATGGCGAGGACGTTGCCCAGGTTGGAGGAGAGGGTCACCCGCAGATAGGCGGCGATGTTGGCGCTGCTGCGGCGGCCGGCGGTGACGGCGTGTCCGATGGCGGTGAGGTCCTTCTCGCCCAGCACGACGTCCGCGCTCTCCCGCGCCACCGCCACGGCGCCGCGCGGCGCGATCCCGACGTCGGCGGCGAGCAGCGCGGCCACGTCGTTGACGCCGTCCCCGAGGAAGCCGACGGTGTGCCCGGCGGCCCGCAGCCCGGCGACGACACGGGCCTTGTCCTCGGGGGTGCACCGGGCGACGACCGTGGTGGTCCCGCCGGCCCGGCCCGGGCCGTCCCCCTCGCCGGTCCGGGCGGTGCGCACCTCCCCCGGCTCCAGCCCGGCCTCCCGGCAGACACGTGCCGCGGTCGCCGGGTGGTCGCCGGTGAGGATGTGGACGCCGACGCCGAGGGCGGCGAGGGTGCGCAGGGACTCGGCGGCGCCCGGGGCGAGTTCGTCGCGGAAGGTGACCAGGCCTCGGAAGGTGAGTCCGCGTTCGTCGGCGGGGGTGTACGGGCGGATGCGGGCGGGTCGTTCGGCGGTGGCGACGGCCAGCACCCGCTGCCCGGTCTCCGCCTCGCGTGCGGCGAGCGCGAGCAGCCGCTGCCGCTCGGCGTCCGGCAGCGCGCAGCGCGCCAGGACGTCCTCGGCGGCTCCCTTGGTGATCAGCAGGTGGTGGCCGAACCGGCCGGCGACGACGGCGGTCGCGAGCCGCCGGCCGGGCGCGACGGGCAGCGCGGCGAGCCCGTCGTACTCCTCACCCACTGCCCCGGCGACGTCGAGCAGCGCCTCGTCCAGGGCGTCGGGGGCGGGCAGTTCGGCGAGGTGCAGGGTCCACCAGGCGCCGGCGGCCGCCCAGCGCAGCACCTCCGGATCGTCCCGGCCGTCGGGCCCGAGGGAGCGGGCGGCGACCGGCCGGTCCTGGGTGAGGGTGCCGGTCTTGTCCACGCACAATACGTCGATCGCGCCGAGGTCGTGCAGCGCGGGCAGCCGCCGTACGACGACCCGGCGGGTGCGGGCCAGCAGCGCGGCACTCCGGGCGAGGCACGTGGTGACGATCACCGGGAGCATCTCGGGGGTGAGCCCGACGGCCACGGACACGACGAACGGCAGCGTCTGCAGGCCCCGGCCGCGCAGCGCCGCGCCCGCCATGAGCACGAGCGGCGGGGTGAGCAGCATGAACCGGACCAGCACCCGGGCGATGCCGTGCACGGACCGGTCGAAGGCGCTGGGCTCGCGCGGCTCCGGCGTACGCTGCGCGGCCGCGAACCGGGTGCGCGCCCCGGTGGCCACGACGACCGCGGTGGCGCTGCCCGCGACGACCGCGCTGCCCTGGAAGCACAGCATGGACTCGCCGAGCGGCTCCGGCGGTTCGGCGGCGGCCTTGGCCACGGGCGCGGACTCGCCGGTGAGCGCGGCCTCGGACACGGTGAGACCGCGGGCGCGCAGCAGCCGTACGTCGGCCGGGACGAGGTCGCCCGGGCCGAGCCGTACGACGTCACCGGGCACCAGGTCGGCCAACGGGACCTCGTGGGCGCGCGGGGCGGCGGCGTCGTCGGTGCGGCGCAGCACGGTGGCCGTACCGGCGACGAGTTCGCGCAAGGAGGCGAGCGAGCGGTCGGCGCGGCGCTCGCCGGCCGCGCGCAGCGCGCAGCTGACGGCCACCAGGGCGAGGATCACCGTGGCGGTGCCCCAGGAGGCGACGAACGCCGACACCAGGCCGAGGGTGAGGAGGACGGCGGTGAACGGGTCGCGCAGGCCGCGCAGACAGCGCCGGAGCGCGGAGGGGGTACGCGGGCGGGGCGGGGCGTTCTCGCCGTGGGTGGCGAGCCGGGCGGCGGCCTCGGCGTCGGTGAGTCCGCGCGGGCCGGTGTCGAGGCGGCGCAGCACCTGGAGCGACGTGCCGCTCGCGCTGCCGGTCCCGGGTCCGCCCACCGGACCCGTCGAGGCCTCAGAGGCCACGGAGGCGGCGGGCGGGGGCCGGGACGGCCGCGGCCCGTTCGGCGAGCCGGCCGACGAGGAGGCGTACGACGTCGACGACGGCGGCCTGTCCGGCGGCGTCCACGAAGTACACCTGACGGCGGCCCTCGCGACGGGAGCGGACCAGCCCGGCGAGCTTCAGCTTGGTCAGGTGCTGGCTGACGGCGGGCAGCGCGCCGCCGACCCGCTCGGCCAGCCCGGTGACATCGCTCTCCCCCTGGATCAGCGCCCAGACGATGTGCAGCCGGGCGGGCGAGGCGAGCAGCCCGAAGGCGGCGGCCGCCTCGGCGAGCACCTCGGCGGAGGGGTCCTGGTAGCCGGTGCCGGGCGCTGTCGCCACTGTCGCCTTCCCTCCGCGTCGTCCTGTGTGCCGTCTGTTCCGTCCGTGTGCGGCAATTCAGTCTAGGCGGCGGGAACTTCCCGGCGAGCCCCGGAGTTTCCACGGTGCTGCAGAAGTCTTCGCCGGTGTGCCGGGGAGCGCCCGGGCGTGGATCGCGAGTGATACGAGGAGTGCGCATGGCACTGTGGGACCGCGTCAAGGAATCGGCGACGCAGATGCAGACCCAGTTGGTGGCGAAGAAGAACGACCTGAAGAGCGGCGCGTTCCGCGATGCGAGCATGGCGATGTGCGCGCTCGTCGCGGCCGCGGACGGGAGCGTGGATCCGTCGGAGCGCCAGCGGGTGGCCCAGCTCATCGCCACGAACGAGGTGTTGCAGAACTTCCCGGCGGACGACCTCAGGCGCCGCTTCGAGGAGAACCTGAACAAGCTGACGACGGACTTCGCCTTCGGCAAGGTGAGCGTGCTGCAGGAGATCGCCAAGGCGAAGAAGAAGCCGGCCGAGGCGCGGGCCGTGATACAGATCGGCATCGTGATCGGCGGCGCGGACGGCGACTTCGACAAGACGGAGCAGGCCGTGGTGCGCGAGGCCTGCTACACGCTGGACCTGCCGCCGCACGAGTTCGACCTCTGAGCCCGTCGGGCCACGCGAGGACGGGGGCATGCTCGACGACCTCGACCGTGCTCTCATCCACGCCCTGCATCTGGACGGCCGGGCGCCGTTCAGCGGGATCGCGGAGGTCCTCGGTGTCTCGGCACAGACCGTGGCCCGCCGCTACCGCCGGCTGCGCCACGAGGCCGGGCTGCGCGTGGTGGGCCTCGCCGACCCGCACCGGGCGGGCCGCGCGCAGTGGCTGGTCCGGCTGACGGCGACGGCACGCTCGGCACAGGACATCGCCGGGGCGCTGGTACGGCGGCCGGACACGTCCTGGGTGAAGCTGACGTCGGGGGGCACCGAGATCACCGCGGTGATCCACGCCCCTGCAGAGGACGCCTCGCCCGGCCCCCTCCTGCTGCACGACGTCCCGCGCACCGGCGGCATCACGGCCGTCTCCGCGCACTGCCTGCTGCACACCTACCTGGGCGGTCCCGCCAACTGGCGACGCAGCGCCCAGGCCCTCGACGAGGAGCAGCAGGCCGCCCTGCGGTACCGGGAGAGCGCCGAGGGGGTTCGGGAACCGGGGCCCGAGGACGCGGAGTTGCTGGCCGCGCTGGAGCGGGACGGGCGCGCCGGGCAGGGCGAGCTGGCCCGGGCGACCGGCTGGTCGCCCACGACCGTGGCCCGGCGGCTGGCCGAACTGCGCGCGTCGGGCGCGCTGTTCTTCGACGTGGAGGTGGACGCCGCGCTCTTCGGCGTGCGTACCCGGGCCCTGCTGTGGCTGTCGGTGCGGCCGGCCGACCTGGAGCAGGTCGCGCTCGCCCTGGCCGGCCATGACGAGCTGGCGTTCGTGGCCGCGACCACCGGCCGCACGAATCTGGTCGCGCAGGCGCTGTGCCGCGATCCGGCCGACCTGCACCGGTATCTGACGCGGCGGCTGGGTGCGCTGCGGGAGATCGACGCGCTGGAGACGAGCCCGGTGCTGCGTACGTTCAAGGCGGCGAGTCCGGTGCTGACGGATCTGGAAAGGGTGCGGCGTCTCCACACGCCCACCCGGCGGGGCGGTTGAGACCGTGCGCGACTGGGCGTGCGGTGTGGCCGGTCGCGCCCACGCGGCGGAGCCGTATGTCGATCCAGCCCCGCGCCCCATCGGGGCGCTTCCCGCCGCAGTCTGCGGGCAGTCGTGCCGCTGGGGCGACGGGGCCCCCGGTCGAGCGAAGCCGAGAGTGGGGGAGGGTGGGCGCAGGCGGCACCCCGCGAGCGCGGCCAAGCCAGACCCACCCCGCCCAGCCCGGCACCAGGTGCCTAGGAAGCTCCCTCCGCCGCCCCCACCGACCCGCTCGCCACCCAGGCCACGCCCAGCAGCCCCACCGCCACCCAGCACGCCGCCTGGGGTGCACCCGAGCCCGTTCCCGCCAGGTAGGTGCTGCCGAGGACCGCCACTCCCAGGGTGGCCCCCAGCTGCTGTACCGCGTTGAGCAGTCCGGCCGCCGAGCCGATCTCCTGCGGACGCAGGGGGTGCAGGGCGAGGGTGAAGAAGGCGGGGGTGAACAGGCCTGCGCCGAGGCCGACGAGGGCGAGGGCCGGGAGCAGGGCGACCGGGTAGTGGCCCGGCGTGGTCGTGCGGTACGCGGCCACGGCGGCGAGCAGTCCGGTCAGCAGCAGCCCGAGCCCGTACGGCATGACCCGGCGTCCGTGCCGCCGTACCAGCCGTGAACCCGTCCACCAGGAGGCGAGGGCAAGACCGGCGGACCACGGCAGCAGGCTCAGTCCGGACGCCAGCACGCCGGTGCCCGTGTCGAGCTGGAGCTGAAGGACGACCACGACGGTGAGGCCGTTGGTCACCGCGAAGAAGGCCGTGGAGGTGACGAGGGCGGCCGGGAAGCCGCGGTGGGTGAACAGACCGGGCTCCAGCAGCGGACGGGCCGTGCGCCGCTGGTGCCGGGCGAAGCCGGCGAGCACGAGGAGTCCGGTGCCGAGCAACACCCAGTCGTATGCGCCCAGTTGGCTGAAGTCGCCGCCGATCAGCGGGTACACCAGGAGCCCGGTGCCGAGTGCGGCCAGGGCGGTGCCGGGCCAGTCGAGGGCCGGGCGGTGCGGGGCACGGTTCTCCGGCAGGTTCCGGGCGAGGGCCAGCACCAGCGCGGCCACCGGCACGTTCACCAGGAACGCGGACCGCCAGGACGAGCCGAACAGGTCGGCGTGGGTCAGTACACCGCCGAGGACGGGCCCGCAGACGGCGGCGAGGCCCATCACCGGTCCGATGCTGCCCAGCGCCTTCGCGGTCTCCTCCCCCGAGAACATCGCCTTGATCAGCCCGATGGTCTGCGGAATGATCAGCGCCGCCGCTGCGCCCTGCACCGCCCGGAAGGCGATGAGCAGCCCGGGCGACGGCGCCAGTGCGCAGGCCACGGACGCCGCCGTGAACAGCGTGACGCCGAGGACGAACATGCGGCGCCGGCCGGCGATGTCCCCGAGCCGTCCGCCGGTGATGAGCAGCACCGCGAACGGCAGGGTGTAGGCGGCGCCGAACCACTGGACGTCCGAGACCGGCCCGCCCAGGTCGGCGTGGACGGCGGGCGCGGCCACCTGTACGACGGTCGCGTCCAGCAGGTTCATCGCCTCACCGAGCAGCAGGGCGGCCAGGCCGGGCCACCGCCTGCGGTAGGGGGTGGCGACAGCCACGTGTGCTGTGGTCATGGGTCTTCCACTGTTCCTCTCGCGCTCACTGCGGGGGCCGGGACCGGCCCCGGGCCAGCGTGCGGGAGCGCGCGAGACGGGCTCCATCAGGAACGGTGTGGATGCGGATTTCTTCCATCGGCCACGCTGATCCTGCAGAAATACGACGCGGGTGCTCCCGGTCTCCCGGGGGCACCCGCGTCGGTGACGGCCGTCAGGCGAGGCCGGCGGTCTTCAGCCAGGCCCGGGCCACGTCCAGCGGGTCCTTGCCCTGGACCTGTACCTGGGTGTCCAGGTCCAGCAGGGTCGCGGTGTCGAGCTTGGCCGAGACCGCGTCGAGCGCGTCCACGCCCTTCTGGGACAGGGCGCCCTTGTGGACGAGCGGCTGGACGTTCTCGAAGCCGAAGAGGTTCTTCGGGTCCTGCAGGACGACGAACTTCTCCTTCGAGATGGTGGGGTCCGTGGTGAAGATGTCCGCGGCCTGCACGGCGTTCTTCTGCAGGGCGGCCTGGGTGAGCGGGCCGCCCGCGTCGAGCGCCTTGAACGACTTGAACTGAAGGCCGTAGACCGACTTCAGGCCCACCAGCCCCTGCTGCCGGGTCTGGAACTCCGGCGAGGCGCCGATGACCAGGTCCTTCGCGATGTCCTTCAGGTCGGCGACGGTCGACTTCTCGGTGAGGTGGTACTTCTTCGCAGTGGCCGCGTTGAGCGTCACCGAGTCCTTCGACTGCGCCGCCGCGGGCTTCAGCAGGGTCAGCTCGGAGCCCAGCTTGGCCTCGATGGCCGTCGTCGTGGCCTCGGCCGTCGTCGGCCTGGCCTTCGGGTCGAGGTAGGCCAGCAGCGCGCCGTTGTACTCGGGCAGCACCTTGATGGCGCCGTTCTTGATCAGCCCGTAGGTGGTCTCGCGGCTGCCGATGTTCGGCTTGTAACCGACCTTGATTCCCTTGGCCTTGAGGGCCTCGCCGTAGATGTCGGCGAGCAGGGTGCTCTCGGGGAAGTTGTTGGATCCGACGACCACGGTGTCGCCGCTCGCCTGGCTGTCCGTCAGCGGGTTGCCGCCGGACTTGCCGCCGTTGGAGGAACAGCCCGCCAGCAGGGCCGTCGCCGCCGCGAGGGCGACCACCGCCGCGCCTCGGTTCCTCCGGATGGACCTGCTGATGCGGTTGATGGAAGTCACCCGCCGATCCAATCCAGCCGGTTCTCGGTCAGTCAAGTGCCGCGAATCTCCGATTCGACTCGATCTGCGGGCACTTGTGAGCATCGAGCACCTGCCTTGTAACGGATTCTTGATGAACGGAAACAAACGTCAGCCGCTCCGTCGTACCCCCGGCGAGACCGTGATGCGGGAGGCCGCCCAGAACAACGCGAGGGTGACCAGGGCGAGCCCGGCGACCAGGGTGGCGCCGCCGACGACCTTCTCGTAGTCCCGCTGGTAGAGACCGTCGATGATGTAGCGGCCGAGTCCGCCGAGGCTGACGTACGCGGCGATGGTGGCGGTGGAGACGATCTGGATGGCCGCGGTGCGCAGACCGCTCAGGACGAGGGGCAGCGCGACCGGCAGCTCGACCTGGAACAGCACCCTGGCCTCGGGCATGCCCATGCCCCGGGCGGCGTCCACGGGCGAGGGGTCGACGGAGCGGATCGCCTCGTAGGTGGTGACCAGGATGGGCGGTACGGCGAGCACGACCAGCGGGATCATCACCGGCACCAGCCCGAATCCGATCCAGATGAACATCAGGACCAGCAGACCGAAGCTGGGCAGCGCCCGGCCCGCCGTGGCGATCAGGGCGAGGGCGTTGCCGCCGCGGCCGTAGTGGCCGGTGACCAGGCCGACGGGCAGTCCGATCAGGGCGGCGAGCAGCAGTGCTTCCAGGGAGTACTTGACGTGCTCGGCGAGCCGGGTGGGGATGCCGTCGTAGCCGTGCCAGTGGGCGCTGTCGCTGAAGAAGGCGTGCGCGAAGTTCAGGACGTTCACCGGGTGGCACCCTTCCTCGGCATCCAGGGGGTGAGCAGGCGGCGCAGCAGCACCAGCAGCGCGTCGGCGAGGATGCCCAGCAGCGCCGTCGTCAGGACCGAGTTCACGGCCAGGGCGGGCCGGTGGTAGGTGGTGGCGTCGTTGAGCATGTTGCCGAGCGCGCCCTGGTTACCGATGAGCATGCCGACGCTGACCAGGGAGAAGCTGGAGACGACCGCCACCCTCAGGCCCGCGATGATCGCGGGTGCGGCGATGGGCAACTGGACCTGGAGATAGCGGCGTACGGGGCCGAAGCCCATGGCCTGCGCGGCGGCCAGGGTCTCCTGCGGCACCGAGCGGACGCCGTCCACGATCCCCGGCACCAGCACCACCAGGCTGTAGACCGCGAGCGGGATCATCACCGTGGTCTCGCTCTGCCCGAAGTAGTCGATGAGTACGACGAAGAAGGCCAGCGACGGGATGGAGTAGAGCACGGTGGTGACGCCGAGGACGGGCGGGTAGACCCAGCGGAAGCGCACACAGAGCTGGGCCACGGGCAGCGCCACGAGCAGCGCGGCCAGCACCGGAAGCAGTCCCTCGCGCACATGCAGCCCGACGAGCCCGAGGTAGCTGTGCTGGAGGTCGCTCGGGAGGTCGAAGAAGCCGTTCATGGCGTGGCCTTGAGGTCGGCACCGCCGGTGGCCTGACCGTCGCCGGCATCGGCGCCGTCGGCCGGCCGGCCCTCTACAGGTCCGGGGCCGTCAGGTGCCTGGTCCCCCACACCGTCGGCACCATCCACGCACTGGCCCCTCGCACCGTCGGCACCATCCACGGACTGGTCATCTGCGGCATCGGCGCGGGCGTCTGGCCGGCCATCCCCGACATCGGCACCGCCAAGTGCCTGCCCATCCACACCCCCCGCACCATCCGCACCGTCCCCGCCCTGGTCATCCGCGGCGTCGGCGGCGTCGATGGCCTGGTGGTTGGCACCGTCCGCACCGTCCGCACGGTCCGCGGCCCGGTCCTGCTCGGTGGCAGACGCCGTCGCGGCCCGGCTGTGGGCGGTGCGGATGGCCTCGCCGATGACCTGCTGGGAGACGACGCCCACGGCGCGTCCCTCGTCGTCCACCGCGACGGCCCAGCCGGTCGGCGAGAGCACCGCCCCGTCGAGCGCGGTGCGCAGCGAGTCCTTGCCGGGCACGAAGGGCCGCCCGTGGTCGAGGAGCCGCTCCCGGTCGACGGCCCCGGCGGTGAGCCGGTCCGGCTCGCTCCAGCCGAGCGGCCTGCCGTCGGCATCGGTGACGAGGAGGTGGGGGGCGTCGGCGCGGGAGGCGATCTCGTCGGCGCCGGCGTCGATGCCCACGATCGGCGCGGTCTGCAGCTCCAGGCCGGCGGACGGGAAGAAGGACAGCCGGCGGATGCCGCGGTCGGCACCGAGGAAGTCCTCCACGAAGGCGTCGGCGGGCGCGCTGAGCAGTTCGGCGGGCGGAGCGAACTGGGCGAGCCGGCCGCCGGTGCGCAGGACGGCGACCATCGTGCCGAGCTTGATCGCCTCGTCGATGTCGTGCGTGACGAAGACGATGGTCTTGCCCAGCTCGTCCTGGATGCGCAGCAGTTCGTCCTGCAGCCCCTTGCGCACCACGGGGTCGACGGCGGAGAACGGCTCGTCCATCAGCAGCACCGGCGGGTCGGCGGCGAGCGCCCTGGCCACGCCGACGCGCTGCTGCTGGCCGCCGGAGAGCTGGTACGGGTACCGCTTGGCGAGCGCGGCGTCGAGCCCCACCCGCTCCATCAGCTCGGCGGCTCGCGCGCGGGCCTTCCGCTTGCTCCAGCCGAGCAGCCGGGGCACGGTGGCGATGTTGTCGAGAATGGTGCGGTGCTGGAAGAGCCCGGCGTTCTGGATGACGTAACCCATCGAGCGGCGCAGGGTGTTGACCGGCTGCCGGCGGATGTCGGTGCCGTCGAGGAGGATGCTGCCCTCGGTGGGCTCCACCATCCGGTTGATCATCCGCAGGGTCGTCGTCTTGCCGCAGCCGGAGGGCCCGACGAGGACGGTGATCGCGCGGTCCGGTATCTCGAGCGACAGCCGGTCGACCGCGACCGTGCCGTCCGGATACCGCTTCGTGACTGACTCTATGCGTATCAAAACGCCGAATGCCCTTCGGGTCTGGCGGACTTCCGCCTGCTTTCGGCCACGGTCGTCGCTGCGCAGCCCGTTGCGGGGAGAGTCTAGACCGCGAGTGTTTCAGCATCCTGTCGCGCGAGTGGCCCCCGTCACCGGCGTCAGGCCGCCACCGGCAGGCCCGGGGTGCGCAGCACGCTGCGCGCGGCATCGACCGCGAACACCTCGCAGCGGGGGCGGGCGGCGGCCCAGGCCGGCCCGTCGGCGCCCAGCGCGAAGGCGGCCGTGGCGGTCGCGTCCGCCTCGGTCAGGGTCGGGGCCACCACGGTGAGGCTGAGCAGCCCCGTCGCGGGGCGTCCCGTGCGGCCGTCGAGGATGTGGTCACCGCGCTCGTACCGCCCGGAGGTGGCCACGGCCGCGTCGGTGACCGCCAGCACGGCACAGAGCCGGTCGGCCTGTTCCGGGTGTCGTATCCCGACCCGCCACGGCCCGCCGGAGACCACCACGTCACCGCCGGCGTTGAGGCAGAACCGCCGTGCCCCGGCCGCCGCCAGCAGCCCGGCCGCCCGCTGCACGGACCAGCCCTTGACCACCGCGCAGGGATCGAAGGCCCGGCCGGGCAGCCGCACGTCGAAGGCACCGCCGGTCGCGGCCCGGTACCGCTCGCACAGGCGGAGGACCTCCCTGAGATCCGCGCTCGGCTCACCGTCCGCCGGCTCCCCGCGCCCGTAGCGGGACACCTCGCTGTCGGGCTTGAACGGACTGAAACGGGCGTCCACTTGGCGCAGCCAGGCGAAGACCTCGTCCGCCGCCGCGCCGAAGTCGCCCTCGTCGTCGATCCGCAGCGAGACGGGGAAGCCCATGACGTGCTCGACACGCCGCACGTCACGTCCCCTTGGCGTCGATCGCGGCCTGGAGGGACTCCTTGTACCCCTGGCTCGTGATCGTGGCCCCGGACACCGAGTCGATGTGGGCGCTCTGCGCCTTGAGCGTCTCCGCGACCAGCTCCGGCACCGCCCACCGGGTCTGCGGATGGTGGGGTGCCTGGAGCATCCGTACGGCGGCGATCCGGTCGCCCCGGAAGGTCACCTCCACCTGGAAGACACCCTTCGTGGTGCTCACCGCGGTGCCCTGCACGACCCGCGACGAGGACGCGGCGGAGGAGGACGCGGCGGGCGAGGAGGCCGCGGCGGACGGCATGGCGGTCGGGGTCGACGCCGGCTGGGCGGTGTCGACGGTCCCGGTCGAGGGATGGTATCGCCACACCGGTATCAGGCCGGCGACGGTCAGCACGAAGACGGGAATGGCTCGCTTCACGGTCGGTCGCCCTCTCTCAGCCCGCGAGGCTGAAGCGCTCGAAGTGGATCTGCCGTTTGGGCACGCCCAGGTCGGCCAGGCTGCGCAGCACGGCGGTCATCATCCCGGGCGGCCCGCACAGGAAGACGTCCCGCTCCGCGATGTCGGGCACGAGACGTGCCAGTTCGCGGGGGGCGAGCTTGTCGGGGAGGACCGGTCCGGTCACCAGGTGGAGCTCGGCGCCCTTGGTGAGGGCGAGCTCGCACAGCTCGTCGTACAGGACGGCGTCGCGGTCGGTGGTCACCCGGTAGATGACCACGGCGTGGCCCTGGAGCTCCTCCAGCAGCGCCCGGATGGGCGTGACACCGACGCCGCCGGCGATCAGCACGGACTCCGGGCGGGTGCGGTGGAGTGTGGTGAAGGCGCCGTAGGGGCCCTCGGCGAAGACGCGGGTGCCGGGCTTGAGGTGCCGCAGGGCGGCGCTGCCGTCGCCGGACGCCTTCGCGGTGAGGCGCAGGGTGCGGCCGTCGGGGGCGGCGGACAGGGAGAAGGGGTTGGCCTGCCACCAGCGGTCCCGGGTGAGGAACCGCCAGAGGAAGAACTGGCCGGCCCGCGCGGGCAGCCGGTCCAGGTGGCGGCCGGTGACGTAGACGGAGACGACGTCGTCGGACTCGGGGACGACCGCCGACACCCGCAGCCGATGCCGCAGGTTCCGCCACAGCGGCAGCACCAGCCGGCCCAGGACGACCGAGCCGAGGGCGACGCCCCACAGCGTGTACCAGTACGTCCGCGCGGCGGGCGAGGAGGTGAAGGTGGTACCGGCCGCGACCTGGTGGGTGAAGGCGAGGACCACGGCGGCGTAGGTGTACAGGTGGATGAAGTGCCAGGTCTCGTAGGCGAGTCGGCGGCGTGCCCAGCGGGCCGAGACGGCGCCGGCCACGACGATCAGCGCGAGCGCGACGACGGCGCGCAGCACGCCCTCGACGGTCTCGGCGAGGTTCACCAGCTGGCTCACCGGGTCCATCGAGGACGCCTGGGCGTAGCCGAAGGTGATGAAGACCGCATGCGTGAGCAGGGTCCACAGGATGCCGAAGCCGGTCCGGCGGTGCCACGAGGTCAGCCGGTCCATGCCGATCCGGCGGTCCAGCCAGGGCAGCCGGGCCACCAGCAGCAGTTGGAAGGCCATCAGGAGGGCGCCGTACAGGCCGGCGAGGCGGCCCAGCACGATCAGCGCGTTGGACGCGAATCCGGCCTGGACGAAGAACCGGGCCACCACGGCCGCGTTGACGGCCAGCAGCAGGTACAGGCCGGTACGGGCCACGGCGCGGGGCCGAATGGTCGTGGGGGGTGCGGGACGGGTCTGGAGGGTCGTCACGGACGCGGCTCCTTGATCGGGTCCTGGATGACGAGCTTCGCCCGGCAACGCTGTCGTTTTTCCTGTCGGACGACTTTCACTTGAGTATCGATGTGGCCCGTGGGGACCGGCAGCTCGGAGGGGTCCGGACGGGTGGCGCAGGATGGGCGGGTGCAGAAAGTACGACTGCTGGTGGTGGACGACGACCCGCCGATCGCCGACCTGGTGGCCACGGTCGCCCGCTACGAGGGCTGGGAGGCGGTCACCGCGTACTGGGGGGAGGAGGCGCCGGCCCGGGCCGCCGAGTTCGGGCCGGACATCGTCGTCCTGGAGGCGCACCGGGGGGGAGCCCGCGGCTGGAGCGGGAGTGCGGTGCGACGATATTTACGGTCGGGCTGCCAACCTGAAGGGGCGCGGGGAACTGCGCGAGCGACCACCACGGACGAGCACCCGGCAGACCACCCGCACCCCCTACGCCGAGCCCCCTATCGGCTGAGCGGCCGGCAGGCGAGCGCGGCGACGTCGTCCTCCGCATGCTCCGCGTCCAGCCGCCGCAGGATGATGTCCAGCACGTCGTCCAGCCCCTCCCCGCCGGGAAACCGCACCGCGGCCAGCCGCTCCAGAGACCGGTCGATGTCCTCGCCGCGCCGCTCCACCAGCCCGTCGGTGAACAGCACCAGCGTCTCCCCCGCGGCCAGCGGATACGTGGCCGACTCATAGCCGCCGAGTCCGGTGCCCAGCGGCGGCCCGACCGGCACCGGCACCATCGCGGCCTCGCCGCCGGAGGTGATGCGCACGGGCGGCAGATGCCCGGCGCTGGCCAGCGTGACCTGGTGGCGCCCCGGGTCGACGCGGGCGAGCAGGCAGGTGGCGGGCCTGAGGTCCGCCTCCCGGGAGGCGATGTCGTCCATCTGCCGCAGCACCCGGTGCGGGGGCAGGTCCGCGGAGGCGATGTAGCGCAGGGAGGAGCGGTAGACGTTCATGTCGACGGCGGCCTCCAGGCCGTGCCCCATGACGTCGCCGACGACCAGCAGGGTCCGCCCGAAGTGCAGCCGTACGGTCTCGCACCAGTCACCGCCGACCAGCACGCCGCCGCCGGCGGGCAGATAGCGGACGGCGATGTCGAGGTTGGGGTGCGGGCGACCGGGCTCGGAGAGCAGGGCGCGCTGCAGGTCCCCAGCGGTGCGGTTGACGCTCGCGTGAGCGCGGGCGTGCCGGATGTGGGAGGCGGCGCGCTCGGCGAGGAGGCTGAGCAGCTCGGCCTCCGCGCGGCTCAGGGGCTGCCCGGAGCGGGCCCACACCAGGACACCGTACGTCTCCTCGCCGCCGGTCAGCGGGGCGCACAGCGCGATCCGGGTCCGGGGGGCGCCCGGGTACTCCAGCCAGGGCTCCGGCTGTGCGCCGAGGGCCGGTGTCCCGGCCTCGCGGGCCACCGCGGTGGCCCACCGGGCGTCGGGCAGCGCGTCGGCGTCCCCGGTGATCGCCTCGTATCCGGAGACGGTCTGGCCGGTGCGGCGTATCACGGCGGCCGTGCCACCGGCCAGCCGTACGGCGAGCCGGGTCAGCTCCGCGCAGGTCGTGCCCTCGTCGAGGGTCGTCCCTATCCCGGCCAGCGCCTCCCGCAGCACGCTCAGCCCCGCGCCGCCGGCCGCCAGGGCATCGGCACCCGACACGCCGTCCGCCGCCTCCGCGGAGCCCGCGACGGCAGCGAAGTCCCCGGCCTCCGGGGGCGTCACCGCCTCGTGCCCGCCTTCGTCCGCACGGTGGCGGCCGCCGTCGGCGGGCACGGGCCTGCGACGGGACTGAATCCAGCGCGCCACACCCAACACCCTCACAGAGTCTCAAACCGGAGCAAGCGGGGCACCGGCCTCTTCCGTCCCAGCGCCCCCGACAGCCCCGGGCCGCTGTCGATCGTTCGAGGCGGGCTCAGTCCTCGGCGGGCGCCAGCCGCAGGGAGATGGAGTTGATGCAGTACCGCTGGTCGGTCGGGGTCGGGTACCCCTCCCCCTCGAAGACGTGCCCGAGATGGGAGCCGCAGCGGGCACAGCGCACCTCGGTGCGGACCATCCCGTGCGACCGGTCCTCGACCAGTTCGACGGCGTCGGTGTCCTTCGGGTCGTAGAAGGACGGCCAGCCGCAGTGCGACGCGAACTTGGTGTCCGAGGTGAACAGTTCGGCGCCGCAGGCGCGGCAGGAGTAGACGCCCTTGGTCTTGGTGTCGGTGTACTCACCGGTGAAGGCAGGCTCGGTGGCGGCCTGCCGCAGCACCGCGTACTCGGCCGGTGTCAGCTCCGCGCGCCACTGCTCGTCCGGCTTCTCGACGTCGTACGACATGAGCCTCAGCCCCTTTACTGCGACAGGCGGTCCAGGATGAGCGGGCCCAGGTCGGTCACGTCGCCCGCGCCCATGGTGAGAACGAGATCGCCGGGCTTCGCCATTCCCGCGATCACCTCGGGGATCCGGGCCTTGTCGTGCACGGCGGTGACGTCGGCACCGGCGGCGCGCGCGGCCTCGATGATCAGCTCGCTGGTCACGCCCGGGATCGGGTCCTCACGGGCCGGGTAGATGTCGAGGACGGCCGAGGCGTCGGCGAGCGCCAGCGACTGCCCCATCTCCTTGCCGAGCTCCTGGGTGCGGGAGAACAGGTGCGGCTGGAAGACGACGAGGATGCGGGAGTCACCGGCGGCGGCGCGCATGGCCTCCAGGTCGGCGGTCATCTCGGTGGGGTGGTGGGCGTAGGAGTCGATGACCTGCACCCCGGCGGCCTCGCCCTTGAGCTGCAGGCGCCGCTTGACGCCGGTGTAGGCGGCGAGCGCGGGCGCGAGCCCGTCGGCCGGGATGCCGAGGGCGGCCCCGGCGGTGAGCGCGGCGACGGCGTTGAGGGCGTAGTGGCGGCCGGGCACGGAGACCGTGAAGGTCAGCTCCTGCCCGTCGAGGACCACGGTGACCCGGCTCTTCAGCCCCTGGGGGACGATCGACAGCACGCGCACGTCGGCGTCCTCGGCCTCGCCGTACGTCACCGTCCGCACCGACCCCGCGAGCCGCCGGGTCAGCTCCCGCGCGCCCTCGTGGTCGGCGGAGATCACCAGGGTGCCGCCAGGGACGATCTTCCCGGCGAAGGTCTCGAAGGACTCGTAGATCTCGTCCATCGAGGCGTAGTTGGCGTGGTGGTCGAGTTCGACGTTGAGGACGATGGCGACCTCGGGCGCGTACGTGTGGAAGCTGCGGTCCGATTCGTCCGCCTCGGCGACGAAGACCTCGCCCTCGCCGTGCAGCGCGTTGGAGCCGGGCGCGTCCAGGTCGCCGCCGATGGCGTACGACGGGTTCAGACCCAGCTCGGTGAGGGAGACGGCCAGCATCGAGGTGGTCGTGGTCTTGCCGTGGGTACCGGCCACCGCGATCGGGCGCAGCCCCTCCATCAGCGCGGCGAGCGCGTCGGAGCGGTGCACCACCGGGATGCCCAGCTCGGCGGCGCGGGCCAGCTCGGGGTTGTCCTGGCGGATCGCCGAGGACACGACGACACAGCTCGCGTCGTCGGCGAGGTGCTCGGCGGCGTGCCCGATGTGCACGGTGGCACCGAGGGCCCGCAGCGCCTCGGCGGTCGCCGACTCCTTGGCGTCACTGCCGGCCACCTTCGCCCCGCGCTGTGCGAGGATCTTGGCGATTCCCGACATCCCGGCGCCGCCGATGCCGATGAAGTGCGGTCGGTCCATGGCGGCAGGAAGGCCGGGTGCCATGTGGTTCTCCCCAAGTTTCCGGTACGACGCTGAGCGGGCCCTAGCCTATGCGCTCGGGCGCCGGGGCCCGTGCAAGGGGCGGGCCGGCCCTGCGGTGGAGGGGGCGGCGCAGCGTCGTGGCCGTGCGCATGCCGGTGGCCGTGGCGTTGGCCTCCACGCGGGTGTCGGTGGTCCCCAGCAGTTCCTGGGCGCGGCGGACCCGCTGGTCGGCAGCCATCGCAGCGGGGCGGTGCCGGTCACGGGCCCTGCAGCGGCGGCTGAGGTTGCACGCGCTCCTGCTCGCCCGGCGGGCCGGCTCCTCGGCCGTGTGGGCGAAGCCCTATGCCTTGCTGTGCGAGAACAGCTTCAGCACCGGCACCCCCACCTTGTGCCGGGCCCGGGAGGCCCAGTCCCGGTGGAAGAACTCCTCCACGTAGTGGGGGTCGGTGAGCACGATCACCTCGTCCGCGTCCACCTCGGCGACCAGGGACTTCAGCGCTTCGAGGGGGTGGTCCTCCACCAGCTGCCCCGCGGCCTGGCTCCCGGAGGCCCGCAGCGCCTGCACCGACACGTCCAGGGCCTGCTGTCCGACGCTTCGGGCGTCCTCCCCCTCGGGCGTCTCGTGTTCGCGGACCGCCTCGTCGAGTTCGCCGAGCGCGATGTCGTCGATGGCCCGCAGCAGGCGGTCCGCCTGGTCGCCGCGCGGCTGGAGGAGCACGTGGAACGCGACCGGCTCGTCTCCGTGCAAGGTGGTGACGAACTCCACGTCGGCGGACGTCAGAGCCTTCTCGATCATCAGAACGCTGGTGAACACCGAACGCCTCTTCTCCTCCGTGGGCCGGACAAGGCCCCTGCGGAAACCATCCTGCCCGTGATCGCACGAGTTCTGCCGGTACCCAAGTCTGCCCTGCGGGAGCTAAACGGAACGGCACATTCCGCTGATTTCAGGACCGGCGGTAGCGGCCGAACAGGAATCCGGCGTCCTCCAGGAGGGACACGAGCTCGAACCGGTGCGGCACGGCGACCGGCGGTCCCCCGGCGATGCGCTGCGCGTCGCCCGCGGTGAGCATGGGCGACAGGGTCAGGCACAGCTCGTCCAGCACCTCGGCGGCGACCAGCTGGCCGAGCAGCCGGGGACCGCCCTCGGTGAGCAGCCGGGTGTGGCCGAGGCCGGCCAGGGCACGCACCGCCCGTGCGGGGTCGACACCGCCGCCCTCACCGGCGATCACCACCTTGGCGCCGGCCTTCTCGGCCGCGGCGACACGGTCGGGGGCGGCCGCGGATCCGGTGAGCACCAGGGTGGGCACCAGGGGCGAGGTGAACAGCGGGAGCGAGAAGTCCAGGTCCAGGCTCGCGCTGACGACCGCGATCGCCGGCGCCGGGCCCTGTCCGGCGGCCTCCCGCGCCTCGGCGAACTCCGCACGCGCGCGTGCGGGGCGGTACCCCTCCTGGCGCACCGTTTCCGCGCCCACCACGATCACGTCCGCGAGCGCCCGCAGCGTGCCGAAGATCCGCATGTCGGCGGCGCTGGAGATGGGCTGGGAGCGCCCCTCGTGCTGGGCGGCCCCGTCGAGCGTGGACACCATGTTGGCCCGCAGCCACGGCCGCGGGGCGCCGGGCGGCTCCGGGTAGGCGTAGGCGGCGGCCAGCTCATCGAGACTCCACTCACGGTCGACGTGGGCGTCGTGGTCGACATGGCCGCCGGTACCACCGGGCCCATGGGCCACCAAAGTCCCGGCAACCCCCCTCGCCCCCTCCCTCTCGGCCACCCCGCCGGAGGCCTGGGCTGCTGTTTCGTCGGTCACAGGGAACAGGCGTCGCATGTCGTGCAGTGTGACACGGCGCTTAGCATGGATAACCGTGTCGTCCTCCACCACCGCCCCCGGATCCAGCCCTCTGACCGAAGCGGGCCCGCTGTCCCTGTGCGCCCGCGAGCCGCACGTCCCCGCGGACCGGCTGGTCGCCGAGATGGTGCCGCCCCCACGCTTCGACTCGGTCCGCTTCTCGACGTACATACCGGACCCGAACCAGCCCAGCCAGACCGAGGCCGTGCGGGTGCTCGAGGGCTTCGCGGGCGGGCTCGGCGGGGCGCACGCCTCCGGCGCCGGCCGGCGCGGCTTCCTCGGCCTCGGCAGGGCCAGGGCGCCCAAGGTCCCGGCCGGCCCTCGCGGGGTCTACCTGGACGGCGGCTACGGCGTCGGCAAGACCCATCTGCTCGCCTCCCTGTGGCACGCCACCCCGGCCGAGCCCGCACTGAAGGCGTTCGGCACCTTCGTGGAGCTGACCAACCTGGTCGGCGCCCTCGGCTTCCAGCAGACCGTGCAGACCCTCTCCGGGCACCGCCTGCTGTGCATCGACGAGTTCGAGCTGGACGACCCGGGCGACACGGTCCTCGTGTCGACCCTGCTCGGCAAGCTGGTCGAGGCGGGCGTGGCGCTCGCCGCCACCTCCAACACGCTGCCGGGCAAGCTGGGCGAGGGCCGGTTCGCCGCCGCCGACTTCCTGCGCGAGATCCAGGGCCTGTCGGCCCACTTCCGCACCCTGCGCATCGACGGCGAGGACTACCGCCACCGCGGCCTGCCCGAGGCACCGCGGCCCTTCACCGACGAAGAGGTGACGAAGGCGGCCTACGCCACCGTGGGCGCCTCGCTGGACGACTTCCCGCATCTGCTGGCGCACCTGGCCAAGGTGCACCCGAGCCGCTACGGCGCGCTGACCGACGGGGTGAAGGCGGTGTGCCTCACCGATGTGGCACCGGTGCCGGACCAGTCGACGGCGCTGCGGCTCGTGGTGCTCGCGGACCGCCTCTACGACCGCGAGGTCCCGGTGCTGGCCTCGGGGCTGCCGTTCGACAGGCTGTTCAGCGAGGAGATGCTGAACGGCGGCTACCGCAAGAAGTACTTCCGCGCGATATCCCGGCTCACCGCGCTCGCGCGCGACGCGAAGGGGCTCGTCGGCTCGTAGTCAGGGGCCGGATCCAGCCACGCGAACGGCACTTTTCACGCTCTCTTGCGCTCTTAACGCGCAGTTAACCCTGCAAAGGACTTTGCAGGGTTAATCTGTTTCTTGACCATCCATTGACCAGTGTTTGGTGCACGCGAGAGACGTGAAACGAGGGAGGGAGGGTGCATGTTCCGAGGTACGACGGCCCGGACCGTGCTCGCCTCCCTCGCCGTCGTCCTGCTCGCCCTGCTCTTCTCCGCATCCCCGGAAACCTTCACACCTGCGCACACGCTCAGTGAAGCAACGGCCAAGGCCGAGACCGGAACCACGCCGTCCGAACAGCCGGTGGGCGACCAGGCGGACGTGTTCCGCGGCTGCGCCTCCCGCCGCGCGCGGCAGCACCCCCTCATACCCGGCCGGGCAGCCGGCGCCGGCCCCTCACCCATGCCCGGCACCGCGCACGTCCCGGCCACCGGAGCCTCCAGAGCCCACACCCCGGCAGCGCTTCAGGTCTTCCGCTGCTGACAGGCGCTCAACTCCCCCCCCCACAACTGTTGTTCAAGTCCGACGCGCCCGTGCAGGCGCGCCAGGAGGAACCCACACATATGCAGCCCCTCATCGACAACGCCCGTACCTTCGGACAGCGCCCTGAGGAGTTCGCCGAGCTCGCCGAAGGCCAGTCCCCGCAGGTGCTGTTCATCACCTGCTCCGATTCCCGGGTCGTCCCGGCCCTGATCACGGGCGCGCGCCCCGGCCAGCTCTTCGAGCTGCGCACCGCGGGCAACATCGTCCCGCCCCACACCTCGCAGCACCCCACCAGCGAGGCCGCCACCATCGAGTACGCCGTGGAGGTGCTCGGCGTCCGCGACATCGTGGTCTGCGGCCACTCGCACTGCGGTGCCGTCGGCGCGCTGGTGCGCGGCGACGACCTGACCGCCGTACCCGCCGTGCGCGACTGGCTCGCCCACGCCACCCCGCGTCCGGCCGGCCAGGCCGAGGACCCGGAGGTCGCCGAGGGCGTGCAGGCCCATGTGCTGACCCAGCTGCTGCGGCTGCGCTCGTACCCGTGTGTCGAACGCAGACTGACGGAGGGTCAACTCGCCCTGCACGCCTGGTACTACGAGGTGCACACCGGCGCCGTACGGGTGCACCGCCCGCAGACCGACACCTTCGAGTCCCTGTGAGCGCGCCGATGACCAGCAAGAACCTCATATCCCGGTTCCCTTGTCTGCGGCAGGACTTCGCCGCTTCCCTCGTCGTCTTCCTGGTCGCGCTGCCGCTGTGCGTGGGCGTGGCCGTCGCCTCCGGGGTTCCGGCCGAACTCGGCCTGGTCACCGGCATCGTGGGCGGGCTCGTCACCGGGCTGATGCGCGGCAGCAGCCTGCAGGTGTCGGGTCCGGCGGCCGGACTGACCGTGCTCGTCTTCGAGGCGGTCAAGGAGTTCGGGCTGCCGGCACTCGGCGTGATCGTGCTCGCCACCGGGCTCCTCCAGGTGGCGATGGGCCTGCTGAAGCTGGGCCGCTACTTCCGCGCCATCTCGGTCTCGGTCGTCGAGGGCATGCTGGCCGGAATCGGACTGGTGCTCATCGCCGGGCAGTTGTACCCGGCGCTGGCCGCCAAGGCCCCCGACTCCGGCCTCGGCAAGATCGCCGGGCTGCCGGGGGCGTTCCTGGACGCCCTCGGCGACGGCAGGGCGGTGGCCTCGCTCGCCGTGTGCGCGGGCACGATCGCGGTGCTGCTGCTGTGGAGGCACGTCCCGGCGAAGGTCCGCACGCTGCCCGGCCCGCTGGCCGCGGTCGGCCTCGCCACGGTGGCCGCGTTCGCGCTGGACCTGCCGGTGGCCACGGTGGAGGTGCACGGTCTGCTGGGCTCGGTCCAGCCGCCGCCGCTGAGCGCGTTCGGCGAGCTGGCGGGCGTGGGGCTGCTCGGCACGATCGTGGCCTTCACGCTGATCGCCTCCGCCGAGTCGCTGTTCAGCGCGGCCGCCGTGGACCGACTGCACTCCGGGCCGCGCACCGCGTACGACAAGGAGCTGCTCGCGCAGGGTGCCGGCAACACGGTGTGCGGGCTGCTGGGCGCGCTGCCGATGACCGCGGTGATCGTGCGCAGCGCGGCCAACGTCCAGGCGGGCGCCCGCACCAAGGCCTCCCGCGTGCTGCACGGCGTGTGGCTGCTGCTGTTCGCCGCGCTGCTGCCGGGCGTGCTCGCCCACATCCCGGTCCCGGCGCTCGCCGGCATCCTGATCCACTCCGGTGCCAAGCTGGTCCCGGTCCGTGCGCTGGCCGTGCTGTGGCGCGAGCACCGGGGCGAGGCGCTGATCCTGGCCGTGACGGCGGTGTCGATCGTGGCGGTCAGCATGTTCGAGGGCGTGCTGATCGGCCTGGCGCTGGCGGTGGTCAAAACGGCCTGGCAGGCCTCGCACATCAAGCTGGAGGTCATCGACAAGGGCGCGGGCCCGGTCGACGCCCACCTGACGGGCAACGCGACCTTCCTGCGGCTGCCGAAGATCCTGGACAGCCTGGAGTCGCTGCCCCAGGACCGCCCGGTCCGCCTGGACCTGTCCGGCCTGCACCACCTGGACCACGCCTGCCGTACGGCGTTGGAGAACTGGGCCGAGCGGCACAGCGCGGTGGGGACGGAGCCGGTGAGGCTGATGGCTCCCGCGCCGGCGGGCTGAGGCAGCTCCGGTCGGCCGAGTCGGGAGGTACCCCCTCCGACTCGGTCGGCCCCGAAGTGGCATATCGTTACAGCAGCGGACAAAAACGGGCCTCTTGGTGAGGAGGTCACCATGGTCCAGGAACTGCTGGGAGCGATCGCCGCGGCGGGCTGCGCCGGTCTGGTGTACCTGGCGATGGCGGCCCGCGTGGTCAAGCAGTACGAACGGGGCGTGCTGTTCCGCCTCGGGCGCGTCGCGGGTGACGTACGGCCGCCGGGCCTGACGCTGATCATCCCCTTCGTGGACCGGCTGCAGAAGGTCAACATGCAGATCGTGACGCTGCCGGTACCCGCCCAGGAGGGCATCACCCGGGACAACGTCACCGTCCGCGTGGACGCGGTCGTCTACTTCCGGGTGGTCGACGCGGAGAGCGCGCTGGTGCGGGTGGAGGACTACAAGTTCGCGGTCTCGCAGATGGCCCAGACCTCCCTCCGGTCGATCATCGGCAAGAGCGACCTGGACGATCTTCTCTCCAACCGCGAGAAGCTCAACCAGGGCCTGGAACTGATGATCGACAGCCCCGCCGTCGGCTGGGGCGTCCAGGTCGACCGCGTCGAGATCAAGGACGTCTCGCTGCCGGACACGATGAAGCGGTCCATGGCCCGCCAGGCCGAGGCGGACCGGGAACGCCGGGCCCGGATCATCAACGCGGACGCCGAGTACCAGGCCTCCAAGAAGCTGGCCGAGGCCGCCCAGCAGATGGCCGACACCCCCGCCGCCCTCCAGCTGCGGCTGCTGCAGACCGTGATGGCGGTGTCCGCCGAGAAGAACTCCACACTGGTCCTGCCCATCCCGGTGGAGCTGCTGCACTTCCTGGAGCGGGGCAACCGGCAGGCCGCGCCGGACGGCGACGGGGAGCTCCGCCTGGAGAGCGGCGACCGGCAGACCGCGCCGAACGACGACAAGGAGCTCCGGTCCGGATAGCGTGCCGGGCATGCGCAGGAGCTGGGTGATCGCCGTGGCCGCGATGGCCGTGACGGCGGGCTGCGGGGGCGGCGGGCCGGCTGCCGCCCCCTCCCCGACGGCCCCCTCCCCGACCGCCGTCCACCGGCTGACCGTCAGCAGTACGGCCTTCCCCGACGGCGGCACCATCCCCCGCCGGAACACCTGCGACGGCGCCGACGTCTCGCCTCCGCTCACTCTCGGCGCCGTACCCGCGCACACGGCCTCGCTGGCCCTGCTGCTGCGGGATTCCGACGCCGCGCACGGCACGTTCACCCACTGGCTGGTGTGGAACATTGCCGCGCACACCACGCGACTGGCGGCGGGCGAGCATCCGCGGGGCGCGACCGAGGGCCGCAACGACTTCGGGAGGACGGGGTACGGCGGGCCCTGTCCGCCGCGTGGGGACCGGCCGCATCGCTATGTCCTCACGGTGTACGCCGTCGACCGGCGGGTCTCGCTGGGCGCCGGGGCCACGCCGGCCGGTCTGCTGCGGGCGCTTTCCGGGCACACGCTTGCTGTGGGCACGGTGACGGGCCGGTACGGACGCTGAGTCGTTCGGCTGCGGCAGCGTCGCGAGGCGCCCGAACGCCATCCGGACATCAGGAACCAAAGGGGCGTCCGTGACCAGGAAAAGCGCCAAGGACCTGCGGGAACTGCTCCGTCTCCCGCCCGGTGAGCCCGTCGAGCTGTCCGCCTGCGACACCCGGGCCACCCCCGGTGCCCCCGGTGGGAAACGGGCGACCAAGGAGGACACCGAGCGCACGGGGAAGCGGCTGGCCCGGCTGCAGGAGCGGCTGTGGGCGGCGAGTACGGCGGGGGACCGGCGGCGGGTGCTGGTGGTACTGCAGGGCATGGACACCAGCGGCAAGGGCGGCACGGTCAAGCACGTCATCGGCCAGCTCAACCCGGCGGGCTGCCGGATCCAGGCCTTCAAGGCGCCCACGGAGGAGGAGCGGCGGCACGACTTCCTGTGGCGGGTGCGTCCGGCCCTGCCCCGGCCGGGCGAGATCGGCATCTTCGATCGCTCGCACTACGAGGACGTCCTCATCGCCCGCGTCCGGCACCTCGCCCGGCCCGCCGAGATCGGCAGCCGCTACGGCCTCGTCAACGACTTCGAGCGGTCCCTCGCCGAGGACGGCGTGACCCTCGTCAAGTGCTTCCTCCACATCTCCCGGGACGAGCAGAGACGCCGGCTGCTACGCCGTCTGGACCGCCCGGACAAGCACTGGAAGTTCGATCCCGGCGACATCGACGAGCGCGCGCTGTGGCCCGCCTACCAGGAGGCGTACCAGCTGGCCCTGGAGCGCTGCGCGGCGCCGTACGCACCCTGGTACCTGATCCCGGCGGACCGCAAGTGGTACCGGAACTGGGCGATCAGCCGCCTGCTGCTGGAGCACCTGCAGGAGCTGGACCCGCAGTACCCGGCAGGCGACTTCGAGGTGGCTCAGTGCCGGGAACGGCTGCTGAAGGGCGACTGAAAACCGGCGCGTCGCTGCCCGATACGGGATATTTTCACACTAATCTCCGTGACTGTAAGCGGTCGATCCATTACGCACCGCATCCACACTCACACCCATGGAGATGACATGCGCAGACTTCGCAAGGCCGCCGTCCTGCTCGCGGCGCTCGGCAGCGTGAGCCTCCTGCCCGCCGGCACCGCGTACGCCGGCGGGCACGACGACGAGGGCAAGGTCTTGCAGAGCTCCAACTGCAAGGACCACGACCTGAACCTCGACGTCCTGGGCGAGGTCGGCATCCTCAACGGCCTGCTGGGCAACGGGCTCAACGGCGAGGGCGACCCGGGCGCCCAGGGCACCCACATCGGCTCGACCATGGGCTGCAACAACAGCGCCGGCGGCAGGTAACAGGCCGGTTCGGACCCCATGCCGGCGGGCAGCGGTGGCAGGCCGGTCTTCCGGTGGGCCGGCCGCCCTACCCACCGCCGGCATGGAAGGCGTGGCGACCTCACGCGCGCACGGGCACGCAGCATGGCGAGACCGTCAGCGCGCGTGAGGTCGCCGCGCCCGTGCACCACCCCGCCCCCCACGGCGCCGCGCCCGCACGGTGAGCGGCGCGCCCGGGCGGGTACCCGGCGGCCATGCACAAGCAGCGGCACGTCACCGACTCGTACTGGCTCCGGACCGCACCGGGGCCGTCCCGTCCCGCGCTGAGCGAGGACCTGGACGTGGAGGTGGCCGTCGTCGGCGCGGGCATCGCCGGGCTGAGCACCGCGCACGAACTGGCCCGGGCCGGGCTGCGGGTGGCGGTGCTGGAGGCCGGACGGGCGGCGGCCGGGGTCACCGGCTGTACCACGGCCAAACTGACCGCCCAGCACACCCTGGTCTACGACCGGCTGCGGCGCACCCGCGGCCCCGAGGGGGCCCGGCTGTACGCGCGCTCCCAGTCGGAGGCGATCGAGCACGCGGCGGCGCTCGTGGACGAGCTGGGCATCGACTGCGACTGGGAGACCCGGGACGCGTACACGTATGTGCGCGACCGGGCGCGCGTGGACGAGCTGCGGGCGGAGGCGGAGGCGGCGCGGGACGCGGGACTGCCGGCCTCGTTCACCACGGAGACCGGACTGCCGTTCCCGGTGGCGGGCGCGGTCCGGGTGACCGGGCAGGCGCAGTTCCACCCGGTCAGGTACCTGCGGGCGATCACCGAGGACCTCGTGGCGCGCGGCGGGCTGCTGTACGAGGGGACACGGGTCGTCGGGCTGCAGGAGGGCGGAGAGCCCTGCCGGCTGACCACCGAGTCGGGCCACACGGTCAGCGCCCGGGACGTCGTGATCGCCACCCACTACCCGGTGTTCGACCGGGCACTGCTGTTCGCCCGGCTGTCGCCGCGCCGCGAGCTGGTGGTGGCGGGCCCGCTGGGCGCGGGCCCGGACCCGGAGGGCATGTACATCACCCCGGAGGAGAACACCCGCTCGGTGCGCACCGCGCCGTACGGCACGGACGGGCAGCGGCTGCTGATCGTCACCGGGGAGCACTTCACGCCGGGCACCGGCGACGTACCGGCCGGCTTCGACGGCCTCGCCGACTGGGCCGAGGAGCACTTCCCCGGTGTGGCCCTGGACCACGCCTGGGCCACCCAGGACAACGACTCCACCGACACCGTGCCGCTGGTCGGGCCCTTCCACCCGGCCGCCCGGCACACCTGGGTCGCCACCGGTTTCGGCGGCTGGGGACTGAGCGGCGGGATCATGGCCGGGCTGCTGCTGACCGCGCTGATCACCGGGCGGGACTGCGCCTGGCGCGAGCTGTACGACCCGCGGCGGCTGAAGTCGGTGGTGCGCGAGGCGCCGTCGCTGTTGAAGACGCAGGCGGAGGTGGCCCGGCACTTCGTCGGCGACCGCCTGAAACCACCTGGCTCGGTGGACGACCTGGCGCCCGGCGACGGCGCGGTGGTCCGTGCGGCCGGCGGCCGGCTCGCGGTGCACCGGGACGAGGAGGGCGCCCTGCACGCGGTCTCGGCCCGCTGCACCCACCTGGGCTGTCTGGTCGCCTTCAACCGGGCCGAACGCGCCTGGGAATGCCCCTGCCACGGCTCACGCTTCGACGTCGACGGCGCGGTGATCCAGGGGCCGGCGGTACGGCCGCTGGAGCAGCGGGAGATCTGAGGGCCACCACGCGGGTGACCGCGGCACCGCGCCACGCGGGTATATCGCCATACAAGCGGACATCCAGCCCTACGTTCATACGGTGACCCCACGAGTACGCCGTATCACCGCCGTCTGTGTTCTGGGCGCGGCTCTCGCCGCCTGTGGCGGCGCGGGCTCCACGGGCAGTGCCCGTCCGGCCCCCGCCGAGCGCTCCCCCGTCTCCGCCTCCCCGTCCGCCTCGCGTCCGCCCGTACTGGCGCCCGGCCCCGGCGGCCTGACCCCGGTCTTCGAGCACGGCCCGCGCACCCTGGGCAGGACGGTCGCGCTGACCTTCGACGCCGACATGACCGCCGACCAGGGGCCCCGCGCCGCCGCCGGCGAGCACTTCGACAACCCGGGCCTCATCGGCACCCTGCACGCGCTGAAGGTGCCGGCGACGATCTTCATGACCGGCCGCTGGGCCGACGAGTACCCGACCGAGGCCCGCAGCCTCGGCCACGACCCGCAGTTCGAGGTCGCCAACCACTCCTACAGCCACTACGCGTTCACGGGCGACTGCTACGGCCTGCCGACCGTCGGCGCCGGCAGGATGCGCTCGGAGGTGGAACGGGCGTACGCCTCCCTGCGCAAGGCGGGTGTGCCGCATCCGCTGCCGTACTTCCGCTTCCCCGGCGGCTGTTACGACCGGCGGGCGCTGCGCGCCCTCAGCGGGCTCGGGGTGACCGCGGTGCAGTGGGACGTGGTGAGCGGCGACGCGTTCGCCACCGACGCCGCCGCCGTCACCAAGCAGGTGCTGGACGGGGTCAAGCCCGGCTCGGTGGTCGTCATGCACTGCACCCGCAGCGCCGCCCCGACCACCGAACGGGTCGTCCGCGCGGTCGTGCCGCAGCTGCGGGGGCGCGGCTACCGGTTCGTGAAGGTCTCCGAGCTGATCGGCGAGACCGGCGGACACCGCTGACGGCCGACGGTCCGCCGTACGCGATGGCGGTCCCCCCGCTCGAGCGAAGCCGAGAGCGGGGGGGAGGCTGGAGGGGCAGCGCACCGCCTGCTCAGGGTGACCGGCGGGAGGCGAGCCGGGCGGCCACGGCGAAGGCCGCGGCCGTGAGCAGGGCCGCGGCGGCCGGCGGCAGCACCGGCAGCGGGACGCGGCCGGTCTGCGAACCGGTGACCAGGCCGCTGACCGCGGCCTGCGCCGGGGAGCCGGTGACCACCACCGCCAGCAGCGCGCCCAGCAGCATCGCGGGTACGGCGCGGCCGGTGGAGCGCAGCAGCGGCCGGTTGGTGAGCGCGCCGACGGCCGCGCCGAGCAGCGCGCAGGTGAGCACGGCCGGCAGCGCGGCCGCGGCGGCCCCCAGCGGGGCCACACGGACCCGGTGGCCGTTGCTCGCCGGGTCGCTGATCAGCGTCACCACCACGGTCGCCACCACTCCGAGCGTCACCGACGCGAGCAGTGCCGTCAGCAGACAGGCCAGGTGCGCCCGGGCGGGGCCGCGCGCGGCGGCGGCACAGGCCCGGGCCGCGTCCGGCTCGCCGGTGACACAGATCCGCACCAGCCAGGCGGCCACCGGGAGCAGACCGGCGGCCGTGTAGCCGAGCGAGTCGAGTACCGGCTGGCCGCCCTGCACACCGATCCCGAGGAACGCGGCGTACAGGATCACCGGCGGCAGCCAGCGCTGGGAGCGCACCAGCAGGTCGGCCTGGTAGCGCAGGAGTGCGGTCATGGGCGGCTTCCGGGGGTCGGTACGGGATCGTCCGGGGGCGGGGTGACGCTCACGACGTGCCAGGACGGGCGGGCCGTGAGCAGGGCGCGCAGGACGACGTCGGAGTGGGAGGCGGGTACGGCGAGGCGGTAGCGGCCGGGAGCGGTCTCCTCGGCCAAGGCGGCGGGCGGGGCGGCTTCGGGCGGCAGCCGCGCCCCTGCCGGGCCGCGCACGGTGACCAGGGTGAGCGCTCCGCCCGGTGAACTGCCGCTGCCGGTACGGCACTTGAGACCGCCGTCGAGCACGGTGTACGTCGCGTCCGGTGCCCCGGCCAGCCGGCGTGGGTCGTGGTCCACGAACACCACGGCGCCCCCTGCGGCGGTGCGCTCGGCCACCGCCCGCTCCAGCTCCTCCCGCGCCGCCGCGTCCAGCCCCGTCCAGGCCTCGTCCAGCACCAGCAGCTCCGGTTCTGCGAGCAGGGCCTGCGCCACCGCCACCTTCTGGCTGCCGCCCTTGGACAGCCGGGCCATGGGCGTACCGGCGTACGCCGCAGCGCCGAAGCGCTCCAGCCAGGTGGCCGCGGCCTGTACGGCGGCCCTGCGGCCGAGGCCGTGGACGGCGCCGAGGCGGGTCAGATAACCGAGGGCCGTGAAGGGAAGCGCCGAGGGGAAACGCTCCGGTACGTACGCCGTGCGGGGGCGGCCGGTGACACGGCCCTCCGTCGGTGCGTCCAGGCGGGCGAGGAGGCGGAGCAGAGTGGACTTTCCGGTGCCGTTCGCCCCTTCTATGCGGGTGAGGGTTCCGGGGGTGAGGGTGAGGTCGACGCCTCTCAACACCCAGGGTCCGCGCAGGCCGTAGCGGCGGCCCACCCCTGCCAGCCGTAGATCACGTCGCATGGAGGCATTGTGGCGCTGCGTCGACACTGCCCACCCCCTTAAGGTTGGCTCGTGTGAGCCAGAGTCTGACGTCCCCCGGAGACAGTCCCTTCCAGCCCTTCCAGGCCGAGCGCAACCCGCGCGACGCGGCACCCCAGTTCGTGCTGCCCCTCGTCGTGCGGATCGAGAAGAGCGCGCCGCCCGCCCGCACCGACGCGCTGGAGACGGCCGCGCGGGCGGTGCTGGTGCTGCTGGGGGACGAACGGGCGCACGGGGACGGCGCGTGGGCCGAGGCGGTGCGGAGCTGGGAGGACGCGCGGATCCGCAAGGTCGTCCGGCGGGCCAGGGGCGCCGAGTGGCGGCGGGCCGAGGCGCTGCCGGGGATCACGGTGACCGGCAAGTCCGTGGAGGTACGGGTGTTCCCGCCGGTTCCGCTCGACGGCTGGCCCAAGGACCTGGCCAAGCTCCAGGTGTCCGGCACCGAGCTGGACGACCCCGAGCCGCCCGTCCCCGCCGGGCCGGCCCAGCCGGTGCTGTGGCTGAACCCCGGGCTGGAGATGTCGGCCGGGAAGGCCATGGCGCAGGCGGGGCACGGTGCCCAGCTGGCCTGGTGGGCGCTGTCCGACACGGAGCGCGGCGCCTGGCGGGACGCGGGCTACGCCCTGGCCGTCCGTACGGCCGACCCCGCCGACTGGGCCCGGCTGACCGGCAGCGGGCTGCCGGTCGTCCGCGACGCCGGTTTCACGGAGATCGCACCGGGCAGCTGCACGGTCGTCGCCGACCACCCGGCGCTGCGCTAGACGACAGGGCCCAGGAGCTGCGGGGCCGTGGCCCCGGGTGCGGGCACCTGGCCGAAGCTCAAATATTGCTCTGAACACGACAGAGCGGGGATTCGGGGCCCAGCGCGTGGGCGATACCTCCGTCATTCGCACGAGGGGAGGGGCCATGCGACGACTGGGCACGGGCATCGGCTGGCGGCCGGAGATCGCGGACGCCGTGGAGCGCATGCCGGGCATCGACTGGGTGGAGGTCGTGGCGGAGAACGTCTGCCCCGGCCACCTTCCCGCGTCGCTGCTGCGGCTGCGCGAGCGCGGCGTGACCGTGATCCCGCACGGCGTCTCGCTCGGCCTCGGCGGCGCCGACCGCCCCGACGAGGCCCGGCTGGCGGCGCTGGCGGAGCGCGCCGAGGCCCTCGGTTCCCCGCTGGTCACCGAGCACATCGCGTTCGTCCGCGCGGGCGGCCCGCTCACCGCCTCCCCGCGGCTGGAGGCCGGGCACCTGCTGCCGGTGCCGCGCACCAGGGACGCCCTGGACGTGCTCTGCGAGAACGTCCGCATCGCCCAGGACGCCCTTCCCGTGCCGCTGGCCCTCGAGAACATCGCCGCGCTGTTCTCCTGGCCGGGCGAGGAGCTGACCGAGGGGGAATTCCTGTCCGAGCTGGTCGAGCGCACCGGCGTCCGGCTGCTGATCGACGTGGCCAACCTGCACACCAACCACGTCAACCGGGGCGAGGACCCGGCCGAGGCGCTGGCCGCGCTGCCCGTGGAGGCGATCGCCTACGTCCATGTCGCGGGCGGCTTCGAGCGGGACGGCGTCTGGCACGACAGCCACGCCCACCCCGTGCCACGCCCGGTCCTCGACATCCTGACCGGCCTCGCCGCCCGCACCGCACCGCCCGGCGTCCTTCTGGAACGGGACGAGAACTTTCCCGAACCGGCCGAGCTGGAGCGGGAGTTGACGATGATCCGGGACGCGGTGGCGGCTGGGCGTGCGCGGGCCGACGAGAGTGCGGCACCCGGTGCCCCCGGTGGCTCGGCGGGCGGCGGTGTCGCCGTCCTGGCGCGGCCCGCGGTCCGCACGCGGGAGCGGCTCGCGGTCGCCCAGGCCGCCGTACTGTCCTCGCTGGTGGCCGGTACGCCGGTGCCCGAGGGGTTCGACCGGGTGCGGCTGGCCGTGCAGGCACGGGCGCTCGCCGCCAAGCGGGCGGACGTAGTGGCGAAGGTCGCACCCGAGCTGCCGGCCATCCTCGGCGACGGGTACCGGACGGCGTTCCTGGAGTACGCGCGGGTACGGCCGATGAGCGGGGGCTACCGACGGGACGCGCTGGACTTCGCCGGATACCTGCTGCGGTCGGGACAACCCGAGGACCCGGCTGCCCGCCGACAGCTCCAGGAGTGGTGGCTGGACCGCGCGGGTCCGGCCCCCAGGTCCGCAAGGCGATTGGCTCGTACTGCGCGCAGGGTGTTCTCGCGGCACTCGGGGTGAACCGGCTGCCCGTCGACGACGACGGCGCCGAGCGCCCGGTCAGGGCTGCGGGGCCGTGTCGATACGCGGCTCCGCCCCGTGGGCGCGACCAGCCCCGGCGTACCCACGGCCACCGACGCTCCGTAGCCCCGTCACGCCCATGCGTAGCCAGCCGAAATCCCGAACGGAGCCGAGTAATATGCCGCCCGCACCCCACCCCCCTGCACACTCGCGTGCGGTGCGCTACAGGAGGCGTCATGCGACCCCGACCCCCGATCAAGGGCCGAGGCATATTCAGCGGCACGGGCCTCGTCATCGCGGCCCTCGCGGCGACCGCGGCGGCGCTGCTCTGCCCGCTCTGGTTCTACGCCGACCGCCCGAGCCCGGCGTCCGGTGCGACCGTCCTGAGCGCCGAGACCGTGACGACCCCCTACGGCCCCCTGTCCGCGCAGGACCGGGACTTCATCACCAAGGTGCGGCTGGCCGGGCTCTGGGAGCTGCCGGCCGGCGAGCTGGCGGAGCGGAAGGGCACCACGGCGGCCGTCCGCACGGCGGGCCAGCACCTGGTCGACGGGCACACCTCGCTGGACGCCCATGTGCGCACCGTCGCCGCCCAGCTCGGCGTACCCCTGCCGAACGAGCCGAACGCACAGCAGCGGCAGTGGCTCGACACCCTGAGGACCGCGCAGGGACAGGACTTCGACCGGCAGTTCGCGGGCCTCGTCCGGCTGGCCCACGGCCGGGTGTTCGCCCTGGTCGCCGAGGTCCGGGCCGGCACCCAGAACTCCCTGGTACGCGACCTCGCCGACGACGCGAACGCGACCGTCCTGGACCACATCAGGGTGCTGGAGGCGACGGGATACGTCGACTTCGCCGCGCTCGCGCGAGACCTGGCCGCCTCCCCCACCCCCGTACCGACCCCGCCCGCGGTCGACCCCGGCGCGGCCGTGCCGGTCACCCCCTCGCCGGCCGAGTCGTACTCCATGCCGCCCGCCACCACCAGCCCGCCGCCGGTGACGAGCGGGTCCTGACACCCTGACCTGGGCGGGGAAACGGAACGTCACAGACCTCTAACACTGTGTCCATATGGTGAACAGGGCATGGCGTTCACCCAGGACTCTGGCATAGAAACACGTCATGTTCTGGGTCCTTCTCCTGCTCCTGGCCTGGGCTTTCGCCGGTACGGCGTGCACCCGGCTGTGCCTGGCGGCCGTCCGCGCGGCAGCCCTGGACGCGGATGCCGCGACGGCGGACCGGGAGCACGATCTGACGCTGTACGAGGCGGCCTTCCTCTCCGGCGGCCCGGCCCGGGTCGCCGATGTGACGATGGTCTCCATGGCCCGCCAGCGGCGCCTGCTGCTCGCGCACACCGGCTGGGCCACGGTGGTGGACCCCGAGGGCCGCGACGAGATGGAGCGGTCCGTCATAGGGGCCATAGGTCCCCAGGGGCAGTCGCGCATCGCCCCCGCGCGGGCCCGGGCGGCCGGCGCCGAGGCGGTACGGCGGCTCGCCGACCGGCTGGTGCGTGCCGGTCTCGCCGTCCCCGACGGCGCCGGCGCGACCGTGGGCGCCGCGGTCCGCCAGGTGCGCGCCGCCGCGGCGGCCGTGGCGGCGCTCGGGGTGAGCGCGCTGCTGCTGCCCATCCAGACCGGCACGCCCCGGCTCCTGGTCGGGCTCTGGTTCGCGCTGCCCCTCGCCCTGTCGCTGAGCTGCCTGGCCATCGCCCGGTTCGAGGTGCATCCGTACTCGCGCTGGGCCTCGCCGGCCGGGCAGCGGCTGCTGGGCGCGCTGGTGCGCAGGCCCGCCGGTGACGAGCGGTCGTTCCTGACCTCGGTCGCCGTACGCGGGGTCCGCGCGATCGGCGAGCCGCAGCTGCGCGCCGCCTTCACCCACCGCGACCAGCCCTGGCGGGAATGAGGGCGCCCGCGACGTCCCCTACGGGGGCGGCGAGGGGCGCATAGGGGGCATTGGCGGCGACACCGGCCGGATGGTGCTTGCCTTCACCGACCGCCAAACGAAATATCCCTTCTGTTGTCGCCGGGGCGTGGCCGCCGTGCCCTCGCCGCCGCACCGAAGGGATACGCGATGAGAGCTGCCGCCCTGTACTCGGCCGCCGGATCCTTGCTCCTGACCACTCTGGCCTTCGCCCCGGCGGGCGGTGCGGCCGGGGCGCCCGCCGTCCCCGGCACAGCCGAGCTGCGCGGCACCGAGGTGGCCGTGTCCCGCGCCCGGGCGGCCGGCATCGACTTCGGTGCGTGTGCGACCGCCGACGTGCCGAAGGCGCCGAGGGGGCTGCGGTGCGGCACGGTGACCGTCCCCCTCGACTACGCCCACCCGGACGGCACGCAGATCAAACTGACCGTCAGCCGGATGCCGGCGACGCAGAAGGACCCCCGCAACAGCAAGCGGAAGGTCCCCCGGCAGGGCGCCCTCGTCTACAACCCGGGCGGCCCGGGCGCCTCCAGCATGCTGTTCCCGCTGCTCGGCGCGCTCCCGCAGTGGCAGCGGATCGCCTCCGCCTACGACCTGGTCGGCTACTCCCCGCGCGGCGTGGGCCGCTCCGCGCCGCTGTCCTGCGAGGACCCGCAGCGCTTCGTCAAGGGGCCCACCGCGTCGCCGGCGCACCCCTCGGAGGGGTACAAGCGGCAGCGCATCGCCCAGGCGAAGGCGTACGCCCGCGGCTGCTCCCGGCGCGCCGGGAGCAGGCTGCGCTTCTACACCTCGCTGAACAACGCCCGGGACCTGGACGTGCTGCGGGCCGCGCTGGGCGAGGACCGGCTGACCTTCATGGGGGCGTCGTACGGCACCTACTTCGGCGCGCTGTACGCGACGATGTTCCCCTCGCACGTACGGCGCATGGTGCTGGACTCGGCGGTGGACCCCGCCCCGGAGAAGATCTGGTACCGGAACAACCTCGACCAGTCGGCGGCGTTCGAGGAGCGCTGGGCGGACTTCCGGGACTGGATCGCCCGCCACAACGACGTGTACAAGCTCGGTGACACCCCCGAGAAGGTGCAGCGCAGCTACGACACCGCCCGGGAGCGGCTGGCCGGGAAGGCGGCCGGCGAGAAGGTCGGTCCGGGCCAGCTGCAGAGCGCGTTCCTGCAGGCCGGGTACAGCGACACCTACTGGCCGAGCCGGGCCGCGGCTCTGTCGGCCTATCTGCACGGCGATCCGAAGCAACTGGTCCGGCTGGCCGCACCGGACGCGGCGGAGGCCGCGGAGGACGAGAACCTCAACGCGGTCTACACGGCCGTGGAGTGCAACGACGCGCCCTGGCCGACGGACTGGAAGGTCTGGGACCGGGACAACACCCGGCTTGCCCGGCTGGCACCGTTCGAGACCTGGGACAACGCGTGGATGAACCTGCCCTGCGCGTACTGGCGGGCTCCCCGGCAGCAGCCGCTGGACGTGCGCACGGGGCAGGGCGAACTGCCGACGGTGCTGATCCTGGCGGCCGAGCGGGACGCGGCGACGCCGTACCCGGGCGCGCTGGAGATGAACCGGCGGCTGGCGGGCTCGGCCCTGGTGACCGAGCGGGACGCGGGGACGCACGGGATCGGGGGCGGGCCCAACGTGTGCGTCAACGGGCACCTCGAGGCGTATCTGCTGGAGGGCCGGGTTTCCGGGCGGCGCGCTTCGTGCGCGCCGCACCGGTTGCCTCCGGCGGTCGGGCCGGGGAAAGAGACCAAGCGAGGCTCTCTGAAGAGTGGCCGGCGCTGAGTGCCCCTAATGGGGTGCCGCGTTGCCCCGTCGGGGGGCTGCGGGTCCGTTGTGGCTGATCGCGCAGTTCCCCGCGCCCCTTTCGGGGCGCTGCCCCTCAGGGAACTGGTCAGGCCAGGCCTGCCACCAGGTCCCCGATGTCCTTGCGGCGGCCCGTGAAGAACGGGATCTCCTCGCGGACGTGCCGGCGGGCCTCGGAGCCGCGCAGGTGGCGCATGAGGTCGACGATGCGGTGGAGCTCGTCGGCCTCGAAGGCCAGGATCCACTCGTAGTCGCCGAGGGAGAACGAGGCGACCGTGTTGGCGCGCACGTCCGGGTAGCCGCGGGCCATCTTGCCGTGGTCGGCGAGCATGCGGCGGCGGTCCTCGTCGGGCAGCAGGTACCAGTCGTAGGAGCGCACGAACGGGTAGACGCTGACGTAGTTGCGGGGCGTCTCGTCGGCGAGGAAGGCCGGGATGTGCGAGCGGTTGAACTCGGCCGGGCGGTGCAGCGCCATGTTCGACCAGACCGGCTCCAGCGCGCGGCCGAGCTTCGTACGGCGGAAGAGGTTGTACGCCTCCTGCAGCTGGTCGCTGGTCTCGGCGTGCCACCAGATCATCAGGTCGGCGTCGGCGCGCAGACCGGAGACGTCGTAGGTGCCGCGGATCGTCACGTCCTTGGCGGCGAGCTGGTCGAACAGTTCCTGGACCTCGTCGGCGTAACCCGCGCGGTCCTCCGGCAGCACGTCCTTGAGCTTGAAGACCGACCAGAGGGTGTAGCGGATGACCTCGTTGAGGTCCTTGGCCAGCTTGCCCTTGTTCGGGATCCTGCCGGACTCGGTGGTGGGGGCGTCGTCACTCATGGTCCCTATTCTCCCGCTCCGCCGTGGAGGCTCTGCACCGGGTTGGCCGTGAGCTCCCGGACTGCGCTCAGGTCGCCGCCGAGCTGGTCGACGGCCGCGTACGCGCTCGCGATGCACGCCGGGATGCCGACGCCGTCGTACTGCGCGCCGCACACCGCGAGGCCCGGCAGCTTGGCGACATGCTCGCGGATGCGGGCCACGCGCGCCTGATGCCCGACCGGGTACTGCGGCAGGCCGTCGGTCCAGCGGGTGACCCGGGTCTGCAGGGGCACGGCGTCCAGACCGGTGGCCTCCCGCAGGTCGCGCCGGGAGATCTCGACCAGGGCGGCGTCGTCCCGCTGGAGGATCTCCGTCTCACCGTGGCGGCCCACGGAGGTGCGCAGCACGACCACGTCCGGGTCCTCCTCGGCGATCCAGCCCCACTTGTGCGAGGCGAACGTGGACGCCTTGATGGTGCGGCCGTCGACGGGCGGGACCAGGAAGCCGCTGCCCTCGGGGAGACGCGCGTCCGCGCGGCGGTAGGCGAGGGTGACCAGCGCCATCGAGGCGTACTCGACGGCGGCCAGCTCGGCGGCGGCCTCCGGGGACTCGGCGCGCAGCAGCCGTGCGGCGGCCGGGGCGGGTACGGCGACGATCACCGCATCGGCGCTCAACACGCGGTCCCCGGCGGTGATCCGCCAGCCGCCGGAGGCCTCGCGGCGCAGCTCGGTGACCGGCGTGCCGGTCAGGATCTCGCCGCCGCGTGCCCGGACGGTGCCGGCGACCGCGAGCGGCAGGGTGCCGACGCCGCCCTCGATGCCCATGAAGACCGGGCCGGTCTGCTGGTTCGCGGCCGCCCTGGCCTGGATCTCGCGGACTCCCTCCGTGAGGGAGGTGTGGGTGCGGGCGGCCTGGAAGAGCTGGGGGACGGCCGAGCGCATCGAGATGCGGTAGGCGTCGCCCGCGTACACGCCGCCGAGCAGGGGCTCGACCAGTCGGTCGACCACCTCGCGGCCGAGGCGCGCGGCCACGAACTCCCCCACGGCCACATCGTCGCCGATCTCGGTGCGCGGCAGGTCGGCGTCGCGCTCGATACGGGCCACACCCTCGTCGGAGAGCACGCCGGAGAGCGCGGCGGCGGTGCCGGGGACGCCCATCACATGGCCCTTGGGCATGGGGCGCAGGGCGCCGCGGGTCCAGATCGAGGCGGTCGCGGTGGCCGGTGGCTGGAGCCGCTCGGCCAGGCCCACCTCGCGGGCGAGAGCCACGGCCTCGGGGCGGCGGGCGAGCATCGACTCGGCGCCCAGGTCGACCCGCACGCCCGCGATCTCGCCGGGCAGCAGCTTGCCGCCGACCCGGTCCGCGGCCTCCAGCACGGTCACGCGGGTGCCGCGCCCGAGCAGCCGGTGGGCGGCGGCCAGCCCGGCGACACCGGCTCCGATGACGACGACATGCCCGGTACACGTACCCGTTGCGTTCATGTCCCCCACTCTCTCAGACCCCCCTGACACTCCCGCCGGGGCCCGGGGCCACCGCGCCGGCGGCCCGTTGTCCGCGCCGAGTCCGGACCGTGACCGCTCCGGAACCGCACGGCACCAACGTTTCGGCGCCCCCCGGCGTCGAAGGAGCGTCATCGCTGTCGGCCACGGGGGTACCGCCCATGCGCACATCACGTTCCGCACGACCCGCACGCCCGGTCCGGGCCCTGGCGGGGATCCTGCTCGCCGTATCCCTCGCCCTCGCCGGGTGCAGCAGTGCCGGTGACTCCGGCAGCGGCGCCTCGGCGAAGGGCGCGGCGAAGGGCGCCGACGCGGCCGCCGGACCGGGCACGGCCGACAGCACGAAGCCGGCTCCGAAGACTCCCCGGCTCGCCCAGAGCGCGATCATCCGCACGGCGTCCCTCACCCTCCAGGTGAAGGACGTCCCCAAGGCCCTGGACCAGGCCCGGACCACCGCGGAGGACGCGGGCGGTTACGTCGGCAGGGAGAGCACGGGCCGGGACGCCGACGGCCATGAGCACACCCAGGTGGTGCTGCGCGTGCCGAGCGCGCGGTACGACACCGTGCTGGCCGGGCTCCAGGGCACGGGCAGGCTGATCGACCGCACGGCCAAGGCCGAGGACGTCACCGACCAGGTCGTCGACGTGGACAGCCGGGTCAAGTCGCAACGAGCCAGCGTGGACCGGATCCGCGCACTGATGGACCGGGCGACCAGGCTGAGCGATGTCGTCGCGCTGGAAGGCGAGTTGAGCACCCGTCAGGCCGACCTGGAGTCGCTGCTGGCCCAGCAGGCGTCCCTGAAGGACCGCACGAGCTTCGCCACCATCACGCTGTCGCTGTCCGAGACGCCGGTGAGGAAGGCGGCCGGTGACCACTCCCCCGGCGTCGTCGACGCCCTGTCGGGCGGCTGGCACGTGTTCGTGACCATCCTGCGCTGGATCGTCCTTGCGCTCGGCGCCGCCCTGCCGTTCCTGGCGTGCGCGGCCCTGGTGACGTTGCTGTGGCTGCGGGTCGTACGGCCGCGGCTGCCGCGCCGGGCGGAGCCCGCGCCCGCGATGACCACGCTGGGCCCGCTGCCGTCGGCCCGCCCGGCGCCGGAACCCTCCGAGGAGCGGCCGGAGAGGGACTGAAATGCCCACGCCCCGTAGCGTGTTCCCATGAGCATGGGCGACGTACGGGGCGGGACGGAACGACTGGTCGTGATCGGCGGTGACGCCGCGGGCATGTCCGCGGCGTCACAGGCACGCCGGCTGAAGGGGCCCGGAGAGCTGGAGATCGTGGCCTTCGAACGCGGCCACTTCACCTCCTTCTCGGCGTGCGGCATCCCGTACTGGGTGGGCGGCGACGTCCCCGAACGCGACGCCCTGATCGCCCGTGCCCCCGAGGAGCACCGGGCGCGCGGGATCGATCTGCGGCTGCGCACCGAGGTCACGGAGATCGACGTGGCCGGACAGCGGGTACGCGCGCGTGACGTCGATTCCGGTGCCGAGTCCTGGACGTCGTACGACCGGCTCGTCATCGCGACCGGCGCCCGCCCGGTCCGCCCCGACCTGCCCGGCGCGGACGCCCCCGGGGTGCACGGCGTGCAGACCCTGGACGACGGCCAGGCCCTGCTGGACACGCTGGCACGCACGCGTGGCCGCCGTGCGGTGGTCGTCGGCGCCGGCTACATCGGCGTGGAGATGGCGGAGGCGCTGATCAACCGCGGTTTCGAGGTGACGGTCGTCAACCGCGGCAGGGAGCCGATGTCGACGCTCGACCCGGACATGGGCCGCCTGGTGCACCGGGCCATGGAGGGCCTCGGCATCACCATGGTCAACGACGCCGAGGTCACCAAGATCCTCACCGGAGACGACGGCCGGGCCTGCGCGGTGGCCACGGAGGACGCCGAGTACCCGGCGGACGTGGTGGTCCTCGGCATCGGGGTCCGCCCCGAGACCGCTCTCGCCGAGGCCGCGGGGCTCCCCCTCGGCGCCCATGGCGGCCTGCTCACCGACCTCGCGATGCGGGTGCGCGGCCACGGGAACATCTGGGCGGGCGGCGACTGTGTGGAGGTGCTGAACCTGGTCTCCGGCCAGGACCAGTACGTCCCGCTGGGCACTCACGCCAACAAGCACGGCCAGGTCATCGGCACCAACGCCGGCGGCGGTTACGCCACGTTCCCGGGTGTGGTCGGCACGGCGGTCAGCAAGGTGTGCGACCTGGAGATCGCCCGCACCGGTCTGCGCGAGAAGGACGCCGACCGGGTGGGCCTGCGGTACGAGACGGTCACCATCGAGTCCACCAGCCGCGCCGGCTACTACCCCGGCGCCTCCCCGATGACGGTCAAGATGCTCGCCGAACGCCGTACGGGCCGGCTGCTCGGCGTCCAGATCGTCGGCAGGGAGGGCGCGGCCAAGCGGGTCGACATCGCCGCGGTGGCGCTGACCGCGCGGATGACGGTGGAACAGATGACGGCCCTGGACCTGGGCTACGCCCCGCCTTTCTCACCGGTGTGGGACCCGGTCCTGGTGGCGGCGAGAAAGGCGACGGCGAAGGTACGCGTTTCCTAGGCCGTTCCGCTGATGCGTGGCAGAGCGGAGACCGCGGCCGGTGGTTGCTCCCCGGCGGGTTTCGCGTGTGTCGCCGTCGGACGGGTGGACCGCAGCCGGTAGCTCACCGCTTCGTCCAGCGTCACGGGCCGCTGCATCTGCGAGGCGAGCCGCCCCGCTTCCTGGCCGAGGCGTGCGACGTCCTCCCAGGGGAGGCGTACGGTCAGAGAGATCTCCGCCTCGCCGTCGGGCAGAGCGTGCATCGGAGGAGTCATTCGTTCACTCATCGCCTGTCCTCACGTCGGTTGAGAACAGATACGCAGACCCGCCCGGCGCCGTTCACCGATTCGCCCGGCGCATCCCGGGCACTACTTCTGTGTGGTCATACCCGTCCATGACGTGAACCCGGTGCGCCGCACCCCCTGGGTGACGTACGCCCTCATCGCCGCGAACGTCCTGGTGTTCGTCGGCATGCCCGGCACAGCAGGTTCCGTGGCCGGCGGCAGCGACCTGGCGCAGCTGTGCCATCTGCAGGCCTTCATGGACCACTACGCGGCGGTGCCCAGGGAGCTGATCCACCATCAGATGCCGGGGCTGGTCCCGACGGGCGGCGTCGGTGTGGGCCCGCGCGGCCCGGGCTGCGTGGTGGCGCCGCCGAGCTACGACAAGTCGCCGCCGCTGTCGGTCCTCACGGCGATGTTCCTGCACGGCAGCTGGCTGCACCTGCTCGGCAACATGCTCTTCCTGCTGATCTTCGGCAACAACGTCGAGGACCGGATGGGCCACATCCGCTTCCTCCTCTTCTACGTCGTCTGCGGTTACGCGGCCGGATACGGTTTCGCGCTGCTCAACGACACCTCGGGCGACCCGCTGATCGGCGCGTCCGGCGCGATCGCGGGGGTGCTCGGCGCCTACATCGTGCTGTGGCCGAGGGCGCGGGTGTGGGTCCTCGTGCCGTTCCTGGTCTTCCTGCCGCTCCGGCTGCCCGCCTGGCTGGTGCTGGGCCTCTGGTTCGCGCTGCAGGCGGTGTACTCGTCCGGGCACGCGGTCACCGGCGCGGGCACCGTGGCGTACGCGGCGCACGTGGTCGGCTTCCTGGCCGGCATGCTGCTCGCCTGGCCGCTCAAGCCCGGCACGCCGCCCCCGCCGGAGCCGCGCGGCCTGCTGTTCGGCAGGCGGGCGCGGCCCCGTTACACGTGGTGAGTCAGCGTGCGGTGGCGGTGTGGACGTAGTCCGCGAGCCGGGTCAGCGCGTCCGGGTCGGTGTTCGGCATGACGCCGTGGCCGAGGTTGAAGACATGGCCCTCCAGGCCGGCGGCCGCGTCCAGCACCTCGCGGGTCCGGGCCTCGACGGTGTCCTTGTCGGTGAACAGGACCGTCGGGTCGAGGTTGCCCTGGAGCGCCTTGCCGGGGCCGACGCGGCGCTGCGCCTCGTCCAGCGGGACGCGCCAGTCGACACCGACGACGTCCGCGCCGGCCTCGCCCATGAGCTTCAGCAGTTCACCGGAGCCGACACCGAAGTGGATGCGCGGGACGCCGTAGCCGGAGACGGCCTCGAAGACCTTCGCGGAGGCGGGCATGACCGAGCGCCGGTAGTCCGCCGGGGCGAGGGCGCCGACCCAGGAGTCGAACAGCTGGACCGCGCTCGCGCCGGCCTCGATCTGCACCTTCAGGAAGGCGGCCGTGAGGTCGGCGAGGCGGTCCAGCAGGTCGGCCCACAGCTCGGGGTCGCCGTACATCATCGCCTTGGCGTTCTCGAACGTGCGCGAGGGACCGCCCTCGACCAGGTAGCTCGCGAGGGTGAAAGGCGCGCCCGCGAAACCGATCAGCGGGGTGCTGCCCAGCTCCTTGGTCAGCAGGCCGATCGCCTCGGTGACGTAGGGGACGTCCTCGGGGGTGAGGTCGCGCAGCCGGGCCAGGTCGGCGCGGGTGCGGATGGGGTCGTCGACGACCGGGCCGACGCCCGGCTTGATGTCGAGGCCGAGGCCGATCGCCTTCAGCGGGACGACGATGTCGCTGTAGTAGATCGCCGCGTCCACGTGGTGCCGGCGCACCGGCTGCAGCGTGATCTCGGTGACCAGCTCGGGCCGCGTGCAGGACTCCAGCATCGGGATGCCCTCGCGCACCTTGAGGTACTCGGGCAGGGAGCGGCCGGCCTGGCGCATGAACCACACCGGGGTGTGCGGCACGGGTTCGCGCCTGCACGCCTTGAGGAAGGCGCTGTCGTACGTCGCTGTCGGCTGCATGCTGGTGTTGGCGGTCACGGGCCCAGTTTCGCATGCCACGGGATCGGCTCTCGCCCGGTGTCACGGTCGCCGCGGGGCGGGGCCGCCGGGCCGCGGTGCCGGCGCGGTCCGGGCAAGCCCTCGGGCGCCTCCGCACGGCGCGACTGCCCGCGTCCACCTGCTGTGTCTTGCCCTGCACAAAGCCGCGCTTCCCCTTACTCTTCCCGGCATGGCTGCGGCTCACGGACGAATGTCGGACAGCGCTGACGGAATGGACGACGTGAAGGACACCGAGGAGGCGGACCGGCACTCCGGTGATCCGGGCCCGCCGGCGTTCCGGGCCGCGGTCGACGCCCTGCGCAGCAGCCGGCTGCGGCCGCAGGTCGAGGTGGAGCCCACGCCGGCCCCGCAGCGGCTCGCTCCGTACGCGTACGCGCTGGAGGCCGTGGTGGTCGACGGCGAGCAGGAGCTGGCCGACGGACGACTGGTGCTGCTGCACGACCCGGCGGGCCACGACGCCTGGCAGGGGACCTTCCGGCTGGTGACGCTGGTGCGCGCGGAGCTGGAGGCGGAGATGGCCACCGATCCGCTGCTGCCCGAGGTGTGCTGGTCGTGGCTGACCGGGGCGCTGCAGGCGCGCGGGCTCGGCTACGGCGAGCCGAGCGGGACGATCACGCGCGCGAGCTCGCACTACTTCGGCGGGCTGGCCGAGCGGCCGGCGGCCTCGCAGATCGAGATCCGGGCGTCCTGGACGCCCCGCGAGGGTCTCGGCGGAGTGCCGGACACGGCGTCCCACCTGGCCTCCTGGTGCGATCTGCTGGCCCAGGTCGCCGGGCTGCCGCCGGCCGGTCCGGGCGATGCCTCGGTGGTGACGCTGCCGCAGCGCAGGGGCCCGCAGTCACGGTGACCGAAGCGGTCGTACCGGCGGTTTCATCCGCATGGGCGCCTTATTGACCATCTCTTTGTCGATACGGCCACTTTCCGACCCCGAATGGCATCCGCTCGAACCGATTCGATCTTCGGATGATCGATCGCGTGTCCGAATTGCACAGATTGTTACTCACTAGATCGTGATCATTCTCTAAAGGCGGACGAGTTTGCTGCCGAAGACGACTGTGACCTTGAAAGCACGGTTCGTCCCGGCTTCCTCCCCAAAGCCGGCCCCGTCCCCCCACCCAGGAGGCCTGGTGTCCGTTCTCCTCGAGCAGCCCGCAAGCCTGGTCGCCTACCGCCCGAACAAGCCGACCGCCATGGTGGTCGTGGCCGACCCGCGCGTCCGTTCCACCGTCACCCGCCATCTGTGGGCCCTCGGAGTGCGCGATGTCATCGAGGCCTCGTCCATCGCGGAGGCTCGTCCCCGCATCGGCAACCCGCGCGACATCTGCGTCGCCGACGTCCACCTGCCCGACGGCTCGGGCCTGACCCTGCTGTCCGAGACCCGCGCCGCGGGCTGGCCCAACGGGCTGGCGCTGTCCGCCGCCGACGACATCGGCGCGGTGCGCAACGCCCTGGCCGGCGGGGTCAAGGGGTACGTCGTCACCGGCACCCGCACCAACCTCGGCCTGCCCACCCGGCCCGGCGCCGCTCCCCTCGGCGCCGCCCGGATGCACCGCCGCCCCCCGGGTGCCCCGAGCCACCCGGGCGGCTACCGCGAGCTGTCCGGCCGCGAGGTGGAGGTGCTGCGGCTGGTCGCGGAGGGCCAGTCGAACAAGGCGATCGGCGTCTCCATGGGCCTGTCCGCCCTGACCGTCAAGAGCCACCTCGCCCGCATCGCGCGCAAGCTGGGCACGGGCGACCGGGCCGGCATGGTGGCCGTGGCCCTGCGCACGGGGATCATCCACTGAGCCGGCCGGCGAACGGTTCACTCGCGTGAACCGCAGCTTTCACCGACCTGACTGGTTTACGACCCTCCGGCGCCCGTCGACGGAACGTTCCGTCGACGGGCGCCGTCGACACACGGATACCCTTGACAGGTGACCGACGCCCAAGACACCGCAGCAGACAGCACCCGGCGCATCTGCGGAGGCACCCCTCCGGACGACGCCGGATCTTCTGTGATGGGGGCGCCGACACCGCTGCTCGAACCCCGCGAGGGCATTCCGCCCGTCGTCGCCGACGCCGGCACGCTCGCCGAGGTTGTCGCCGCCTTCGCCGCGGGCTCCGGCCCGGTCGCCGTCGACGCCGAGCGCGCCTCCGGCTACCGCTACGGCCAGCGCGCCTACCTGGTGCAGCTGCGCCGGGAGGGCGCCGGAACCGCGCTGATCGACCCCGTGGCCTGCCCCGACCTGTCCAAGCTCGGCGAGGCCCTGTCCGGCGTCGAATGGGTGCTGCACGCCGCCACGCAGGACCTGCCCTGCCTGCGCGAAATAGGTATGGTGCCGACCCGGCTGTTCGACACCGAGCTGGCCGGCCGGCTCGCCGGGTTCCCCCGCGTCGGACTCGGCGCCATGGTCGAGAACGTGCTCGGCTTCGTCCTGGAGAAGGGCCACTCCGCCGTCGACTGGTCGACCCGGCCGCTGCCCGAGCCGTGGCTCCGGTACGCCGCGCTCGACGTGGAACTCCTCGTCGACCTGCGCGACGCCCTGGAGAAGGAGCTGGACCGGCAGGGCAAGCTGGAGTGGGCCCTGCAGGAGTTCGACGCCATCGCCACCGCGCCACCGGCCGAGCCGAGGAAGGACCCGTGGCGTCGTACGTCCGGGATGCACAAGGTGCGCAGGCGCCGGCAGCTCGGTGTCGTACGGGAGCTGTGGGAGATGCGGGACCGGATCGCGCAGAAGCGGGACGTGTCGCCGGGCAAGGTGCTCAGTGACGCCGCCATCGTGGAGGCGGCGCTCGCTCTTCCGGCAGGCGTCCACGCGCTCGCGGCGCTGAACGGGTTCGGGCACCGGATGGGGCGGCGTCAGCTGGAGCAGTGGCAGGCGGCGGTCGACCGGGCCAAGGCCCTGCCGGAGGCCGCGCTGCCGCAGCCGGGTCAGCCGGTGACGGGTCCCCCGCCGCCGCGGGCCTGGGCCGACAAGGATCCCGCCGCCGCGGCGCGGCTGTCCGCGGCGCGGGCGGGGGTCACCGCGCTTGCCGAGCGGCTCAACATGCCCCAGGAGAACGTGGTGTCGCCGGACACCGTGCGGCGCATCTGCTGGGAGCCGCCGAAGGTCGTGGACACCGGGTCCGTGGAGCGTGCCCTCGCGGGGTACGGCGCGCGCGCGTGGCAGGTGGAACTGGTGACGCCGGTACTGGTGAGTGCGCTGTCGGCGACGGGGGACTGAGCCAGGGAGGTCGAGATCGCGCCAAGATCCGGCACCTTCCGGCAGCCGGGATCGCCGCCAGGCCGATCCGGTACGACGGCTCCACCCACGGTGTGACGTTCACCGCTCCACCGGGCAGGACTGTGCAGCTACGTTACTCATAAGTAGCATGGGGCCTGAGCGCGCGCTCAGCGCAACGCAGCAGTGCCATCCCGCACAGGAGGAGAGCCATCGTGCCTCGTACCGTCAGGGACGTCGTCTTCGTCGACGGCGTCCGCACCCCGTTCGGCAAGGCGGGCCCGAAGGGCATCTACCACGAGACCCGCGCCGACGACCTTGTCGTGAAGGCGATCCGGGAGCTGCTGCGCCGCAACCCCGGCCTGGACCCGAAGAAGATCGACGAGGTCGCCATCGCCGCGACCACGCAGATCGGTGACCAGGGTCTGACCCTGGGCCGTACGGCCGGCATCCTCGCGGGTCTGCCGCAGTCCGTGCCCGGCTACTCGATCGACCGCATGTGCGCCGGCGCCCTGACCGCCGTGACGACCACCGCCGGTTCGATCGCGTTCGGCGCCTACGACGCCGTCATCGCCGGTGGCGTGGAGCACATGGGCCGCCACCCGATGGGCGAGGGCGTGGACCCGAACCCGCGGTTCGTCTCCGAGAAGCTGGTCGACGAGTCGGCCCTGTTCATGGGCATGACCGCGGAGAACCTGCACGACCGCTACCCGCAGATCACCAAGCTGCGTGCCGACGAATACGCGGTGCGCTCGCAGGAGAAGGCCGCCAAGGCGTACGCCAACGGCAAGATCCAGCAGGACCTGGTGCCGATCTCGGTGCGCCGCACCAACGCGGAGGCCGGGGAGACGGGCTGGGGCCTGGTCACCGCCGACGAGCCGATGCGCCCGGGCACCACCCTGGAGAACCTGTCCGGCCTGAAGACCCCGTTCCGTGTGCACGGCCGGGTCACCGCCGGCAACGCGGCCGGTCTGAACGACGGCGCCACCGCCTCGATCATCGCTTCCGAGGACTTCGCCCGCGAGAACGGCCTGCCGGTCAAGATGCGCCTCGTCTCCTACGCCTTCGCGGGCGTGGAGCCGGAGGTCATGGGTTACGGCCCGATCCCGGCGACCGAGAAGGCGCTCGCCAAGGCGGGTCTGTCCATCTCCGACATCGGCCTGTTCGAGATCAACGAGGCCTTCGCCGTCCAGGTCCTGGCCTTCCTCGACCACTACGGCATCGCGGACGACGACGAGCGCGTCAACCAGTACGGCGGCGCCATCGCCTTCGGTCACCCGCTGGCCTCCTCCGGCGTCCGCCTGATGACCCAGCTGGCCCGCCAGTTCGAGGAGCAGCCGCACGTCCGCTACGGCCTGACCACCATGTGCGTCGGCTTCGGCATGGGCGCGACGGTCATCTGGGAGAACCCGCACTTCGAGGGGGACAAGTGAGCACCACCGCCGAGCTTCTGAAGCAGGCCTCCGAACTGTTCCCGGACGAGGTCGTCACCAGTGCGCACGTACGCCACTTCGACCTGCCGTCCGGCGCGGGCCGCTTCGCGCTGATCACGCTGGACAACGGCTTCGACCACACCAAGCCGACCACCTTCGGCCCCGGCTCGCTGGCGAACCTGAACGCCGCCATCGACCAGGTCGAGAAGGAGGCGGCGGACGGCGAGATCGTCGGCGTCGGCATCACCGGCAAGCCGTTCATCTTCGCGGTCGGCGCCGACCTCAAGGGCGTGGAGATCCTCAAGGAGCACGAGCACGCGCTGGCCATCGGCAAGGGCGGCCACGACGTCTTCAAGCGCCTGTCCCAGCTGGCCGTGCCGACCTTCGCCTACTACAACGGCGCGGCGATGGGCGGTGGCGTCGAGGTCGGTCTGCACTGCACCTACCGGACCGTCTCCAAGGCGATCCCGGCGTTCTCGCTGCCCGAGGTCTTCCTCGGCCTGGTTCCCGGCTGGGGCGGCTGCACCCTGCTGCCGAACCTGATCGGCGCCGACAAGGCCGTCTCGGTCGTCATCGAGAACTCGCTGAACCAGAACAAGCAGCTCAAGGGCAAGCAGGTCTTCGAGCTGGGCATCGCCGACGCGCTCTTCGAGGGCGCGGACTTCCTGGAGCAGTCGCTGATCTGGACCGCGCAGGTCCTCAAGGGCGACATCGAGGTCGAGCGCCCGGTGATCGACCGTGGCGAGGCCTGGGACCAGGCGGTCGCCAAGGGCCGCTTCATCGCGGACTCCAAGGTGCACGGCGCGGCCCCGGCCGCCTACCGCGCCCTCGACATCATCGCGGCCGCCAAGAACGGCGACCTGCAGCAGGGCTACGACGCCGAGGACCAGGCCCTCGCCGACCTGATCATGGGTGGCGAACTGCGCGCCGGTATCTACGCGTTCAACCTCGTCCAGAAGCGCGGCAAGCGTCCCGCCGGCGCCCCGGACAAGAGCCTGGCCCGCCCGGTCACCAAGGTCGGTGTCGTCGGCGCCGGTCTGATGGCCTCGCAGCTCGCGCTGCTCTTCCTGCGCCGCCTGGAGGTGCCGGTCGTGCTGACCGACATCGACCAGGAGCGCGTCGACAAGGGTGTGGGCTACGTCCACGCCGAGATCGACAAGCTGCTCGGCAAGGGCCGCATCAACCAGGACAAGGCCAACCGCCTCAAGGCGCTGGTGACCGGTGTCCTGGACAAGGCGGAGGGCTTCTCGGACGCCGACTTCGTCATCGAAGCGGTCTTCGAGGAGATCGGCGTCAAGCAGCAGGTGTTCGCGGAGGTCGAGGCGGTCGCCCCGGCGCACGCGATCCTCGCGACCAACACCTCCTCGCTGTCGGTGTCGGAGATGGCGTCGAAGCTGAAGCACCCCGAGCGGGTCGTCGGCTTCCACTTCTTCAACCCGGTCGCGGTGCTGCCGCTGCTGGAGATCGTCCGCGGTGAGAAGACCGACGACGCCTCCCTCGCGACCGCGTTCGCCGTCGCCAAGAAGCTGAAGAAGACCGCGGTGCTCGTGAAGGACGCCCCGGCGTTCGTCGTGAACCGCATCCTGACCCGCTTCATGGGCGAGATCCAGAACGTCATCGACGAGGGCACCCCGGTCGAGGTCGCCGAGAAGGCCGTCGAGCCGCTCGGTCTGCCGATGTCCCCGCTGGTGCTGCTGGAGCTGGTCGGCCCGGCGATCGGCCTGCACGTCTCGGAGACCCTGCACGGGGCCTTCCCGGACCGCTTCAAGGTCTCCCCGAACCTCAAGGCGGTCGTGGAGGCGGGCAAGCGTGGCTTCTACGTCTACGACAGCGGCAAGCCGGAGCTGGACCCGGAGGTCGCCGCGCTGCTGAAGCAGGGTGATGTCGTGCTGACGGAGGAGCAGGTCCGCGCCCGTGTCCTGGACGCGGTGGCGCAGGAGATCGGTCTGATGCTGGACGAGGGCGTCGTCGCCGAGGCCCAGGACATCGACCTCTGCCTCATCACCGGCGCCGGCTGGCCCTTCCACCTGGGCGGCATCACGCCGTACCTGGACCGTGAGGGCGTCTCCGAGCGCGTGAACGGCAAGAAGTTCCTGGCCCCGGGCGTGGCGAGCGTCCCGGCGTAAGGCACCGCGTACGGTCGTACGATGCCCGGCACATTGGGGTGTGCCGGGCATCGGCGTGTTCAGGCCTCGGCGTGCTCAGGCCTCGGCCGGGCGGTCGTCCTCGACGTGGACGACGTGCAGCTCCGTGCCGTCCCGGTCGCGCCGGGAGCGTCCCAGGATGCCGACGGCCAGGTGTGAGGGATCGGCGGAGTCGTCCAGCGGGACGAAGGTGACGACGTCCGGGTGATGGCCCGTCACCAGCCAGCCCTCGCCGTTCTTCAGTTCGAGCACACGGAAGTCGCCCGCCGGACCGCCCACGTGCACGGGGCCGTACGCGCGCAGGATCTCGGTGGCGCGGTCGGCGAGCCCTCCGCCGGCCTCCTCCAGCACCACGCACGTGCCGTGCTCGAACAGCACCCATGGTTTTCCGGATCCGGCGAGGAGACGCCGCCAGGCGTCGATGAGGGTCTCGGTGTCCACGCCGGCCATCATGCCGTACTCAGACCTGTCGCCACGCCTCCAGGGCAAGGCCCGGCTCGGCCTTGCGGCGGGTCAGCAGGAGCACGCCGGTGGACGGGGACAACGTTGCCGCCACGACCCGGTCGTCCTGGTCCGTGGCCAGGCAGACCCGTGCGTCCACCGGCAGCCGCGGGCCCGACTCGGTCCACCAGGCGCCCGCCGACTCCACTTCGGCGGGGTAGGCGGCGAAGGCGACGCGGCCGCTCGCCGCGCGCTGGGCGAGCAGGGTGCAGTCGTGGCCGTCGAGCTCGCAGCGGACCGCCGAGACCGGGCCGGAACCGGCACTGGGCAGGAGGACGGCCGGTTCGCCGCCGGGGCGCCAGGCGCACAGGTCGCCGCCCGTGTCGGTGTAGTAGAGGGTCGTGCTGCCGGGCGAGGTGGCGAGGGCGTGGAGGGTGCCCGGGCGGACCGGGGTGCGCAGGGTCTGCGTCAGGACCGGCTCGGCACCCGGCTCCTCCTGGCGCCAGTGGAGGATCCCGTCGGACGCGGCCGCGTACAGCTTGACACGGCCGGACTCCCCCGTGACCGCCGCCGGCCCGTCTTGTACCCCGCTGCCCTTCAGGTCCCGCCAGGCCTCCCAGCCGCCCTTCTCCTTCTGCGCGAGCAGCCGCACCCCGCCCCGCCCGTCGGGCACGAAGACATGGGCGCGGCCCTGGGCGTCGACGGCGACCGCGGGCGTGCCCGTGCGGTCGCCCTTCTTCAGCGGGTGGCCGAGCGGCTGCCAGTCCAGGGCCGCGAGGCGCGGGCGGAAGTGGGTGGAGTGGACGAGTCCCGACTCACCCATGCCGGTGGGCCGCCAGGAGACCAGGTGGGCGTAGCCGTCGTCGCCCTGACCGATCGCGAGGACGGGGTGCAGCTTCTGGTCGCCGCCTACGGTGCGCGGGGCGGTCCAGGGGCCGCCGGGCTCGCGCTCCGCCCGGCACAGCACGGCGTCGCCCGACAGCTGGTGGACACTGAGCCGGCCGTCGCGGCCGCGCAGAAGCCAGTCGCCGTTCACCGGTTCACTCCAGCCGCGGGCCGCACCTGCGCCCTCGCCGCCCCTGGTCACAGCCGCTTCGCGCTGCGGAACAGCTTGGCGTAGAAACCGTTTCCGTCGAGGCGTGAGACACCGCCCTGGTCGCCGATCGTGGGGCCGTTCTGCTCCTTGCGGCTGGAGATGAAGACCTTGTGGCCCTCGGTGTCCGGGCCGAGGTAGATCGCCGAGTGGTCCATGTGGTTGCCGGTGCGGTGGTCCATCTTGAAGAACAGCAGGTCCCCGGGCTGGAGGACGTCGATGTTCTGCGGCCGCACGTACCAGGGGCTCGGGCCCTGGATCTTGATGATGTCCACGCCCTCCTTGCCGCGGGCCATGCCGTCGGCGGTGCGCGGCAGCCCGTCGCCGTGGTCGTTGTCCGACATCAGCGGGTAGCGGGCCCGGTAGCCGTAGACCAGGCGCAGATAGCCGGAGCAGTCCACGGCGCGCAGGCGGTCCTGCTGCGGATACTTGGTGACGCCGTCCCGGAAGGTGTACGGGATGCCCAGGTAGTCGTAGAAATCGGTCTGTTCGTAGCGGTCGACGCCGTCGGCCTTCAGGGGGCCGTAGGTGGCGTGCCCCGCGTACTGGATGCCCTGGTCGTCCTTCTTGGCCGGCGCGCCCACGATGTACTGGAAGGCGAACGCGAAGACGTCGTCCTCCTCGCTGCCGTAGTACTGCTTGAACCAGTCCTTGAACCACTGCTGCTTCTCGGAACCCTTGGTCCAGGTCTCCGGCATCAGGCGGACCCAGTCGTCGGTGACCACCTTGGTGGTGGTGTTGGCGGGTTCGCTGAAGGTGCGGGTCGGGCCCTTGAGGGTGGCGGTGCGGGCGCCGTCCGTGAAGGTGGCGATGACCGCGCCCTTGCCGTCGCGCAGCACCGAGCGCGCCGGGTTGTTCAGCCGTTCCCAGGTCTGCTTGCCGGTCGCCCCGCCCGAGCCGTGCAGGTTCTCGGTGATGGTCTGGGCGGCCGGGAGCTTCGCCTTCTCGTCCTGGCGCAGTGCGTAGGTGAAGTAGGCGCTGCCCGCGAGCAGCGCCAGGACCGTCACCGTGTGGACGACGGGGCGGCCTTTGCGCTTCGGCATGGTGGGGGCTCCAGGAATGCGTCGGGTAGGGGCGGTTCAGGCGGACGGCATGGCGCCCAGGAGGATGCCGGCTGTCAGCACCACATAGGTGGCGAGGGTGACCGTGCCCACGGACAGCAGGGTCGCGCCCTTGGGCTGGCGCACCAGCTGGTAGCCGACCAGGCCCGGGACGATGAAGCCGAGCGTCTGGTTGGCGTACAGCAGCGGGAACTCCATCTGCAGCACGATGATCACGGTGGCCTGGATCAGCACACCGCTGAGCACCACGGCCGCGAAGAGCCGCTTGCCGTACAGGATCACGAACTTCTGCATGAGCAGCGTGGCGAGGTACGTCAGCACGGTCACGCCGACGACGAGCGCGGCGCGCTGGAGGTCCTCGATGAGCGTGAGCGCGAGCCAGCCCGGAGTGATCATGCCGCCCGGCGACAGGTTGGTCGTCAGGTAGCACATGAGCGAGAACATCAGGCCCAGGCCGATGCCGATCGCGGCGATCTCGGGGGTGAGGACGGAGGGGATCAACGCTGTTCTCCTGGGCTGTGCCACTGCTGGCTGTCGTCGGCGGAAGGCTGGGGCGGGCGGCTGGGCTCGAACAGCCCGCGGGACGGGGCCTGTTCGGCCGCCCGGCCGCTGTCGGCGGGCGCCTGCGGCAGGGCGGGGACGGGCGGGCCGCCGTGCTCCGGCCGCGGTTCGGTCCAGGTGTCGTACCCGTACGGCTGCTGCTGTTGCTGGGGCGCGTAGCGCGCCTCGTACGCCTCCGGATAGTGCTGGTACGGGTCGATGCGGGGCGCGTACAGCTGCATGGTCTCCGAGGAGTCGAACGCGGCGGGTGCCGGCTCGGTCCGGCCGGCCGGGGCCGTGGCGGCCACCGGTTCGTCGGCGCTCTCGTCCGGCGGCAGTTCGGCGAGGTGCTCCAGCAGGATCTCGCCCTGGCCGTGGATGTTGCCGATCGCGACCATCGACGAGTCCGGGCCGAGCATGTCCAGCATCCGGCCCATGAACTCCTCGGGGTCGCGCTTGTCGCCGCCGAGGTCGACGGCGCGCGAGCGGAACTCGGCCGGGATGGCGTCGATGGCGGACTTGGCCGGGTGGCCGATGACGAAGACGCGCTCGGGGTCGAGGTCGGGGATGATCTCGCCCATCTGACCGTTGCGTTCGACGCGGTCGGGGCGGCAGTTGATGACCACGTTGAGCGGGCGGTGGATGGCGCCGAGGTCGAGCAGCTGGTTGATGTTCATCAGCGTCGACTCGGGGTCGTTGGCGGCGAACACGTTGGCGAAGCGCAGCTTCTTGCCCTCGTGCGTCAGATAGCGCTCGACGGAGAGGACACCGGGGTCCGGCGGGGCGTCGTACATGCCCTTCAGGGCCGTCTCCCGGTCCACGCCGAGGAGTTCGGCGACGGTGAGGGCGATGGCCACGTTCTCCTTGAAGGTGAACCAGCTGAAGCCGCGCAGCTCCTCGTCGGTCACCGTCTCCGGGTCGGCGTAGATCAGCTTGCAGTTCCGGGCGTCCGCCTCCTCCTGGAGGATGGGGAAGCGGTCCTTCTCGGCGGTGACGCAGATGCCGTCCTCGGGCATCGAGCGGGACAGCGAGCGGGCCACGTCGTCCAGGGTGGGGCCCATCTCGGCGAGGTGGTCCTCACGGACGTTGCACAGCACGCCGATGGTGGAGCGGATCAGCTTGGACTGGTTGATCTCCTGCAGGGCCGGCATGACGGCCATGCACTCGATGACCAGCGCGTCCGGCTGGTACGCGGCGGCGCGCCGCACGATGCCGATCTGCTCGACCACGTTGGCGATGCCGAACTTGCGGTAGACCGGCTCCTCGGTGGCGTCCGGATGGATGAACCGGGCGGCGGTGCCGGTGGTCTTGGCGACGGTGACCAGTCCGCCGCCGCGCAGGGCGCCCGCGCACAGCCGGGTGATGGAGGACTTGCCGCGGATGCCGTTGACCAGGACGCGGGTGGGGATGTGGTCCAGGTTGGTGAAGTGCCGCCGCTGCTCGACGACGCCCGCGGCGAGCAGTATCGCGCAACAGACCAGCAGCACGGTGTAGAGGAAGAGCACGGGTGATCAGTTCCTTGATCAGTTCCTTGTGTACTGCTGGGGCGGGTTCTGCCGCGGTGCCGGGGGCTGGGGCGGCGGGGTGTGGCGGGGCTGCTGCCGGCGCTGGTCCTGCAGCTGCTGCCGGATGAGTTCCAGGGAGCGGGTGACGGCGCCGACCTCGTCGTGGTGCTGCGGGTAGAGCACGCTCTTGCGGTCGCCCGCGGCCAGCGCCTCGGCCCGGTCGGCGAGGGTGCGCAGCGGCCGGGCCACCACGATGTGCAGCCAGCCCAGGCAGGCGACGGCCGCGGCGGCGCCGAGCAGACCGGCGAGGACGGTGCGGTTCTGGGTGTCGTACTCCGGGAGCGCGAGCCGGTCGACGGGCTCCCAGCTGACGACGCTGAAGTGGAGGGACTCGGCCGAACCGCCGCCGGAGAACGGCGAGGCGGCGGCGATCCGCAGCCCGTTGTCCCGGTACAGCACCCCGTTGGACCGCGGTTTCTTGCCGAGCCGCTGGGCGCTGGCCGCGACCAGGTCCTGGAGGTGCTGGTCGGGCAGCGACTGAAAGGCGAGGAAGCCGGTGTTGCCGGCGATGACCTTGTGCCGCTCGTCCACGAGCCGGACCACGCCGAGGCCGGGCCGGCTCAGCAGGGCGTTGAGGAACTCCACGCGGAACTCGCCGACCAGCTGGGCCCCGTTCCGGCCGGGTATCTCGGCGGCGGCGACGACCACCGGCTCCTTGCCGCCCTGGCCCAGCAGGCGCAGGGGCCTGCCGGACACCCGGTTCCGCTGAATCACCTTGGGCTTCTTGCCCTCGCGGACCTGGATCGCGCCGTGGGAGTCGACGACGTAGAGGGAGCGGTAGCGCTTGTTCTCGTTGTAGGTGCGCTCCAGGACCGTCTCCATGGCCTCGGGTGAGGTCTTGTCGCCGATCAGGGAGGCGACCGACTGCAGGTCGGCGTCGCCCTCGTTGAGCGCGCGGCGCACCCGGTCGCTGAGCGTATGGGTGCGTTCGCGCTGGTCGTTGACGAGCTGCCGGGGTATCTCGGCCGCGTTGTCGGCCCGGTTGACCAGCAGCATCAGCGGTGCGGCCCAGGCCAGCAGCAGCACGGCGCAGACCGCGAGGAAGGCGCTGGCGCCCACCTTGCGCAGCCCCTGGGGGCGTTCGGGCCGCCCGGTGGCCTCGGCGCTCTCTCCGAGCAGCTGCCGGCGCAGCCGTTCCAGGGCGCCGCCGATGCGGTGCGCCTCGCCGTAGCCGGGGACGGTGACGGGCCGGGTCAGGTCGCCGCGGGTGAGCCGGCGCGACTCCAGGAACAGCCGGATGAGCGGACGCTGCACGGTGCCCAGCAGCACCCCCACGGCAAGGGCGCCGACGAGCAGCAGGGCGGCGCCCGCCGCCAGTCCGAACACCGGGGACTTCGTCCCGCCGGAGTGCTCGGTCACCTTGACCATGGCGACGACGGAGAGGCCGAGCCCGCCGGCGGTGGTGGTCTCGCCGGGGTCGGCTGCGGCGAGCGTGGCGTATCCGGCGACGGACCGGTCGCCCTGCAGCTTGCCGCCGAGAAGGCTGCCGCTGACGCCCTGGTAGCCGCCGCTGCCCGGTTCCTTGCTGCTGCGCGGATCCTGCTGTGCGCGGCGGGCGGCCTGCTGGGCGAAGGCCTTCAGCTGCGTGCGGGAGGCCGTGATGTCCTTGCGGTCGACGCTGTTGCGCGCGGACTCCGGTTCGGCGATGCCGTCGCTGCTGAGGATCGTGCCGCCGGAGTCGACCACGGCGATGGAGCGGAAGTGGCCGAGGCTGATGCCGGGGAACTTCAGGTTCCGGGAGGCCACGAGCAGCAGCTGCGGCTTGCCCGGCCAGGTCAGCAGCCCGAAGGACAGCAGGCGTACCTCGCCGTTCTTCTGCCGGACCATGCGCGGGACCAGTCCGTCCTGGCCGCTGAGCGAGGACAGGTCCACGGAGGTCAGCGGCACCGTCTCACCGCGGGCCGCGACCAGTTTGCCGGTGCGCACCTCCACGACGGCGGTGCCCATCCACTTCTCGTAGGTGCTGCCGAGCTTGTCGAGGACGGCATCGCCGGAGACCGGCTGCCCGGCGCTGAACAGCGCGGCGGAGCGGGTGACGTCCTTGACGGACTCGTCGATGGAGGCGCGCAGCGCGATGGCGCCGTCCTCCGCGAAGTGCTGCTGGGACGTCAGCACCGCCCGCGGCACGCCGGAGCCGTCGACACGGCCCAGTACCAGCGCCGTGATGCTGGACAGCGTCAGCAGCAGCGCCGAGAGGACCGCGATCGGCGGGCGGATGCCTCCGATGAGCGACATGTCGGCTCGACGGCGGGCTCGGTGCTGCCGCGCCGGGGGCGGTGACGCCACAGATGGGTCCTCTCGTGCATGCGGGTTCCGGGCGTGCCGACAGTAAGAGCCCGCCCGGAAACCTCAGACAGACAAGAGCGGCGTTAAGTTGCAGTAAGCCCCACGTGATCTGCGCAACATCGAGCAACCGTCGGACAAGGTCGGACAAATACCCTGCCCATGGGGGGCATTTCGGGTATCTACTCGGGCAGGGGCATGAGCGGCTTCAGCCCGTCCTGGGCCGCGCCGCGGTTCAGCAGGGTGCCCTCGGTGCGCTCGAAGGCCAGCCGCAGCCGGGCCCGCTGGGCCTCGGTGAGGCCGTGGCCGTCACGGAGCGCGGCCGGCACGTCCAGCAGGCGGTAGTCCCGTACGTCGTCGTTCGTGTAGTCGGCGGTTCCGCCGTCCCGGACGTTCACGGTGTCCGGCGGGATGGTCAGCAGCGTCGGCTCGAAGCGCGGCTGGACGTCCCAGTGGCCCTTGCCGCGCTCGGTGAAGGTGAACCAGGCGATCACGCCCTCCTCGGTCAGGCCCGTGGGCTGCTCGTGCCGGGCGATCTGGTTGCCGAGGCCGTAGGAGATCCAGGTCCCGTCGACCTTCTCCATCGGCTCCACGACGTGCGCGTGATGGCCGATGACCAGGTTGACGCCGGTGTTCCGGGCGATCTGCCGGGCGAAGGAGAGCTGCCCGGCCGACGGCTCCGGATGGTGCTCACGGCCCCAGTGCAGGGACAGGATCACCACCTCGGCACCGGCCTCGCGGGCCCGTCGCTCGGCCGCCCTGATCCGGCCGAGGTCCTGCTGGTTGGCCAGCCACGGCTTGTCCTTCGGGAGCTTGTGCGGCTCGTTGAAGCCGTAGGCGAAGGAGATCTGCGCGACCTTGACGCCCTTGACGTCCATGATCAGCGGGGTGCCGGCCTCTTTCTCGGTGCGGGCGGAACCGGTGTGCTTCAGCCCGGCGGCGTCCAGTGCGTCCAGGGTGCGCTTCACGCCCTCGTAGCCGTGGTCGAGGGTGTGGTTGGAGGCGGTGGAACAGGTGTCGTAACCGATGTCCTTGATGGTCTTCGCCTCCTGCGGCGGCACCTGGAAGTCCGGGAAGCCCTCGAAGGGCCCCCGGGCCGGGCCCATCACCGGCTCGAAGTGGCAGATCGCCAGGTCGGCCTTGCTGATGAGCGGCTCGATGCCGGCCATCATCGGCCCGAAGTCCATTCCGTCCACGCCCTTGCCGGTGCGCCCCGCGTCCTTGCGCGCCTGGTCGACCAGTTCGGGGTGCATGAGGATGTCCCCGGCGGCCGCGACGGTGAAGGAGCGCCCGCCCCCCTGGGCTCCGGCGTCGTCGGAGAGGAGCCCGCAGCCGGAGACGGCGGCGAGGAGGGAGAGCGGGGGCAGCAGGGACAGCAGGGTCCGGCCGAGGCGTCTGTTCACCGGGATATCTTGATACAACCATGAGAGCACATCGCTCGCGCGTCATGACGATCGCGACAGTCCTGCTGGTGATCACCGGTCTCGCGGCCGGTCTCGCCGCCCTCCTCCGCACCCCGGACGGCACCGCGGACCACACCCCGGGCGGCCCCCGCCGGCCTGCCCCGAAGGGGGCCGCGCAGATCGACCTGGCGCGCGAGGTGGCGGACTACACCGGCCGGTTCGGCCCCGGGCAGGGCTATCTGCCGCCCGGCCCGGCGGACCGCGAGGACATCGCCGCGGCCATCGGCCAGTTGCTCGACGGTCACCGCGCACAGGCGGAACAGCGGCTCTCGCAAAGGGACTTCACCGTGCGCACGGTCTTCGACCGGCCCTCCGGGCACCGCTATGCCGAGGTGGCCGACCGCACCGACTCCGGCGTGGCCCCGCGCGGCTGGGGACGGGTCTACCTCGATCTGGACCACCGCCCGAGCTGGTCGGTGCAGGTCCCGCATCCCGGCTTCGACCTCGGCACCGAGCAGCTGGGGGTGCGGGTGCTGCGCGGCTCGCCCGGCGGGATCCTGGTGATCGCGGGAGCCCATCGCAAGGCCGGGGTCGGCAATTCCGCGGACGTGGCGCACCGGCGGGACACCGTTTTCCACGCCATCTGCGCCGAACTGGCCCGCCGCGGGATGCCCGCGATCCAGTTGCACGGCTTCGCCGCCTCCGCCGCGCCCGATTTCGACGTGGTCGCCTCCACCGGTGCCGGGTCGGCGGGCCGGCAGGACGGCCGCGACCTGGCCGACTCCCTGCGCGGACACGGCTTCCGGGTGTGCCGGGCCTGGGCGCGGTCCTGTCCGCTGGAGGGCCGGACCAACGTGCAGGGCCAGGTGGCCGACGCCGACCGTGTGCCCTTCCTGCACGTCGAGTTCGCCCCCGTGGTGCGCGCGGGCGGACGTCCCGCCGAGCGCGCCGCCGCCGCGATCGCCGCGATCACGGGCCGGTGGGCCGGGAAACCAGGGCGGACCGAGTCCCCGCAACCCGTGACACACTGAGCCCGCCAGGAGCACGCAGAGCCAAGGCGGTTACCGACATGACCGACACCTCGGGCGCCTCGCACGAGCCCCTCCCCCTCCCCCTGCTCGTGGTCGATGGTGCGAACGTCGTCGGGTCGGTGCCCGACGGCTGGTGGCGCGACCGCCGGGGTGCCGCCGAGCGCCTGCGCGACCGGCTGGCACCCCTCGCCCGGACCGGCGTGCCCGGCCTGCCCGGTCCGCTGGAGCTGGTCCTGGTGGTGGAGGGGGCGGCCCGGGGCGTGGCCTCGGTGCCCGGGGTGCGCGTGGAGGACGCGCCCGGCAGCGGCGACGACCACATCGTGGACCTCACCGCGGCGGCCGGCGACCGCCCGTGCCTCGTCGTCACGGCCGACCGGGAACTGCGCCGCCGGGTCCGGGCACACGGCGCACAGGTCGCGGGGCCCCGGACGGTACTGGGCTGAGACCGGCGCGGGAGGAGTGAGGGCTGCGTCCGGCGCGCGCACGACACCGGGCCCGGACCGGCGTACGGCCTCGGCGCTGCCCGGCGAAGACGGTTACGGAGCGTTTCCGGTGGGCGGTTGGCGGGGCTCTTCGGTGGGGGTCCGGACGCCCGGGGCCAGCCGGCTGTGGGTGCGGCCGTAGAAGAAGTAGACGGCGAAACCGATCACCATCCAGATGGCGAACCGCAGCCAGGTCTCGGCCGGCAGGTTGAGCATCAGCCAGAGCGACGCGCACACCGACAGCAGGGGGATGACCGGCACCCACGGGGTGCGGAAGGCGCGCGGCAGGTCCGGCCGGGTGCGGCGCAGGATGATCACGCTGATCGCGACGACGACGAACGCGAAGAGCGTGCCGATGTTCACCAGCTCGGCCAGTTCGCTGAGGCTGGTGAAACCGGCGACGATGGCGATGATCACGCCGAGCAGGATGGTCGGCCGGTGCGGGGTGCGGAAGCGCGGGTGGACGCGGGAGAAGAAGCGTGGCAGCAGTCCGTCGCGGCTCATCGCGAAGAACACCCGGGTCTGGCCGAGGAGGAGGATCATGCAGACCGTGGTCAGGCCGACGGCGGCGCCGAAGCTGATCACGCCCGCGTACCAGGGGTGCCCGATGGCCTTGAAGGCGTCGGCGAGCGGGGCCTCCACGGACAGCTTGGAGTACTTCTCCATGCCGGTGACGACGATGGAGACGGCCACGTACAGCACGGTGCAGATCAGGAGCGAACCGAGGATGCCGCGCGGCATGTCCCGCTGCGGGTTGCGGGTCTCCTCGGCGGCCGTGGCCACGATGTCGAAGCCGATGAACGCGAAGAACACCACCGAGGCGGCGGTGAAGATGCCCATCACTCCGAAGTTGGCGGGCGCCCAGCCGAAGATCAGCTGGATCAGCGGGGCCTTCAGGTTGCCGCCGGCCGGCACCGGCTGGGCCTTGGGGATGAACGGCGAGTAGTTCGCCGACGTGATGAAGAAGGCCCCGGCGACGATCACGATGAGGACGACGACCACCTTGATGGCGACGACGAGCGAGGTGATCCGGGCCGACAGCTTCATGCCGAGGACGAGGATGCCGGTGAGCACCAGCACCAGGGCGGCGGCGAGGATGTCGAAGCCGAAACCGGAGGCGGTGTCCCGGCTGGCCAGATAGTCCGGCAGATGCCAGCCGACGTTGTCCATCAGGGAGCGGATGTACCCCGACCAGCCGACCGCCACCACCGCCGTACCGAGCGCGAACTCCAGGACCAGGTCCCAGCCGATGATCCAGGCCGGCAGCTCGCCCAGGGAGGCGTAACTGAACGTGTACGCCGAGCCCGCCACGGGGACCGTGGACGCGAACTCGGCGTAGCAGAGGGCGGCGAGCGCGCAGACCACGCCGGCCACCACGAAGGCCAGGGACACCGCCGGGCCGGCGTTGTTCTTGGCGACCTGTCCGGTGAGGACGAAGATGCCGGTGCCGATGATGACCCCGACGCCGAAGACGGTCAGGTCGAGCGCGGAGAGGGACTTCTTGAGCGAATGCTCCGGTTCCTCGGTGTCCTGGATGGACTGCTCGACGTTCTTCGTCCTGAACAGCGCGCTGCTCACGTGCCTGCCTCCCACGCTTGGGGACCTCGCCGTGGCCCGTCATGATCGAGAGGGTCGGGATCCGTATGCCCCGGCACAGGCAGGTTCACGCAAACGGGCCGGTTCCGCCACCGCAAGGAGTGGCGGAACCGGCCCCTGAAAGGCGCGTTTCGCGTCAGTCGCGCGCGGGCTCGACCGAGTCCACCTCGTCGGCCGTACGGTCGAACCGGCCGTCCAGCCTGGCGACCAGCCCGGTGACCTGGCGGGCGATGTCCGGGGCGGTCAGGCCGATCTCGGCGAGGACCTCGGCGCGGGAGGCGTGGTCCAGGAAGCGCGGCGGGATGCCGAAGTCGCGCAGCGGCACGTCCACGCCCGCGTCGCGCAGGGCCTGGGCGACGGCGGAGCCGACACCGCCGACGCGGCTGTTGTCCTCGACGGTGACGACGACGCGGTGCCGCTCGGCGAGCGGTGCCATGGCCTCGTCGACGGGCTTGACCCAGCGCGGGTCGACCACAGTGGTGGAGATGCCCTGCTTGTCGAGCAGACCGGCGATCTCCAGGCACATCGGGGCGAGGGCGCCCACGGAGACGAGCAGCACGTCCGGCCGGTCGGTGCCGGGCTCGCGCAGCACGTCCATGCCGCCGATCCGGCCCACGGCGGGTACGGCGGGTCCGACGGCGCCCTTGGAGAAGCGCACCACGGTCGGCGCGTCGTCCACCGCGACGGCCTCCCGCAGCTGGGCCCGCACCTGCTCGGCATCCCGCGGGGCCGCCAGCCTGAGGCCCGGCACGACCTGCAGGATCGACATGTCCCACATGCCGTTGTGCGAGGCACCGTCCGTTCCGGTGACACCGGCCCGGTCCAGCACGAAGGTCACCCCGCACTTGTGCAGGGCCACGTCCATGAGGACCTGGTCGAAGGCGCGGTTGAGGAAGGTGGCGTAGACGGCGAAGACGGGGTGCAGCCCGGCGTACGCGAGGCCCGCCGCGGAGACGGCGCCGTGCTGCTCTGCGATGCCGACGTCGTACACCCGCTCGGGGAACCGCTTGGCGAACCTGTCCAGGCCGACCGGCTGGAGCATGGCCGCCGTGATGGCGACGATGTCCTCCCGCTCCTCGCCCAGCTTGACCATCTCGTCCCCGAAGACGGAGGTCCAGTCGGCGCCGGAGGAGGCGATGGGCAGGCCGGTGTCCGGGTGGATCTTGCCGACGGCGTGGAAGCGGTCCGCCTCGTCCTGGAGGGCGGGCTGGTAGCCGCGGCCCTTCTCGGTGAGGCAGTGCACGATGACCGGCCCGCCGAACCGCTTGGCGCGGGCCAGCGCGGACTCCAGCGCCTCGATGTCGTGGCCGTCGATCGGGCCGACGTACTTCAGGCCCAGGTCCTCGAACATGCCCTGCGGTGCGATGAAGTCCTTGAAGCCCTTCTTCGCCCCGTGCAAGGTCTCGTACAGCGGCCTGCCGACGACCGGGGTGCGCTCCAGGAGTTCCTTGGTCCGGGCGAGGAACCGCTCGTAGCCGTCCGTCGTGCGCAGGGTCGCCAGGTGGTTGGCGAGACCGCCGATGGTGGGGGCGTACGACCGCTCGTTGTCGTTGACGACGATGACCAGGGGGCGGTCCTTGGCGTCGGCGATGTTGTTGAGGGCCTCCCAGGCCATACCGCCCGTGAGGGCGCCGTCACCGATGACGGCGACGACATGGCTGTCCCGTTTCCTCAGCTGGTTGGCCTTGGCGATGCCGTCGGCCCAGCCGAGCACGGTGGAGGCGTGGCTGTTCTCGATGACGTCGTGCTCGGACTCCGCCTGCGAGGGGTAGCCCGACAGGCCGCCCTTCATCTTGAGCCTGGAGAAGTCCTGCCGGCCGGTGAGCAGCTTGTGCACGTAGGACTGGTGGCCGGTGTCCCAGAGCACCTTGTCCTTCGGCGAGTCGAAGACCCGGTGCAGGGCGATGGTCAGCTCCACCACACCGAGGTTGGGGCCCAGGTGCCCGCCGGTCTTGGAGACCTCCTGGACGAGGAAGCCCCGGATCTCCTCCGCCAGCTGGTCCAGCTCCTCCAGGCTGAGCCGGTCCAGATCGCGCGGTCCCGTGATGCGGGTCAGCAGCGCCACCCGTGCCTCCTTGCAGTAGAGCTGATCGAGCTTTCGCCGGGCTCGCCCGAGTCTAATGTTCATGCTTTGCACGACACGACAGCGCCCGGCACCTTTCGATGTGCCGGGCGCTGTTCGACCTACGAAGACCAGGCGTTACGCACGTCCCGCCGTCTTCTGCGTCTTGCGCGTCACCGCGTCGATCACCACCGTGGCCAACAGCACACCACCGGTGATCATGTACTGGACCGGCGAGGCGATGCCCTGCAGCGCGAGGCCGTACTGGATCGAGACGATCACCAGCACACCGAGGAGCGCGTTCCACGTGCGCCCACGCCCACCGAACAGGGACGTACCACCGATGACCGCGGCGGCGATCGCGTTCATCAGCAGGTCACCGCCGCCGGCGCCCTGGTTGGCGGACGCGATCTTGGAGGCGATGAACAGACCGCCGATCGCCGCGAACGTCCCGGAGATGGCGAACACCGAGATCCGGACCAGGTCCACGTTGATACCGGCACGGCGGGACGCCTCGACGCTGCCGCCGAGCGCGAAGACCTTGCGGCCGTACGAGGTGCGGCGCAGCACGAAGTCCGTGATGAACAGCACGGCGACGAAGACCACCACGGCCAGCGGCAGGCCCTTGTACTGGTTGAAGACGATCGCCGCGGCGAAGGACACGATGGCCAGCAGCACGGTGCGCAGGATCGTCTCGCTCAGCGGGCGGGACGGCACACCGGCGGCCTCGCGGCGCCTGTTGCCGAAGTAGGAGCTGAGGAAGAACAGCACCGTCACCCCGATGGCGAGGCCGTAGGCGGCGGCCACGTCGGAGAAGTAGTAGCTGGTCAGCTTGGCGACGACACCGGTGTCGTTCAGGTTGATCGTGCCGTTGTCGCCCAGGATCTTGAGCATGAGGCCGTTCCAGAACAGCAGACCGGCCAGGGTCACCGCGAACGCCGGCACGCCGATCTTCGCGAAGAAGAAGCCCTGCACGGCGCCCGCGACCGTCCCGGTGAGGATCGACAGCACCAGGGCCAGGATCTCGTTCATGCCGTGGGTGACGTTGAGCACCGCGAAGGTGGCGCCCGCGACACCGGAGAGCGAACCGACCGACAGGTCGATCTCGCCGAGCAGCAGGACGAACACGATACCGACGGCGATCATGCCCGTGCCGACCATGGCCACGGAGATGTCGGAGAGGTTGCCCGCGGTCAGGAAGTTGGAGTTCAGGCTCTGGAAGATGATCCAGATGACGGCCAGGCCGATGACGACCGGGATGGAGCCGAGGTCACCGGCTTTCATCTTGCGCTTGAACTCGGTGACATAGCCCGCGAGGCCCTGCTCGCGCACCAGCAGACGGGGATCGACGGCGACGTCGGAGCCGCGTGCCGCCTCGGGGTTCTCCACGGGCACGTCCTCGGGGGGCGTGGAGGTCTTGTCGATGCTCACTTCTTGATCTCCCCATTGCTGCGCGCCGCACGACGGGTCACGGCGTTGTCCGTGGCGCCGGTGATGGCGGAGATGATCTCTTCCTGCGAGGTCGACTTGACCTCGAAGACGCCGTTGTTCTTGCCCAGACGCAGCACCGCCACCTTGTCGGCGACGGCCTTCACGTCGGCCATGTTGTGGCTGATGAGGATCACGGCGTGACCGCGCTCCCGCAGCCGTTCCACCAGGTCGAGGACCTGGGCGGTCTGCTCGACGCCGAGGGCTGCGGTGGGCTCGTCGAGGATGACCAGCTTGGGCTCGCCGAGCATGGAGCGGGCGATGGCCACGACCTGGCGCTGGCCGCCGGAGAGGGAGGCGATCGGGATGCGGACGCTGGGGATGCGGATGGAGAGCTGGTCCAGCAGCTCGCGCGAGCGCCGCTCCATCTCGACCTCGTCCAGCACACCGCGGCGGCGGATCTCCCGGCCGAGGAACAGGTTGCCGACGACGTCGATGTTGTCGCACAGCGCGAGGTCCTGGTACACCGTCGCGATGCCCAGGTTCTGGGCGTCGTGCGGCTTGTTGACCTGGACGGCCTTGCCGTCCCATTCGATGACGCCCTCATCGATGGGGTGCACGCCGGCGATCGTCTTGACCAGCGTGGACTTTCCGGCGCCGTTGTCGCCCACCAGGGCGACCACCTCACCGGCGTGGACCTCAAGCTCTACGTCGGTGAGCGCCTGAACGGCACCGAACCGCTTGGAGACCCCGCGCAACGCCAGCACGGGCGTAGCGGACACGTGAACCATCTCCTTCGCCGCCTGACCCGGCGGGAGGTTGTGCAGAAGTTTGGGGGGTAGTTCCGTCCGGCGCCCCGCACCGAGCTTGCGGGGCTGTTTGTGTGTGCGGGGCACCGGAGGAGCTTGTGGGCGCCTTCCTCCCGCTGGGGAGATTCAAGGGCGAATTCCCCTAGTCGGAAAGGCGCGTCGGCTGCTTACTTCAGACCGATCTTGTCGCAGGCGGCCTTGTACTGCGAGGTGCAGATGTCGGCGACCGTGTAGACGCCGTCCTTGATGACGGTGTCCTTGATGTTGTCCTTGGTCAGCGCGGTGACGGGCACCAGGACCGAGGGCACCTGCTTGGTGGTCGGGCTGTCGACCTTGTCCTTGGCGACGGAGTCGAGCGACTTGCCCTGGGCGAGGTCCACGGCCATCTCGGCGGCGGCGGCGGCCTCGGGAGCGTACGGCTTGTAGACGCTCATGTACTGCTCACCGGCGACGATGCGCTGGACACCCGCGAGCTCCGCGTCCTGGCCGGTGACCGGGATGTTGGAGATGCCGGCCTGCTTGAGGGCGGTGATGATACCGCCGGCCATGCCGTCGTTGGCGGAGTAGACGCCGATGATGTTCTTCTTGCCCAGAGCGGAGATGGCGCCCTCCATGTTGGAGTTGGCGTTCTCCGGCTTCCACTCCTTGGTGTCGTACTCCTTGCCGACGTTCACCTTGCCGTTGAGCACCTCGTGGGCACCCTTCTTGAACTGCGCGGCGTTCGGGTCGGTGGAGGAACCGTTCATCATGACGATCTTGCCGGACTTGGCCTTGGAACCCAGGGCCTTCAGCAGGGCCTCGCCCTGGGTCTTGCCGACCGTCTCGTTGTCGAACGAGGTGTACGCGTCGATCGGGCCCTGCGCCAGGCGGTCGTAGGCGACGACCGGGATGCCGGCGCTCTTGGCCTTCTGGACCGAGTTCTTGATGGCCGCGGCGTCCACAGCGTCGACGATCAGCACGTCCACCTTGTTGGTGATCATGGTGTCGACCTGCTGGTTCTGCAGGGTCGCGTCCTGCTTGGCGTTGGCGTAGACGACCTTGCCCTTGCCGCCCGTGAGCTCCTGGACCTTCTTCTCGATCAAGGGCTTGTCGAACTTCTCGTAACGGGCGGTCTGGTTCTCCGGCAGGAGCAGACCGACCGTGATCGCGTCGCCCTTCTTGGGGCCGGACGACTTGGTGGAGCCACCGCCGGACTCCTTGGCGCTGCCACAGGCGGCGAGAGAGACGGCCATGGCACCAGCAGCAACGGCGAAGGCCGCACGACGCATACGCGTGTTCACTTCAGAAACCTCCCTGACGAGGCCGCGTCGTTGCGGCCGAGGTGGCTGGAAGTCAACTCGGCCACACGTGCGACGTCAAGAAGTAAATCCTTAACGAGATGGCAACGGTGCCATCCGTTCTCTAAGTGAAGGCAGGGGCTGCCACGGGCAGCGAGCCGTCCAAAAGTGTCGAATCGCCCATCTCGCTGAGGGCGAGGGCAAGCGCTCCGAGCACCTCGGCGCGACCGCCAAGTGCCCCGGGGAGAACGGACAGTTGACGCGCCGCGCTGGGGATGGCGTAGCGGCCGACGGACTCCCTGATCGGCCCGAGCACCAGCTCACCGGCCTCGGCGAGATCACCGCCGAGGACCACCCGGCTCGGGTTGAGGAGATTGCAGAGATTGGCCACTCCACTGCCGATGTGGCGGCCGACGTCGGCGATCACCCGACGGCAGCCCGGGTCTCCGTCCCTGGCCAGCCGTACGACGCCTTCCATGGTCAGGTCGGGGCCGTGGCTGGGCTGGAGCAGCGGGAGCACATACCGCGCGGCCGCGAACGTCTCCAGGCAGCCGCGGTTCCCGCAACGGCAGACCGGGCCGGATTCGTCGAGTGTAATATGACCGATTTCTCCGGCCGTGCCGCCCGGGCCGCGGTAGATCTTCCCGTCGATCACCAGACCGGCGCCGACACCGCTCGCGACCTTGATGTACGCCAGGTCACGGACGCCCTTGCCGCTGCCCCAGACCAGCTCGCCGAGGGCTCCGAGGTTGGCGTCGTTGTCCACGTACACGGGCACGCCGAGCCGCTCGCGCAGCTCCTCGGCGGGCTTGGTACCGCCCCAGCCGGGCAGGATCGCGGTGGACCCGAGGGTCCCCGACTCCACGTCGATCGGGCCCGGCACGCCGAGCCCCACGCCGGCCACCTTGGACCGGTTCACACCCGTTGCCGCGATCAGGCGGCTGACCAGCTCCTCCGCCCGGTCGAAACCCTGGGCCGCGGAGGCGTCGACGTCCAGCGGCTCGGCCTCCTCGGCCAGCACCTGGTGGGCGAGGTTCCCGATCGCGACGCGCAGATGGGTGTGCCCGAAGTCGACGCCGATCACGATCCCGGCGTCCCCGCTCAGGCTGACGCTGCGGGCCCGCCGCCCGCCCGCCGAGGTGGGCGTGACCTCGACGGTTCCGCCGTCCTTCAGCTCCCGCACGATGTTGGAGACGGTCGCGGCGGACAGACCGGTCGTCCGCGCGATCTCCGCCTGCGTGAGGGACCCGGCCAAGCGCACGGCCCGTACGACCCGCTCCAGGTTGGCTCGGTGCAGCGACGACTGCGACCCTGGAGTCTCCACGACGACCTCCTGAGCGCGGGGCCGCTTCGGCGAGGCCCCGCGTATGTCCAACTAGTGAACTCTAAGCTGAGCCGTTCGCGGTGTCTTACGTCAAGAGGTTGAACCGTCGGGTATCCCTCGCGGTGCCCCTCCTCACCTGTCGGCCCGAGTCCTGCCCACCGGGGCGCGGGCGGACGGACGGGACACGTCACGGCGGGAACAGACGGACCCCAAAAAGCCGCCGCATTCCTCCATGGCCCATTTTCGAGGGCGGGCCTGAGTATTTCCTTGACAGCACTGACAATCCACTTGGAGAATCCCCGCACACCGAATAGTGCAGCGGCTGACCGAGGGAGCTCAATGTTTGCCATCCCCCTGACCGCCGAGCAGGAAAGCATGTTGTTCCTGAACGGGATTTTCGGACCCGGAATCTTCCACAACATCAGCTTCGGTCTGCCGGTTCCGGACAGCGTGGACGACGATGCCGTCGCGGCGGCGGCAGGGCGGCTCGTAGCGCGGCACGATTCCCTGCGCACCTCATTGATCGGCACGTCAACCTTGGTTCAGGGCCTGCACTCCGAGATACCCGTGCTGCACCGGACGCCGGCCGCGCCGCAGGACACGGCGGCCGCCGTGATCCGGCGCAGAAACACCCTGCGGGACGTCAAGACGTCCACGGGGCCCGTGCACCTCGAACTCGTTGGAGAATCCGGCGGTGCATCGCGCCAGCTCCTCGGAATGGTCGACCATTTCGCGTCCGACGGTTATTCCACACGTATTCTGCATGCCGACCTGGAGGCGCTGCTGCGGGGCCGGGAACCGGCTCCCGTCGCCTCCTTCTGGGAACTGCAGCGGGCGCGGCGTGGGAAATCCGGCGGGGTCGAGCGGGAAATCGCCCACTGGACGGAGGCGCTGAGCGGGATCACCGGACTGAACGGCTTCATGCCGCGCGCCCTCGACCGCTCGGACTACATCTGTTCCCAGGTGGACCGGGACATCCCCGGCGAGGGTCCCGACCGTGCGGTGCGTCACCTGGTGGAGGTCTGCGGGGGCACTCCGTTCACCGTGATCGCGGTACTGCTGGCCGTGGCGTTGTGGCGCCGGACCGGGCGGCGGGACGTCCTGCTGAACACCCCCGTGTCGACCCGGAAGGACGCGGCCGACTGGAAGACGGTCGGCAATTTCGCCCTCGACCGGCCGATCCCCTGCCGGATCGACCCGGACCAGCCCGTCGCCGCGCTGGTCCGCCGCGTCCAGGTCGACACGCTTCAGGCAATGCGGCGCTGCCGGGTGAGCGTGCCCGAGCTGGCGTGCGAGGTGCCGGAGTACGCCGCATCCCTGCTCGCGCCCGGCGCGGACTACCTCCAGCTTCATGTCGACGTGGACGTGGACCCCGATGTGTCCCCGAGTTCGGCCTACTCGACCGAACCCGTCCGGCTGTGTCCCTTCCGGCCCGCCCACGACCTGACGGTCACCACCCTGCGCTTCGAGATCAGCCGGGCCGGACTCGCCACCCGCACCTTCTTCGGCGGACCGCCGGACGGGCTGGCACACGCGGCCGAACTGCTCACCGACGTCCTCGCCCTGCTGGAGACGGTGGGCGACGGCAGCGACACGACGGGCGCGCTCGCCGACACCCTGGACGTCCCAGGCAACCGCGCAGGCCGCCCGCCGGTGTCCCTGGAGGCCGACGGACACTGAGCCGGCCGGGCGCAGGAGCGACCGGCGCCCCGTCCCGGCCGCCCGCTCACCCACCGCACCGGACGGCGCCGTGGCGCTCAGCGCGAGGTGCCACGGGGCTGTCCGGGCGGGCGGGAGAACAGGGACTTCAGGGCCCGGTCCCGGTCCCACGCCGCCGCGAGGCTGTCGGCGACCACGCAGTACATGACGCCGCCGCTGCCGTCGAAGGCGTTGGTGAGAACGACACCCGTGCGGGTGTCGCCGTACAACCCGCGGCGGCGGCCCCCCACACCGTCGCGTCGATGGCGGCGGCATACGCGATGCTCTACGGTCGTCCGGTCCACTTCAACCTGGTGGCCGGTGCGCGGGGCGACGAGCTGCAGCGTACCGGGGATCCCCTCGACCACGACGAACGGTACGAACGGATGCGGGAGTTCGGCCACATCCTGCGGGCGCTGCTGCACGGCGAGGAGGTCGACGTGGCCGGCCGCCACTACACCTACCGCGGTCACCGGCTGCTGCCCCGGCCCGCCGTCCTCGAGCGGTGCCTGATCTTCGTCGCCGGTTCCTCCCCCGCCGGGCTGAACGTGGCGCGGGACATCGCCGACGTCGTGGTCACCCATCCGGCGCCCTACCCCGACTGGCGGCGGGACTTCCTGGAACCACTGCGTGCCTCGGGCTACACCGGACAGCTGGGCATCCGGATCGGCATCGTGGCCGGTGCGGAGCGGGCGGACGCCTGGCACCGGGCCAGGGCCCGTTTCCCGCAGACCCGGCGGGGCCGGCAGGAGACGGTGCTGAAGACCAGGTCGCAGAACACCTGGTCACGGGAGCTGGCGGCGCGCGCGGTGGCGGAGGACGAGGAGCCGGCCGACCCGTACTGGCTCGGCGCCTTCCGCAGCGGCCGCGCCAGCGCCCCGTTCCTCGTGGGCACCCATGAGGAGGTCGGGGCGAGGCCGGCGGAGTACACCCGGGCCGGGGTCAGCCATGTCCTGCTGAACGGCAGCTACGAGGACGACCACCCGGACATCAACCGGGCGATCCGCGCGGCCGCTACTTCAGCGCCCCTGCGGTGAGTCCCTGCACCACCTGGCGCTGGAAGACGATGTACGCCCCGAGCACCGGCAGCATGGCCATCACCAGGCCGGCGAAGAGGCCGGACCAGTCGCCCTTGTAGCCCTGGCTGACCGCCAGCTGGACCAGGCCCTGGGTGAGCACCTTTTTGTCGGGGTCGGTGTTCAGGACCGTGGGCAGCATGTACTGGTTCCACTGGCCCAGGAAGTTGAAGATCCCGACGCTGATCAGACCGGGCTTCGCCATGGGAAGCATGATCTGGAAGAACGTACGCGCGTGCGAAGCGCCGTCCACGAAGGCCGCCTCCGCCACCGAGGTCGGCAGGGTGCGGAAGAAGGCCGTGAGGAAGAAGACCGTGAACGGCAGCGAGTACGCGATGTAGACCAGGATCAGGCCGTGGATCGTGTTCAGCAGGCCCATGTTGTTCACGACGTAGAACAGCGGCACCAGCGCGAGCATGATCGGGAAGCTCATGCCGCCGATGAACAGGTAGTAGATGAAGCGGTTGCCCGGGAAGTCGAAGCGGGCGAGGACGTAGGCCGCCATGGAGCCGAGCGCCAGGGTGCCGATGAGCGAGCCCCCGACCACCAGGACGGTGTTCAGGAAGTAGTCGCTCATGTTGGCCTGGGTCCAGGCCCGCGACCAGTTGTCGAAGTGCAGGTGGGTCGGCAGGGACCAGGGCGAGTCGAAGATGGACCTGTCGTCCTTGAAAGACGTCATCACCGCCCACAGCAGCGGCATGACCACCATGATCGCCCAGGTGATCAGCACGCCGTGGGAGAAGACGTTGAGGACACCGCCCTCCTTCTTCTGCCGGGCGGGCTTCGGGGCCGGTACGTCGACCTTGGAGACGGTGGCGCCGGACTCGGCCGGCAGCGGGGCGGGGGTCTCGGTCGTCTTCATGGCTTCAGAACTCCAGCCGCTCGCGACGGCCCAACCGCATCACGATCGCCGCGAACGCGAGCGTGACGACGAGCAGGGCGACGCCGATGGTGGTGGCGTAGGCGGCCTGACCGTCCCGGAACGCCTTCTGGTACACGTACAGGACCATCACCGTGGTCGAGTAGTCGGGCCCGCCCGGTCCGGTCGTCATGATCTGAACGACGGCGAACGACTCGGCGCCGAGCGCGAGGATGCCCATGTAGACCCAGCCGGACTGCACGGTGTCCCACAGCAGCGGCAGGGTGATGCGGAAGAAGGTGGTGAAGCGGCTCGCGCCGTCCAGCAGGGCCGCCTCGTACAGCTCGGCCGGGATCGAGGCCATGCCCGCCGAGAACAGGACCACGAAGAAACCGACCGTGGACCACACCAGGACCGCCATCACGCACCACAGGGCGAGGCTCGGGTCGCCCAGCCACAGCGGCTGGACGTGGTCGAGGCCGATCCCGCGCAGGATCGAGTTGATCGCGCCGCTGTCCGGGTTGTACGCGAAGGCGAACAGCAGCGACACGATCGCGATGGACAGCACCTGCGGGAAGAAGTAGACGATCTTGTAGAAGGACGAGCCCCGGACACCCGAGACCACGGGGCCGCCCCTTCTCCGCCGTCCGCCCACATTGATCATGAAGGCGAAGAACAGCGCCAGACTGATCGTCACCAGCGGGAGCACCAGGGCGAACAGCAGACTGTGCTGCAACGACTTCCAGAAGATGTCGTCGTCGAGCATCCTCTTGTAGTTGTCGAAGCCGACCATCTTGAAATCGGGGCTCAGGCCGGTCCAGTCCGTGAACGAGTAATAGATGGACTGGATGAACGGCCACACCACGAAGAGCGCGTACAGTCCCAGGGGCAGAACCAGAAACCCCACGATGAACCGGTACTTGCCGTGCTGCATCGCCACTCCGGTGCGTTGAAAAGGTGCTGCTTACTGGTGCTTGTAGTGCTTGATGGACGTGTCCTTGGCCGCCTCGTCGGCGAATCCCTGGATCTTCTTGACGGCCTCGGCCGGGGTGAGCCGGCCGGCCATCATCTCGCCGAGACCGGCGACACCGATCTTCTCCTTCTGCAGCTGCACATACCAGTCCTGCAGCCGGGGATTCACCACGTTGGATCCGGCCAGCTTGAGCGCCGCCACACCCGACGTCAGGCCGGGGGTGAGGGTGATGCCGGTGGTGCCGCCGTTGTACGCGGTCAGCGACTTCACCTTGGCGGTGAAGTTCTTCGAGGACGCCTCGGAGAGCATGATGCGCAGCTGCTCCATACCGCCCTCGGCGTTCGCGGCCTTGGCCGGCACGATGAACGGCTCACCGCCGGACGCCCAGATGGTGCCGAACGGCATCTTGTCGGAGCTGTCGATGCCGGACGGCGCGGAGACAGCCAGGTTGAAGTCCTTCGGAATGACGTTGGCCGACTCGTTCTCCACCCAGGAGCCGTTCGGAATGAACAGCGCCTTGCCCTGGGCCCAGGCGGTCTGCGACTGGATGTGGTCCAGGCCCGGAGTGCCCTGGAGGATGTAGCCCTTCTTGTACAGCTCGTAGTACGCCTCGAAACAGGCCTTGACGGCCGGGTGCTTCCAGGCGTTGGGCTCCAGGTTGTCGATCGCGTTCAGGACGTCGACGCCGCCGACCTTGCCGATCATCGGGTAGAGCGAGAAGGGGATGTAGTACGGGTACTTGCCCGCGTACGTCCAGCCCGCCATGCCCTTCTTCTTGGCCTTCTCGCAGACCTTGAGCATCTCGTCCCAGGTCTCCGGGTACTTTTCGTCGAGCGAGTCCAGGGCCTTCTGCGAGTACCAGACGCCGTACACCGTGTAGGCGTAGTAGAGGATCCAGACCGGCTTGCCGTCGAACTGGCCCATCTCCACGATGCCGGGGCGCAGCGTGTCGCGGACCTTCTTGCTCGGGTCGTCGTACGACGGGGCGTCCAGCAGCGGGGTGAGGTCGGCCAGCTGGTTCTTGCCGACGAGCACGCCCATGTCCATCTGCTCGGCGCCGGAGTTGTCGATGAGGTCCGGCGGGTTGCCCTGGTTGAAGCGGGGCTGCAGGGTGGACTGGATCTTCTGGGTGGCCGAGAACTTCACTTGCGCCTTGGGGAAGTCCTTCTCGTAGATCTTCACCGCGTCCTGAGCGTACTCCTTGCCGAAGCCGCCGTCGAAGAGGACGAATTCCATCGTGGCGGTCTCGTTGACGCCGAGCGGGTTCTTGGCGGTCTTCTTCCCCGCCTTGTCCTTCTTCTGCCCGCCCCCGCCGCTGCTGGCACAGGCGGACAGCAGGCTCATTCCGGGGACCGCGACCAAGCCCAGCGCGGCCGAACGCTTGATCAGACTGCGGCGGCCGACACCTTCGGAACCGCTGTTCTCGGCGGAAGTGAATTCCATCAGATTCCTCTCAAGGGAACGACCGACCGCAGCCGGTGGGGGAACCGCATCGTCAGCCGCGCCACGGCGTGGTGCGGGGCGGGGCAGGCGACAGCTACAAAACGTGTGCGAAGAGAAACGGACCGCCTGTACGGAGCCGGTGTGGCCGCAGGCAGGAGGCTTCGCCCGCCCTCCGCTGGTGTGCCCGGCCTCGGGCGGCATGTGGTGTGCCGCCCGTATTCCAAGCGTTCTCCCGCCGCTTGGACACCTTTCGCGAGCGCATCCGCAAGCGGTCGGGGAAACACCGGGCAGCCGCCCGGAAAGTCGCCGGGCGCGCTCCGAAGCCCAAGCCCGACCGGGTCAACGACGGCGCGTTCCTTCCGGACAGGACCGCCGCCGGGGCCGGATTCAACCGCAGTATTCCGGACGCGGGTTGGGGGCCGTTCCTGAGGATCCTGGCGAACGAGGCTGAGCGTGCCGGTTCTCTCGTGATCCCGGTGGACGCCCGCGACAGGGCTGGGCCGGCCCTCTGCGACGCCGATCGGCCGGCGGCGTGGGAAGCCCGCGCGTCGACGCGTGGGTGGAGTCACGCTCAAGTCCTCGCTCTCTCCAGGACTCAGGCGGTGCACCGGATCCTCCCCGGCACCGCTGTCGGGTCAAGCTGGGTGGTGCAGGAAGTGCTCGTCCACATCTCGTGCCGGCCGGGTCTTGTACCGGGCGCCGACAGGTATAGTCCACTTCCCGCCAGCGGAGCAAGATCGAATGCAAGGTTCGACATGGGTCTTTTCCGAGTTGAGACCTCGCGGAAATAAGAGACCCCTGTGAAGCCCCTGGCAGAAAAACTCGCGACATAAGTGCCTGAATGCCACACCCAACACCCTTGACATCACCGGTCACTTGACGCCCTACTGGTTCCTGCGCACCGAAGTTGACAACGTTGTCCAGAGCGGGCGCAGGAGGGGAATCCGTAGATGCAGCGGAGAACTCGGCACAGATGGGGTCCGGCGGTCGTCCTCACGGCCGCCTTTGTCATGGCCGCCGGTGCCCAGGGCGCGGCGGTGGCCCTGCCCGCCAAGGCTCCGGCCGCCGCCCGGGAGTTCGCGTCCTCGTTCGAGCCGGGGGATCCGGCTCCGGACTGGCTCAATACCGTCGACACCGCGCCGGACGGCACCAAGCGCGCCTCGGGGGTCGACGGCGGCTACAGCACCGGCATACCGGGCAATGTGAACGACCATGTCACCGAGGTCCGGGCGAGCGGCGAGAACACGGGCGCGGGCGAGGTCAAGGAGAACCTGGTCGACGGCGAGCCGGGCACCAAGTGGCTGACCTTCCAGCCCACCGGCTGGGTGGAGTTCGACCTCGACAAACCCGTCAAGCTGGTGACGTACGCGCTGACCTCGGCCAACGACTACGCCGAGCGCGACCCCAGGGACTGGACGCTGCTCGGCTCCACCGACGGCAAGGACTGGAAGACGGTCGACAGCCGCGCGGGCGAGACCTTCTCCGAGCGCTTCCAGACCAGGTCCTACGACCTGGCCGAACCCGCCGAGTACCAGCACTTCCGGCTGGAGGTCACGAAGAACAACGGCGCTTCCGGCATCCTCCAGCTCGCCGATGTGCAGTTCTCCACCGGCGGCGGGGGCGGCCCGGTGCCGCAGGACATGCTGACGCTGGTCGACAAGGGCCCGACCGCCTCACCGACGGCCAAGGCCCGGGTCGGGTTCACCGGGAAGCGGGCGCTGCGCTACGCCGGGCGGCACACGGCGGCCGGCCGTGCGTACTCGTACAACAAGGTCTTCGACGTGCACGTGAAGGTCGGCGGCGACACACAGTTGTCGTACCGGATCTTCCCGCAGATGGCCGACGGCGACCGGGACTACGACGCCACCAATGTCTCCCTCGACGTGGCCTTCACCGACGGCACGTATCTCAGCGATCTGGGCGCGCTGGACCAGCACGGGTTCCCGCTGTCGCCGCGCGGGCAGGGCGAGTCGAAGTCGCTGTACGTCAACCAGTGGAACAACGTGGCCGCGCGGATCGGTTCGGTGGCGGCCGGCAGGACGGTCGACCGGATCCTGGTGGGGTACGACTCCCCCGCGGGACCGGCGAAGTTCCGGGGCTGGATCGACGACGTGTCCCTGAAACCGGTTCCGCCGGAGAAACCGAAGGCGCATCTGTCGGACTACGCGCTGACCACGCGCGGCACCAACTCCAGCGGCAGCTTCTCGCGCGGCAACAACTTCCCGGCGACCGCCCTGCCGCACGGTTTCAATTTCTGGACGCCGGTGACCAACGCGTCGTCGCTGAGCTGGCTGTACGAGTACGCGCATGCGAACAACGACGACAACCTGCCCACGATCCAGGCTTTCAGCGCGAGCCATGAGCCGAGCCCGTGGATGGGTGACCGGCAGACCTTCCAGGTGATGCCGTCGGCCGCGTCCGGCGCCCCGGACACCGGGCGCGAGGCGCGCGAGCTGCCGTTCCGGCACGAGAACGAGACCGCGCGGCCGTATTACTACGGGGTCCGTTTCGAAAACGGTCTCAAGGCCGAGATGACCCCGACCGACCACGCGGCGATGCTGCGCTTCACCTACCCCGGCGACGACGCGAGCGTGCTGTTCGACAACGTCACCGAGCAGGCAGGCCTGACGCTCGACAAGGAGAACGGGATCGTCACCGGTTACTCGGACGTGAAGTCGGGCCTGTCGACCGGCGCGACCCGGCTGTTCGTCTACGGCGAGTTCGACAAGCCGGTGACGGACAGCGGATCGAGCGGGGTGAAGGGCTACCTGCGTTTCGACGCCGGTTCGGATCGCACCGTCACGCTGCGCCTGGCGACCTCGCTGATCAGCATCGACCAGGCGAAGGACAACCTGCGCCAGGAGATCCCGGACGGCACCTCCTTCGACACGGTGAAGGACCGGGCGCAGCGCACCTGGGACGATCTGCTCGGCAAGGTCGAGGTGGAGGGGGCGACCCCGGACCAGCTGACCACGCTGTACTCCGGCATGTACCGGCTGTACCTGTACCCGAACTCGGGCTTCGAGAAGGTGGGTGACAAGGACCAGTACGCCTCCCCCTTCTCCCCCATGCCGAGCCAGGACACCCCGACCCACACCGGCGCGAAGATCGTGGACGGCAAGGTGTACGTCAACAACGGTTTCTGGGACACCTACCGGACGACATGGCCGGCGTACTCCTTCCTCACCCCGTCCCAGGCGGGCGAGATGGTCGACGGTTTCGTGCAGCAGTACAAGGACGGCGGCTGGACCTCGCGCTGGTCCTCGCCGGGGTACGCCGACCTGATGACCGGCACCTCCTCGGACGTGGCGTTCGCCGACGCCTATGTGAAGGGCGTGAAGTTCGACGCGAAGGCGGCCTACGACGCGGCCCTGAAGAACGCGACCGTGGTGCCGCCGATGTCGGGCGTGGGCCGCAAGGGCATGAGCACCTCGCCGTTCCTCGGTTACACCAGCACCGCGACCGACGAGGGCCTGTCCTGGGCGATGGAGGGCTACGTCAACGACTACGGCATCGCGAGGATGGGCGAGGCCCTGTACGAGAAGACGGGCGAGAAGCACTACAAGGAGGAGTCCGAGTACTTCCTCAACCGCGCCCGGGACTACGTCAATCTCTTCGACCCCAAGGCGGGGGGCTTCTTCCAGGGCCGGGACGCCAAGGGCGACTGGCGGGTGGACTCCTCGGCGTACGACCCGCGGGTATGGGGTTACGACTACACGGAGACGAACGGCTGGGGTTACGCCTTCAGCGTCCCGCAGGACAGCCGGGGCCTGGCCAACCTGTACGGCGGCCGGCAGGGCCTGGCCGAGAAGCTGGACGCGTTCTTCTCCACCCCGGAGACCGCTTCCCCCGACTACGTCGGCTCCTACGGCGGTGTGATACACGAGATGACCGAGGCGCGGGACGTCCGGATGGGCATGCTCGGCCAGTCCAACCAGGTCGCCCATCATGTGTCGTACATGTACGACGCGGCCGGCGAGCCCTGGAAGACGCAGGCGGCGGTCCGGGAGATCCTCTCCCGGCTCTACCTCGGCAGCGAGATCGGGCAGGGCTACCACGGCGACGAGGACAACGGCGAGCAGTCCGGCTGGTACCTGTTCTCCGCGCTCGGCTTCTATCCGCTGGTGATGGGCAGCGGCGAGTACGCCATCGGCTCGCCGTTGTTCAAGAAGGTCACCGTGCACCTGGAGAACGGCCGCGACCTGGTGATCAAGGCGCCGGACAACAGCGCCAGGAACGTGTACATCCAGGGCGTGACCTTCAACGGCCATCCCTGGACGTCGACTTCGCTCCCCCATTCGCTGCTGGCCAGGGGCGGGGTGCTGCAGTTCTCCATGGGCGCCAAGCCGTCGACGTGGGGCACGGGCAAGAACGCCGCCCCCGTCTCCATCACCCGGGACGACAAGGTGCCGGCGCCCCGCTCGGACGTCCTGAAGGGTGACGGCCCGCTCTTCGACAACACCTCGGCGACGGACGCCACGGTCACCTCGGTGGATCTGCCGGTGGACGGGGCGGTGAAGCCGGTCCAGTACACGCTGACCTCCTCGGCGGACCGCGGCAGGGCGCCGACCGGCTGGACCCTCCAGGGCTCCACGGACGGCACGACCTGGCAGACCCTGGACCACCGCTCCGGCGAGTCGTTCACCTGGGACCGTCAGACCCGGGCGTTCACCATCGCCGCGCCGGGGACGTACCCGAAGTACCGGCTTGTCCTGGACGGCGAGTCGACGCTGGCGGAGGTGGAGCTGCTGGCCTGAGCCGGGTACGGGGGGGAAGGGGCCGGCCCGTCCGGGTCCGCCCCTTCGTCCTGCGGTCGGACAGGCGGTGGCCCGCCGGGGCTGCGGCTCCCCTTCCTCGGGATCACCCGGTCGGGCTACCCGAAGTCCATTGACATCGTTGTCGGTCAGCGCGGTAGAGTCATGTACAGACCATACGACAACGTTGTCGCACATGTGCCCTACCTCACAGGCCACCCTCACCCGGACGGGTTTCCCGACACCCCCCTCACCCGCCCGGCTCGCGGACCCGGTGCACATGAACACCGGGTCCGCCCAGAGCTGTTCGCGGTCCGGGCGCCGATTTTCCTCATCCGCCTCGGACCCGCGGCCCGCGCTCGCGACCAGGGAGGATGCGCCCCGATCGGGGTGGAACACGCGTCCGGCTCGCGGACAGGCCATAGCCACCCGCTGAACCCGGTGCTACAAATGCGGCATGTCGGACATGACTGACCGACCCAGGCGTCTCCCCTGGCGCTCCGTGATCGGCAAGAGCCCGCGAAGCGTCGCCGGGCAGGTCTTCGTCCTGCAGGTGGCGCTGGTCGCGGTGCTCGTGGTCTGCGGGGTCCTCGCCCTCGTCCTGCAGTCGCAGCGGGACACCGGCAGCGAGGCCAGGCGCCGGTCCATCGCCGTCGCCCAGACCTTCGCGCACTCCCCCGGCATCCTGCAGGCGCTGAAGACGCCGCAGCCGTCCAAGATCCTCCAGCCGCTCACCGAGGCGGCCCGCAAGTCGTCGGGCGTCGACTTCATCGTGGTCATGGACACCCACGGCATCCGCTACACCCACCCGATCCCGAGCAAGATCGGGCACCGGTTCGTGGGCACGATCGGGCCGTCGCTGGCCGGCAAGGTGTACACCGAGAGCGTCCACGGCCCGCTCGGCCACGAGGAACAGGCGACCGTTCCGGTCGACGACACCCGCGGCAAGGTCGTCGCTCTCGTCTCCGCAGGGCTGAAGGTCAAGAACGTCACCAGCGAGGTGAACCGGCAGCTGCCGCTCATCCTGGCCTCAGGGGGCGTGGCGCTCGCACTGTCGACCGGGGGCACCGCACTGGTGGGCCGGCGGCTGCGCAGGCAGACCCACAGCCTGGCCCCGGACGAGATGACCCGCATGTACGAGCACCACGACACGGTGCTGCACTCGGTGCGGGAAGGCGTGCTCATCGTCGGTGCCGACGGGCGGCTGCTGCTGGTCAACGACGAGGCCAGGCGGCTCCTCGAACTGCCCGCCGAGGCCGAGGGCCGGCCGGTCTCCGCGCTCGCGGGCCTCGAGCCGGAGATCGTGGAGCTGCTCGTCTCCGGGCGCGAGGCCACCGACGAGGTGCTGTTCGCCGGAGAACGGCTGCTGGCGGTCAACCAGCGGCCCACGGACCGGGCCGGATGCCCTGGAGGGACCGTGGTGACCCTCCGGGACTCCACCGAGCTCCAGGCACTGTCCGGACGCGCGAACGTCGCCAGGGAGCGGCTCAAGCTGCTGTACGACGCCGGTCTGGGCATCGGCAGCAGCCTCGACGTGACCCGTACGGCGGACGAGCTGGCGCGGATCGCCGTGCCGCGCTTCGCCGACTTCGTCACCGTGGACCTGGCCGACGCCGTGCTGCGCGGCGAGGAGCCGGCCGCCACCGCGACGGACATGCGGCGCATCGCCGTCCACGGCATCCGGGACGACCACCCGTTCTACGAGAAGGACCGGCTGATCGACTTCCTGCCGTCCACGCCCCAGGCACGGGGCTACGGCACCGGCCACTCGGAGCTGGTGACCGACCTGTCCGCCGTGGGGGACTGGCAGGCGCAGGACCCGGGGCGCGCCCAGGAGATCCTCGACTACGGCATCCAGTCGCTCATCGTCGCCCCGATCCGGGCCCGCGGTGTGGTGCTGGGCACGGCGACCTTCTGGCGCGCCAAGCGGGAGCTCTTCGAGGAGGAGGACCTGTCGCTGGCGGAGGAGCTGGTCGCGCGCGCCGCGGTCAGCATCGACAACGCCCGCCGGTACGCCCGTGAGCACGCGCTCGCGGTCACCCTGCAGCGCAGTCTGCTGCCGCGGGCGCTGCCCGAGCAGAGCGCACTGGACGTCGGTTACCGCTATCTGCCCGCGCAGTCGGGGGTCAGCGGGGACTGGTTCGACGTGATCCCGCTGCCGGGGAGCCGGGTGGCGCTGGTCGTCGGTGACGTGGTCGGCCACGGCCTGCACGCGGCCGCCACCATGGGACGGCTGCGCACCGCCGTGCACAACTTCGCCGCCCTCGACCTGCCGCCCGACGAGCTGCTGGGCCACCTGGACGACCTGGTCGGCCGCATCGACCAGGACGAGGCCGGTGCGGACGCGGCCGGGATCGCCGGCGCGACCTGCCTGTACGCGATCTACGACCCGGTGACGCGCCGCTGCACCATGGCGCGGGCGGGACACCTGGCACCCGCGCTGGTCCACCCCGACGGCAGCGCCACCTTCGCCGACGTACCGGCCGGGCCCCCGCTCGGCATCGGGGGCATGCCGTTCCAGACGGCGGAGCTCCAGCTGGCCGAGGGCACCGAGCTCGTGCTGTACACCGACGGTCTCATCGAGGACCGCGCCCGGGACCTGGACGAAGGCATGGAGCTGCTGCGGCAGGCCCTGGCGGGCCATCCCGGACGGCCACCGGACGAGAGCTGCCAGGCGGTGCTGGACGAGCTGCTGCCCGAGCGGCCCACGGACGACGTCGCGCTGCTCGTCGCGCGCACCCGGGCGCTGACGCCCGACCGGGTCGCCGTGTGGGACGTACCCCCCGATCCGGCGGCCGTGTCGGACATGCGCCTGGCCGTGTCCGGAAAGCTGGACGAGTGGGGCCTGGCCGAGCTGGGCTTCGCCACGGAACTGGTGCTCAGCGAGTTGGTCACCAACGCCATCCGCTACGGCGGCGAGCCGATCCGGGTGCGGCTGATCCGTGACCGCACGCTGCTCTGCGAGGTGGCCGACGGCAGCAACACCTCCCCGCACCTGCGGTACGCCGCGACCACCGACGAGGGCGGCCGTGGGCTGTTCCTGGTGTCGCAGATGACCGAGCGCTGGGGCGTCAGGTACAGCCCTCAGGGCAAGGTGATCTGGGCGGAGCAGGCACTGCCGTAGGGCACGGCCGGCTTCCCGGGCAGCATCCCGGCGACGGGAAGTTCGATACGGAACCCGGTGCGGCCCGGCGCGCTGTGCACGTCGATACGGCCCCGGTGACCCCGGTGATCGCCGCCGCCACCGCGAGGCCGAGCCCCGCGAAGCCCTCGCCGAGGCCCGTGCGGGTGCGGGAGGGATCGGCGCGGGTGAAGGGGGGACGGCGAAGGGCCGCACCCCCGGCACGGGGATGCGGCCCTGAACCGCTTGGCCCTGCCGCTCAGCTGCGGATCAGGTTGCGCAGCACGTACTGCATGATGCCGCCGTTGCGGTAGTAGTCGGCCTCACCGGGCGTGTCGATGCGGACGACCGCGTCGAACTCGACACCGGTGTCGGTGGTGACCTTGACCGTGCGCGGCGTGGTGCCGTCGTTCAGCTCGGTCACACCGGAGATGGAGAAGGTCTCCTCGCCGGTCAGGCCGAGGGACTGGGCCGAGGCGCCCTCCGGGAACTGCAGCGGCAGCACGCCCATGCCGATGAGGTTGGAGCGGTGGATGCGCTCGTACGACTCGGCGATGACCGCCTTCACACCGAGCAGCGCGGTGCCCTTGGCCGCCCAGTCGCGGGACGAACCGGAGCCGTACTCCTTGCCGGCCAGGACGACCAGCGGGATGCCCTGCTCGATGTAGTTGCGGGAGGCGTCGTAGATGAAGGAGACCGGGCCGCCCTCCTGCGTGAAGTCACGCGTGTAGCCGCCCTCGGTGCCCGGCGCGATCTGGTTGCGCAGGCGGATGTTGGCGAACGTACCGCGGATCATGACCTCGTGGTTGCCGCGGCGGGAGCCGTAGCTGTTGAAGTCGCGGCGCTCGACGCCGTGCTCCGTGAGGTACTGGCCGGCCGGGGTGTCGGCCTTGATGGCGCCGGCCGGGGAGATGTGGTCGGTGGTGACCGAGTCGCCGAGCTTGGCCAGGACGCGGGCGCCGGTGATGTCCTCGACCGGGGCCGGCTCCATGCCCATGCCCTCGAAGTACGGGGGCTTGCGGACGTAGGTGGACTGCGGGTCCCACTCGAAGGTGTTGCCGGTCGGGACCGGGAGGGACTGCCACTGTGCGTCGCCCGCGAAGACGTCCTGGTAGGACTTGGAGAACATGTCCTCGCCGATGGCGCTCGCGACGACGTCGTTGACCTCGGCCTCGGTCGGCCAGATGTCCTTCAGGTAGACCGGGTTGCCGTCCTGGTCGGTGCCCAGGGCGTCACGGGTGATGTCCACCTTCATGGAGCCCGCGATGGCGTAGGCGACGACCAGCGGCGGGGACGCCAGGTAGTTCATCTTGACGTCGGGGTTGATCCGGCCCTCGAAGTTCCGGTTGCCGGAGAGGACCGAGGTGACCGCGAGGTCGTGGTCGTTGACGGCCTTGGAGACCTCCTCCGGCAGCGGGCCGGAGTTGCCGATGCAGGTGGTGCAGCCGTAACCGACGAGGTTGAAGCCCAGCTTGTCCAGGTACGGGGTGAGGCCGGCCTTCTCGAAGTAGTCGGTGACGACCTTCGAACCCGGGGCGAGGGTGGACTTGACCCAGGGCTTGCGGGTCAGGCCCTTCTCGACCGCCTTCTTGGCGACCAGGGCGGCGCCGATCATGACGTACGGGTTGGAGGTGTTGGTGCAGGAGGTGATGGCCGCGACCGTCACCGCACCGTGGTCCAGCTCGTAGGTCGTGCCGTCGGGGGCGGTGACCGGAACCGGGTTGGACGGGAAGCCGTTGGGGTGGACGGCCGGGGCGTCGGAGGCCGGGAAGGACTCCTTGCCCGCCTCGTCGATGTCGTCCACGTAGTTGCGGACGTCCAGCTTGAACTGCTCGGCGGCGTTCGCGAGGACGATGCGGTCCTGCGGGCGCTTCGGGCCGGCGATGGACGGGACGACCGTGGACAGGTCCAGCTCGAGCTTCTCGGAGAAGTCCGGCTCGGCCTTCGGGTCCAGCCACAGGCCCTGCTGCTTGGCGTAGGCCTCGACGAGGGCGACCTGCTGGTCGGAGCGGCCGGTCAGGCGCAGGTAGTTCAGGGTCTCGTCGTCGATCGGGAAGATCGCGGCGGTGGAGCCGAACTCCGGGGACATGTTGCCGATGGTGGCGCGGTTGGCGAGGCTCGTGGCCGTCACACCCTCGCCGTAGAACTCCACGAACTTGCCGACCACACCGTGCTTGCGGAGCATCTCGGTGATGGTGAGCACGAGGTCGGTGGCGGTGGTGCCGGTGGGCAGCTCGCCGGTCAGCTTGAAGCCGACGACGCGCGGGATGAGCATGGAGACCGGCTGGCCGAGCATGGCGGCCTCGGCCTCGATGCCGCCGACGCCCCAGCCGAGGACGCCGAGGCCGTTGACCATCGTGGTGTGCGAGTCGGTGCCGACCAGGGTGTCCGGGTAGGCCTTGCCGTCGCGGACCATCACGACACGGGCCAGGTGCTCGATGTTCACCTGGTGGACGATGCCGGTGCCCGGGGGTACGACCTTGAACTCGTCGAAGGCGGTCTGGCCCCAGCGCAGGAACTGGTAGCGCTCCTTGTTGCGGCCGTACTCCAGCTCGACGTTCTGCTTGAAGGCTTCGTTGGTGCCGAACTTGTCGGCGATGACGGAGTGGTCGATGACCAGCTCGGCCGGCGCCAGCGGGTTGATCTTGGCCGGGTCGCCGCCGAGTTCCTTCACGGCCTCACGCATGGTCGCGAGGTCCACGACACAGGGCACGCCGGTGAAGTCCTGCATGATCACGCGGGCCGGCGTGAACTGGATCTCCCGGCTGGGCTGGGCCTGGGAGTCCCAGTTGCCGAGCGCGCGGATGTGGTCGGCGGTGATGTTCGCGCCGTCCTCCGTGCGGAGCAGGTTCTCCAGCAGCACCTTCAGGCTGTACGGAAGGCGAGCCGAGCCTTCCACCTTGTCCAGCCGGAAGATCTCGTACGACTCGTCGCCCACCTGCAGCGTGCTGCGGGCGTCGAAGCTGTTCGCCGACACGACAGTCTCCTTCATTGATGTGCGCGTACCACCGTCAATCCTGCCGCCACGCCGGTCCGGCCGATCCGCTAAGGTAAGGCTAAGTTAGGTAACCCTTAGTGGGTGGCGGCTGCGGTGCGCCTGGCAGATATCTCGATGTCGAGATAACTCTAGTACATGACCGCTGGATGGTCATGCCCGAACCACCCCGAGCGCGACCACCCCCCTTGGAGACGTCCACCTTCTCCGCCCATCAGTACGCCAAACAGGGGTAATCGGATGGAGAGCCCGTCCGCCGTCGACATTCCGGACAAACCGGTATTGCCGCTGGTCGGCTGACGTGCCGTCACCCGAATGGACCCCCCGGCCGGGCACCATCTCATATCTGAGATAACCTCAACCTCATGGCAGACGACTACCTCGTACGCATCGGCAAGCTCATCCGTGACGCCCGGCAACACCGGGGCTGGACACAGACGCAGCTCGCCGAGGCGCTCGGCACCAGTCAGAGCGCGGTCAACCGCATCGAGCGCGGGAACCAGAACATCAGCCTTGAGATGATCGCCCGCATCGGTGAGGCCCTGGACAGTGAGATCGTGTCGCTGGGGTACGCGGGCCCGATGCATCTGCGTGTGGTCGGCGGTCGCCGTCTGTCCGGTGCCATCGATGTGAAGACGAGCAAGAACGCGTGCGTCGCGCTGCTGTGCGCCTCGCTGCTCAACAAGGGGCGCACGGTGCTGCGCCGGGTCGCACGGATCGAGGAGGTGTACCGCCTGCTGGAGGTGCTCAACTCCATCGGCGTGCGCACCCGCTGGATCAACGACGGCGTCGACCTGGAACTGGTGCCGCCGGCCGAGCTGGAGATGGCGGCGATCGACGCGGAGGCCGCCGTGCGCACCCGCTCGATCATCATGTTCTTCGGCCCGCTGCTGCACCGTATGGACCACTTCAAGTTGCCGTACGCCGGCGGCTGTGACCTCGGCACGCGGACCATCGAACCGCACATGATCGCGTTGCGCCGGTTCGGTCTGGACATCGCGGCCACCGAGGGCCAGTACCACGCGCGGGTCGACCGCACGGTCCGCCCCGACCGGCCGATCGTACTGACCGAGCGCGGCGACACCGTGACCGAGAACGCGCTGCTGGCCGCCGCCCGGCACGACGGTGTGACGGTCATCCGCAACGCCTCCTCCAACTACATGGTCCAGGACCTGTGCTTCTTCCTGGAGGCCCTCGGCGTCAGGGTGGAGGGCATCGGCACCACCACGCTGACCGTGCACGGCGTGCCGAACATCGACGTCGACGTGGACTACTCCCCCTCCGAGGACCCGGTCGAGGCGATGAGCCTGCTGGCCGCCGCCGTGGTGACGGAGTCCGAACTGACCGTGCGCCGCGTCCCCATCGAGTTCCTGGAGATCGAGCTGGCGGTCCTGGAGGAGATGGGCCTCGACCACGACCGCAGCCCCGAGTACTTCGCGGACAACGGCCGTACGCGGCTGGTGGACCTCACCGTCCGCCCGTCCAAGCTCGAAGCGCCGATCGACAAGATCCACCCCATGCCCTTCCCGGGCCTGAACATCGACAACGTCCCGTTCTTCGCGGCGATCGCGGCCGTCGCGCAGGGCAAGACCCTCATCCACGACTGGGTCTACGACAACCGCGCGATCTACCTCACCGACCTCAACCGCCTGGGCGGACGCCTGCAGTTGCTGGACCCGCACCGGGTCCTGGTCGAGGGCCCGACCCGCTGGCGCGCCGCCGAGATGATGTGCCCGCCGGCCCTGCGCCCCGCCGTCGTCGTCCTGCTGGCCATGATGGCGGCCGAGGGCACGTCGGTGCTGCGCAACGTGTACGTCATCAACCGGGGTTACGAGGATCTCGCCGAGCGCCTGAACACCATCGGGGCGCAGATCGAAATCTTCCGGGACATTTGATACGACGATGCCCGCACCCTGTCTGACCTGCTATTCAGCGGGCCGGATGGGGTGCGGCGCTGATCCTGCCCGCCGTGGCACGGCTGAAGACGGACCGGCCGATGCTGCGTACGTCCCTGGCGAGGCCGATCCACCGGAGAGCTTCGCCATGGGGATGGCCGACCTGACGGAGGAGACCTGGATCTTCGCCGCTACCGGCATGCTTCATGACATCGGTGTGGCCGCCTGCGCGGCAGCCGGATTCACGCCGTAGGCGTCCCGCGCCATCGGGGACTGGGACGCCACGCTCTCCGCCGTCCGGATCGGCGATCCTCGGCCGGATCGTCCATGGGATGTGGAAAGGTACCGTCCACCAGTTGTTGATGGACCGTCATTGGGGCGGGCCCTCGGCCACACCTACGCGTCGGTCATGCTCGAGGCCGGCCAGTCGATCGTCTCGCCGGCGAACTGGCTAAGCCACTCCGACCCGGCCTTCACCCCCCGAACCTATACTCGCTTCGTGCCGCAGGCGGGCGCGCGTGAGCTTGCGGGCATTGACTCCTGGTTCGCCAGTCCGGCGGAAAGTCCCCGGGAAGTCCCCATTGGACCCCGCGAACATTGGCAGTGCAGAAACCGGAGCCGTCTTGGGGCCTGGCCTGCTCGGGGGCGGTGGGGGAAGGATGGGCCCTCGGGCCGTAAGGCCTCTCGGAGGTTCGAGGTGGCGGGGTAGCTGTTCACGTACCTCGAACGAGCGGACCGGCCCAGGTCGGATCTTGATCGCTGCGGGGTTCGCCGGCGGTAGTCCTCAATGCGCTGAGGTCTGATGTCTCGTCACGCGAACCATAGCCGAGCCCAGAGCTAGAATTCGAGGAAACTCTGTGGGAATCCGCTCCCTCATGCCTGCGCTACCCAAGACGCGGGCACCCCGGGCCGAAGGCTCCGGGGCGTCCGCGAACCACGCGGCCAGGCGGCTCGTGCCTCTGACACTGATCAACACATTCGGCAACGGTCTGTTCCGGGTGAACAGTGCGCTGTTCTTCACGCACGTCGGGGACATGACGGCGGCCCAGTTCGGCACAGGACTGGCTGCCGGCGGCGTTTGCGGCATCCTCGCCTCCGTGCCGTTCGGCCGGGCCTGCGACCGCTGGGGTGCCCGCCGTGTGCTGATGATCCTCTGGTCCGCGGAGGCCGTGGGGATCCTGGGTTATACGCAAGTTCATTCGTTCTGGCTGTTCCTCATGCTGATCTGCCCGATCACCGCGGTGGATCGCGGGGCAGTGGTCGCGTACCGGGCACTGCTGGCGACAGCGCTGCCACGGGACGGTGTGGTCAAGGCGCGGGCGAAGCTTCGAGCACTGGCGAATGTCGGGGTCGGGCTCGGCGCGGGCGTCGGCGGCCTTGCGCTCGCCGTGAACACGGCTACCGCCTACTTTGCCGTCATCGTCGCTGACTGTCTGACCTTCGTCGTCGCGGCGGCCCTGCTGGCCGGCCTTCCGATCACCTGGACGACCGCCGCCGCAGCCACCGGGCAAGACCGCCGACGCTCGGGCGTCCTACGGGATCGGCGTTATGTTCTATTCTGCGCGATATGCACGGTCCTGGCGCTTCAGTTCGGCATTTTCGAAGTCGGCCTGCCGCTGTGGGTGGTCCGCGACACGAGCGCACCGCGGGCGACCGTGGCGATGGCGCTCGTGCTGAACACAGCCCTCGTCGCCTTGCTCCAGGTTCGCCTCAGCAAGGGCACCGAGGACAGTGTCGGCGCCATCCGGGTCGGCGAGCGCGCTGGATGGCTGTTGGCCCTGGGCTGCGCAGTCTTCGTCGTGTCACGATCCGGGTCGGCGATCGCGGCGACGATCCTGGTCCTGGGCGCGGCGCTGGTCATGACGATCGCCGAGGTGTACTTCGCGGCCTCGAGTACCACGCTGAGCTACAACCTCGCACCCGACAGCCAAGCCGGCGCCTACCAGGGCCTGTTCCAATCAGGGACCTCCACAGCGACATCGCTTGCACCGGTGGTGATGACAAGCGGCGTGCTGCAGTTCCCGGTATGGGGCTGGCTGACCCTCGGCGGGGTTTTCGCCATCGCCGGGACTTCGCTCCGCTGGATTGACCCGGGCAAGGCCGAGTAGGTGGCCGCGTGCAGCGCCGACGGTCGCGCGTCCGCGGCCGACATAGGCCTGGCTGTGCCGGCGTCGCTGAACCAGAACGTCGGGACCCGCCGGTAGCCGCGCGGCAGCAGGCGTGCCGGCAGAAGCTCCTGCCGGGCATCGATGGCATGAGCAACTTGCGAATCCGCGTGCGGCACTCAGCCTCAGCCAGTGCCAATAGGGCCACGCGCCCGGCGCGGTGGCCCACTGCAACACATGCTCGACCGTGAGGAGCCCGGCGCCTTCCGCGTCCAGGCTGTCGGCAAGCTGGACGCCGAGGCCCGGTTCGTCCAGCTCGAACCCGAATGAGCGGCGCGGCGCCAGGGAGTCGCCGGCGGCCTTGCGTAACGACGGCACGGTCACTTCGTTGCCGACACGAGCCCGTGGGCCACGGCCGTACCAGCAGCGTCAGCGCGGCCGGGTCGACCTTCGCCGACCTGCCCGAGCCGCGCCGAGAACGCCGCCCGCAACCTCGGATCCGCCGGGCATCCCCCCTACGAGCAGATGACGCTTCAGCAGTCGACGACACCTCGGCGCATCGGACATGCCGCCGTGGTTCGCCCTCTCAGACCGTCCTACTCACCCTCGCCTCTGCCCCAGAGATAGCCCATCTGCATCCGGTTTTGTGCATCGAGCTCTCGCTTCATGGTGGCGATGTGGCCCTGCAACGACCGCTCACTGATGCCGAGCCGCCGGGCTATCTGCTTGTCCGGGTAGCCGTTGATCAGCAGGCGCTTGATCGAGTCACGCATTGCGGGCATGACTTCCTTTGCCGCCATCGCTGCATAACTCGGGACGAACGGGAAGGGCTTTGCTCGATCCCACGACCTGTTGAACATGTCACGGAGAAAGCCGACGACGGCCGGCTCGCTCACCGCGACCGCAGAGGTGCGGTCTGCGTTCGCCGCGATGAAGGCGACGTCGTCCACGATGATCAGGCGGTCGAAGAACTCGTCGAGCGTCCGGACTGAAGCTCCGAGGCTTGTTGCCTTCTGGACATATTCTTTTGTCGCCTCGTCGAAACGCGTCGTGTGTTGATAGAGCGTACGCATGACGACGCCGGCGGCTACGTGACGTCGCACGCTTTCCAAGGCGTCGTCGAGAACTTCCCTCGGGCGAGGACCGTCCGGCTGCGCGGTAAGAATTTCCCGCCGGGAGCCCGACAGGGCGTCATCGATGGCCTGAGCGATGGCGGACAGGCCGTGAATTTCGCGGATATCCGAGTTCCTGCTCGTGACTGCGTACGACACGTCGTGCAGTCGGCTGGCCTGTTCATCGACGAGTCGCCTTAAGTCCGTCAGGTGTTTGGCCATTCCCTGGACGAACTCTTCCGGCTTCGTCAGAGCGTTCGGCGGAACGGCGTGACGGCGGTGACTCTCAGCGTCTGCCTCGTTGCCCGTGGTGGTCGGCCTGGTCGTGAGCCCTTCCCATTTTTCCTCTTTGTCCATATTGAACCCCGTGAAGATCGGCACTGCAGGAACCGGAGCCATCTTAGCGCTTGGCCTGCTCGGGGGTGATGCAGGAAGGATTGGGTGCAGGTCAGAGCCTGATTGCTGCCGGGGGGATTCGTGTACCGAATTGATGGAAACGGATGGAAAAGTTGGGCGAGGCGCGAATGTGCTGTTCTGCCTCGACTGCGATCGTCAGCCTTGCCACAGGCCGGTCGCGCCATTCACCCGAACCGGGGTGCGTGAACAACTACCGAGACAGCTCGGGCCAAGCCGACCTTCCACCTCGCGCCCAATGGGCTTCGGTGAATGGATAGATGCAGCATGCATGTTCGTGCAATTCTGATTCGTATGACGCGCACCGTACGTGTCGCATTCATCGGCGGCATCGCCGGTGTGGCCGTGGCGATGGCTATGGGGCACGGCTCGTTCTCGCCGTCCGTCACTCCGGCGTCTGCGGTCGGTTCAAGTGTGGTAACAGCCGGCGATGTCGGCTGGAATGCTGTGAAGCCCTCCGCATCCTGACCGCGCGGAGAGCGCGGCGGGTTCCCGCTGCCCGATGCGCCGGAGCGCGACAAGCCACCGCTCCACCGAGTGGATTATCGCCCATCGACTTCGGGGGACTTCTCGGAGTGCGCGTGCCGGTCCACTTCCAGTTCTCCGTCAATGGTGGCTGTGAACGGCGTTGATCCTCAATGCGCTGAGGTCTGACTTCTCGTCACGTGAACCATGGCCGAGCTCAGAGCTAGAACTCGAGGAAACCCTATGCCTTATCGTGTCCTGGTGGTGCAACCCGCGTTCTCCGCGAACGCCTATATCACTCATGCCCGTTCTCTCAATTGGGACGTCGTGGTGGCCTCCTATGAGGCCGAAGGCCGAAGGGTCGCCGAGTTCGTGCGATCTGCCGCGACAGAGATGATCGTGACGGATACCAACTCCGGGGACGTCCTGGAGGCTGCCGTCGTCCAATCCCACCAGCGGAACGCCATTCATGCTGTTGTCGCCGGCGGCGAGTACTACGTGCCGGCAGCCGGCCGGCTGTCCGCGCGGCTGGGGCTGCCCGGGCTGGCCGGCACGGCCGTGGACCAGGTCCGGCACAAGGCGAGGATGCTCGAGGCGGTGGCTGCGGCCGGCCTGCACGTACCGAGGTTCACTGTGGTCCGTGAGCTGGCGGAACTCGATGCAGCATGTGCTTACGTGGGCTTCCCCGCAGTCATCAAGCCGGTCGATTCCGGCGGGAGCGTTCACGTGTCGCGCGTCGACTCTCTCGAAGAAGCGCGCCGGGCGGTGTCTGCGATCCACGCCGAGGAGGGACTCGAGTTCGACCGGCCGCTGACCGCCGACGTGATGGTCGAAGAGTACGTGGCTGGAACGGAGTACAGCGCCGACGGCTACGTCAGCAACGGCGAAGTCACCGTTGTGGCGGTGACGCGGAAGCTGCTCGGCCCCGAGCCGCGGTTCCTGGAGCTGGGGCATCTCACGCCCGCGCCGCTCGACGAGGCTGTCCGCCACGAACTCGCGTCGTACGCCGCGGATGTCGTCAAGGCGGTGGGGATCACGACGGGGCCGTTCCACTGCGAACTGCGCCTCAGTGAGGGGCGCCCCGTACTCATCGAGGTGGCCGCGCGCCTGCCCGGCGGCAAGATCACCGAGCTCATGGAGATGGTCACCGGCCTCAGGCTGCCCGGAAGGGTCCTCGCGGACATCACCGGCGCGGATCCCCAGAGCGCGGCGGCGCATGGCGAGCCGGTCGCCAAGGCGACTGGCATTCGTTTCCTGACCGCGGGCGGCGCGGGTTCGTACGCGCGGCTCGAAGGCTGGGACGAGCTGACGTCCGAGCCGTGGGTGATGGGGAGCCACGTCCTCATCGAACCGGGCGTCGGCATCAAGACCGATGAGGCGGACTACAGCTGTCGGATCGCGGCCGTCGTCTTCACCGCGGACTCCCCGGAAGAGGCGCTCGAGCGCTGGTACGAGATCGGTGACCGCGTACGCGTGGTCAGCACCTGACACGGAAGGAAGGATCGAACATGAACCCCCTGCGCCTGCACTGGTGCTCGCCGCCCGACACGGGACAGGCGAAGCCCACGGATCCCTACAACATGGGCAAGCTCGACATGGGGGAAGTCAGGGACTTCGTGCAGGAGGCCGATGAACTCGGCGTCGACAGCCTGTTGTTCGGGATCTCCAAGCGACTGCCCGATCCGATCCCGGTGATCGGGGCGCTTTCGCAGGTCACTGATCGTGTCACGTTCATGCTCGCCTATCGGCCGGGCCTGATGACACCGCCGCTCTTCGCTCAGGTCGTCAACACTCTCTCCTGGATGACGGACGGGCGCATCGCCCTCAACATCGTGTCCGGTACCTCTCCCGCGGAGCAGGCCGGATACGGCGACTTCCTCAGCCATGACGAGAGGTACGCGCGCTGCAACGAGTTCCTGGAGATCCTCCGGGGTCTCTGGGAGGGCGAGTCACCGCTGAGCTACGACGGGCAGCACTACACGCTCAAGGACACGGAGCTCGGCCTCGGATACAGCGGCGGAGTGCGGCCACAGATCTACCTCAGCGGGGCCTCGGCCGTGGCGCAGCAGACCGCGCTGGCCCTGGGGGACTGCTGGCTGCGGTACGGAGACACCCCTGAGGCCCTGGCACAGGCCAGCCGGCCGCTCGTCGAAGGCGGGTGCCGCGTGGGTACCCGCATGCACGTGCTGGCTCGTCCCACCCGCGAGGAGGCCGTGGCGGAGCTTGCCGAGCTCGTGCGCAATCCGAACGAGGACCACAAGGAGTGGGTCCGCCATG